>JANMKG010000359.1:0-4855 GCA_031371915.1 Chitinophagaceae bacterium | reverse complement strand
ACCTGGTTAATGTAAACATGGTACCATTCGGGTACCCTTGAAAGATCAGGACGGGGCATACAATTATTGTTTTTGGTATAAAAAAATGCTGAAAAATTTTATAAGAGTCAATTTTGAGACCATGCAAAATACTCAAGTTTCACGAAAGAAAGTCATTTCGAAACACCCCTGGCGGAGCCCAATAAAAAAGCCCGTCTCGTTTATTACGGACGGGCCTCGATATTTTTCTTGCTTTATCCTTTTGCTTTCGGCTTAACAGTAGTCTTTGGGTTTACGATCGCCGGTTTCCTTTCTCCTTTGATGGTAGAAGCCAGTTTGATCGCTTCGTAGGCATTGACCAGCCCACCTGATTTACTGATATCAGAAAGCGGAACCATATCGCCTGTCTCAGGATTTTTTACTTTTTCTGAGAGTTTGACAGCTGATTTTTCGATCACCATCTTTACCTGTGCAGCGCTCAGGTTAGGATAATATTCAAGGATAAATGCCGCGAGACCAGCTACCACCGGAGAAGCCATACTTGTTCCCTGCAAATTCTGGTAGGTATTACCACCTGGAACGGAGGAATAGATTCTTACGCCCGGGGCAAATACATCTACTTCTTTTTTTCCATAATTGGAAAAATTGGCGGTTACTCCACCTGCTTTGGGGTCGCCACTGGCACCCACCGTGATCCAGTTATTGGGCCTCTTATTATCCAGGAAAAGGGGAGTAGGATAATTGAAGGTGGAATCAATATTCTTCGCATCATTGCCGGCCGCATGCACCAGGAGGACGCCTTTACTTTCCGCGTATCTTACCGCATCATCCACCCATTTTTTTTCAGGGGAGAACCCTTTTCCAAAACTCATATTGATCACCTGTGCACCGTTGTCCGCCGCGTAACGGATCGCCAGCGCGATATCCTTGTCATGCTCATCTCCATCGGGAACAGCCCGCAGCATCATGATCCTTACATTATCGGCGATACCATCCATACCCACCCCGTTATTACGTGAGGCGGCGATGATGCCCGATACGTGTGTTCCGTGCAGGGCTGATTTATTGCTGGCCATTACATCAGGGTTGCCATAAAATTTATCATTGAAATCGTTGTAATTATCTTTAACGATACTACCGCGGTAATCTTCGGGAGGCGTGCTGGCAGCTTCTGCTTTTTTCTCTTCACCGCTTACATAATCACCAAAGCCTTCCAGGAATTCCTGGTTGGAAGCTTCTAAAGCATCATTACCCGACATCAGGGAATAGAGGCTGTTCTTGGCTTTTTTTACATCGGGATCGGTGGTAGTGAATTCTCCCAATTCTTTACCCGTGAATTTTTCTTTACCCATTGCTTTCCGCAGGATGCTATCGCTTTTCAGGCAATTAGTATAGGCTCTTTTCAGGAAAATAAGTTCAAGACCGCTTGTTTTGGAATCGCCGCCTGCTACTTCAGTTTCTGAACGTTTCCACATTTCATATTGAAAAGCGTCTTCCGGGGACATTGTTTTAGGGTCAAGCTCTTTACCCTCGTATTTAGGTTTCAGGTTATGGTAGACCCGGGCTGCTTCATAAGAATCCTGTTCTACATTCCGCCCGTCACGGCCACCGATAAAATTCCAGCCGTAAATATCATCTACATAACCATTTTTGTCATCATCAATACCGTTGCCGGGTATCTCTTTTGGATTTTTCCAGAGTACGGACCGGAGGTCTTCATGAGTAGTATCGATACCGGAATCAATAACGGCAACGATAACAGTTTTGCTCTTTATCTTTTTTGCTCTTACAAAATCATAGGCTTTATCCACGCTGAGACCATAATAACCGGATGTTGCTTTATCCATCATATGCCAGCCCTTCGGAACTTCATCTTTCTGGGCGAACAGGGCAGAAGACAGTAAAGCACAGAAGGCAAGCAGGGAGACTCGTTTCATTAAACTATTCATGTATTTGATTTTATACTACAAAATTGGTATAGGCGTAAAAATACTGATTACCATTCATACATTTTGCATAAGAAAGCCCTTTAATCAGCAGCTTTTTAGGCTTTTTTTGACGGATGGCAAGCGTTATTAGTTGCGTTAAGAGAGTAACAGGCCTTTTTTTGTGATTAAACATGGAATTTGATTCCCTGGGCGAGCGGCAGGGAAGAGCTGTAATTAATGGTATTGGTTTGCCGGCGCATATAGGTTTTCCAGGCATCACTTCCGCTTTCCCGGCCACCGCCTGTTTCTTTCTCTCCTCCAAAAGCACCACCGATCTCGGCCCCGGAAGTACCGATATTCACATTGGCGATCCCGCAATCACTCCCCGCATGTGAAAGGAATTGTTCCGCTTCCCGGAGATTCAGTGTCATCACCGAAGACGACAATCCCTGTGGTACTTCATTCTGAATCGCGATGGCTTCCTCCATGGTCTTATACTTCAGTAAATAAAGAATGGGGGCAAAGGTTTCGTGCTGCACAATCTTATAACCGGGTTTTGCTTCGGCAATACAGGGCTTTACATAACAACCGCTTTCGTATCCCTGGCCAGTCAACTGACCTCCTTCAATGATGAACTTCCCGCCTTCGGCCTTGCATTTTTCAATCGCATCCAGGTACATTTTCACCGCATCCTTGTCGATTAGCGGGCCCACATGATTATGCTGGTCTAGCGGATCACCGATCCGGAGTTGCTGGTAAGCTTTTACTAATTTGTCTTTTACCTTCTCATAAATAGCTTCATGGATGATCAGTCTTCTGGTTGATGTGCATCGCTGGCCTGCTGTACCCACCGCGCCAAACAGGGAACCAAGAATAGCGATATCAAGATCGGCATCCTTTGTAATGATGATCGCATTGTTACCACCTAATTCCAGTAAAGCTCTTCCCAGTCTTGCCCCGACCGTAGCACCCACCGCTTTTCCCATCCTGGTCGAACCCGTTGCAGAGATAAGCGGGATCCTGGGATCCGATGCCATCCATTCACCCACCTGCCGGTCGCCGATGACCAGGCTACTAACACCTTCAGGGATATCGTTCTTTTTAAACACTTCCGCTATGATGTGCTGGCAGGCTATCGCACACAAAGGAGTTTTTTCAGAAGGCTTCCATATACAAACATTTCCACAAACCCATCCAAGCATGCTGTTCCAGCTCCAGACAGCCACGGGAAAATTGAAAGCGGAAATGATCCCGACGATACCGAGGGGATGATATTGTTCATACATGCGATGACCCGGACGTTCACTGTGCATCGTAAATCCATGTAATTGCCTGGAGAGACCTACGGCAAAATCACAGATATCGATCATTTCCTGTACCTCACCATATCCTTCCTGGAGACTTTTGCCCATTTCGTAGGAGACCAGTTTACCCAATGGTTCTTTATAGGCTCTCAATGCTTCGCTGATCTGTCTTACAATCTCGCCTCTTTTTGGCGCCGGCATCATCCGCCAGGTGGTAAAAGCTTCCTGCGCTTTTTTGATGACGGTTTCATACCCTTCCTTATCAGCCGACACGACAGCACCGATCTTTTTGCCATCGACAGGAGAGCAGGAGTCAATAGTTTCGCCTTTTGAACTGATCCATTCGGCACCTGTACTTACACCTTTATTGATCGGTTCTACCCGCAGGGTTTTGAGAAAATCCATATTGCATTAATTGAGGGTGCAAAGGTAGGGAAGGCAGATAACAGATAATAACTAATAGATAATAGTTCTTCTGGATTGACAAGGGTTCCGCGGTTTGAAAATACCTATACTTTGAAGAACTATTATCTATTATCTGTTAGTTATTATCTAATACTGTTCTGTTTCATTCGGGAAATCCTTCTTTTTTACATCAGCTATGTATTGCTGAACGGCCCTGGTTGCCTGTTCATGAATATTGAGATACTGGCGCAGGAACCGGGGTTTGAATTCAGTATTGATCCCCAGCATATCATGCATTACCAATACCTGGCCATCACAGTTACCACCGGCGCCGATTCCAATAGTGGGGATGGTTAAACTTTCTGAAACTTCTTTGGCCAGCGCAGCGGGGATCTTCTCCAGGACAATGGCGAAGCAGCCTGCTTTCTGTAATAATTTGGCATCCCGTTTTAATTTATTGGCTTCATCTTCTTCCTTGGCTCTTACGGTATACGTGCCGAATTTATAAATTGACTGGGGTGTCAATCCTAAATGTCCCATCACCGGTATACCGGCGGAGACAATTTTTTTGATACTGTCCACCACTTCTTCACCACCTTCCAGTTTGATGGAGTGCCCGCCTGTTTCTTTCATGATACGTATCGCAGAGGCCAGGGCAATATCTGAATTGGACTGGTAAGACCCAAAGGGGAGGTCGACCACCACTAGGCAACGGTCAACACCGCGTATCACGGCAGCCGCATGGTAGATCATCTGGTCAAGCGTAATGGGTAAGGTGGTTTCATGACCTGCCATCACGTTCGAAGCGGAATCGCCCACCAGGATCACATCGATCCCTGCGCCGTCAATGATCTTTGCAAAAGAGAAATCATACGCCGTTAGCATACTGATCTTTTCACCGGCGGCTTTCATTTTTTGCAACGTATTCGTCGTGACTTTTTTTATTTCTTTATTGATAGACATATAGAACTAAGATTGACTGGATTGTCCAGGATTTATGGTGAAATTAGGAAATGTTCTTTTATTGATGTTTTTAGATTGAACCACTAAGCCACCAAGGCACTAAGCCACGGAGCTATGGTAAGCCTTTAAGTGTGTGTTGCTATTTGTGTTTCAAAAAAATAGATAATGCTGCTGAAGTAATTTCCCGGTTATCCAGTAATGGGTCAGTTTGAAATTTTGATGGGTTTGTTCACCGCAGAGAACGTGAGAGGCAGAGTTTACGCAGAGATTCTCTGC
>JANMKG010000350.1:0-2130 GCA_031371915.1 Chitinophagaceae bacterium | reverse complement strand
CTCCAAATGATACTAGTGGATCATCTTGTCTCGGAGAACAACGACGATGAACATCCCTGGACCTTTATCCCGGATGGCGACCAGGAAGGCTTTAAATGGGAAAATGGCAAATGGGTACATATCGACAAGGTCTTTACATTCAAACTACAGGACGGGCAGGCCCCCGTCGGTGATCCTTTGCTCGATCCCAAAGGAAACCGTGACGAAAAGAAATTGCAGGAAAAAACCGATCAGAATAAGAAAAAGGATAACGAAGGCAAAACGCCTGTCAACTACGATAACTAAGCAACTTCTCCCCCTTTTACTTTCTCGCGGCATTGGCTATCTTTAGGGCGATGGAACAACCCGTTACGAACATACAGCCGCCCTCGGGTTTATCCCTGGGACTCAAAGAACTATGGCAATACCGGGAGTTGTTTTACTTTTTCACCTGGAGGGATATTAAAGTAAAATACAAACAGACTTACCTTGGTATTTTATGGGCTTTATTGCAGCCTTTGGGCATGATGCTTATCTTTACCTTCCTGTTCTCAAGGACCTGGAAGATTGACACAGGCCCTGTTCGGTATCCCATTTTTGTATTATCCGGTTTAATCTGCTGGAATCTCTTCAGCAGTGCTGTTTCTCATGCTGGTGACAGCATGATCCAGAATGCCCATATCATCAAGAAAATATATTTTCCCAGGCTGATCATCCCCTGTTCGGCTATGCTGGTCGCGCTATTTGATTTTTTAATTGCCTTTATCATTTTTATCATTCTTTGCCCTGTTTTAAACCAATCACTTTCGTGGACCACTCTTTTTTACTTTCCTGCCGGCATTGCCCTGAGTTTACTGGCAGCGGGCGGGTTGGGATTTCTCCTGGCTGCGTTAAATGTAAAATTCCGCGATTTCCGCTATGCTTTACCGTTCCTGTTGCAGGTGCTCTTCTTTGCTTCACAGGTCATCTACCCGCTCCAGTCCATACGGGAACCATTATTCAAATACCTGCTGGCCATCAACCCGATGAACGCCGCTATCGAACTCTTCCGGGTACCCTTGAGCAATACGAACCCTGATTTGATGATCATAACTATCGGGACTGCCAGTAGTTTGCTGATGTTTAGCATTGGCTTACTTTATTTCCGTAAAACCGAATCATACTTTGCTGATCTTGCCTGATGAAGCCTGCAATTGAAATAAGAAACCTGGGTAAACGGTACAAGCTTACTACATCTCAACCCTATGTAGCACTGCGGGATGTGATCAGTGATTCAGTAAAGAATATCTTTTCAAGACGAAAGAAAGGAGGAGATGATTTCTGGGCATTAAAGAATATAGATCTTGATATTGAAGCTGGCGAAAGGATCGGCATTATTGGCCGTAACGGGGCCGGGAAGAGCACATTATTAAAGATCATCAGCCGCATCACCCCGCCGACAAAAGGAAATGTACTGGTGAGAGGCCGTGTAGGTAGTTTGCTGGAAGTAGGTACGGGTTTTCACCCGGAATTGACGGGTCGGGAAAATATTTATCTCAACGGCTCAATATTGGGATTAAAAAGAACAGAGATAACCAAACAATTAGATGCCATTATTGATTTCAGTGGTGTTGAAAAATTTATTGACACTCCGCTTAAACATTATAGCAGTGGCATGCAACTTCGGCTGGCATTTTCCGTAGCGGCGCACCTGGAGCCTGAAATATTATTAATTGATGAAGTGCTGGCAGTCGGTGATATGGAATTTCAGAAAAAATGTTTGGGGAAAATGGAAGAGGTAAGTAAAAGTCATGGAAGAACAATTTTGTTTGTAAGTCATAATCTGGATAGCATCCGAAAATTTTGTTCCACAACTGTTTTGCTGGAGGGTGGCAAAATAATTAACAAAGGAAATACGGAGAAGATGATTATTGAATATGTTTCCGGTCATTTACAAACCAAAGCAGAAATGAATTGGGAAGAGGGTCTCTACTCATATAATAAAGAAATTTTGCTCATAAAAGCTTACCTGCACAATCAAAACTATACAGTCCTTTCCCGGTTTGACACAACTGAAACAATTGGTGTCACCCTGTTGTATGAAGTATTAAAGGATAATACAATTTTTACACATGGGATAAATCTGTATAACCAGGAAAATACAAATATTTT
>JANMKG010000346.1:0-4296 GCA_031371915.1 Chitinophagaceae bacterium | reverse complement strand
CGGAGCGTCCTTTTACTTTTTTAAAACTCTGGCAATACAGGTTTGGTCTGAACGATATCGTCGATACGTTGCATAACTCCGGCATCCAGTTTTGCCACAGCTTCCAGTGCCTGCAGGTTTTCCAGTAACTGTTCTTTCCTCGAGGCGCCAAGTATCGCCGTGGTGACATGCGGGTTCCTGGTACACCACGCAATACTTAATTGAGCAACGGATATACCTAGCTCAGCAGCCAGCCCGCTTAACTGGTTTATCTTTTGCAAAAAACTTTCCTGCATCCACCTGTCTTTGAGCCAATCAAAACCTTCGATCGCGAAACGGCTTCCTTCGGGGATACCCTTATTATATTTTCCACTTAATAAACCCGAAGCCAGCGGGCTCCAGATCGTAGTACCCATGCCCACTGTCTTGAATACCATCAGGAATTCATTTTCCAGTTTATTTCTTTCGAGGAGATTGTATTGCGGTTGTTCTACCGAAGGACCGATCAATCCATACTGCTGGGCTACACGATGGGCTTCCATGATCTCCACACCACTCCATTCACTCGTGCCCCAGTATAAGATCTTTCCCTGCTGGACCAGGTTATGCATGGTCCACACCACTTCTTCTATCGGCACCTGCTTATCCGGCCGGTGACAAAAATAAAGATCGAGGTAATCCATTTGCAGCCGCTGCAGGGCTTCGTGACAGGCCTCTGTCAAATGTTTCCGGCTCAGCCCGGTCTGGTTGGGCTTATTATCCTTGCCCCGCCAACCCCAGAAAGCTTTGGAAGAAACAGTATAGGAGGTCCGGTCCCAGTTCTTCTTCTTTAAAACCCGGCCCATCATTTTTTCACTTTCTCCCAGGGCATATACTTCGGCATTATCAAAAAAATTGACCCCTTTATCATAGGCGATCCCCATCAGTTCATCCGCTACCCCGTCATCGATCTGTTTGTGAAAACTCACCCAGCTACCGAAAGAAAGTACACTGAGCTGTAAACCGGTCTTGCCCATATAGCGATATTCCATACAAAACTATTTAGCGTTGAAAGGGAAAGTTAGTGAAAGATGTAACAAGTGCAAGGCCACATATTTGAATTGCTTCGCAATTTTTTTTTGCCACAGATTACACGGATTAACACAGATTAATACAGGTTAGCCACGAAAGAACACGAAGTAACGCGAACCGCGAAGCCATTACTTTTTCGTGTTACTTCGTGGCCAAAAAAAGATTGCGAAGCAATCCATCTGTGTTAATCCGTGTAATCTGTGGCTAAACTTTACTGTGGAAATCCATTCTCTTTTACCTGCAGAACACCTGTAGGATACCGGAACGTGACACGGCTGAAATCCTGCGTAGCTTCTATTCCCTTGGAGGGAAATATTTTTTTATCCTTTGTCCGGTACTCGGCATACTTATCTGTATAAAACAATTTAGTGTTCTGGTCCCACCAGAGATCGGGGCTTTTTAATGTATCTCCTTTCACATTGATGACGACAACACTGTCACGGAGATAGACCTTATTCAGGCTTTCGAAATATTTGCCATACTTACAATCCAGTCTCGTTTCGACCATTGTATTCTCATCATAAAAATCCACGTGCAGGCTATTAGGAAATTCTGTATAAAGCGTATCAGCAGCGACCCGGTACATAAGAGGTGCTGTGAGCCTGGCTTTCATTTTTCCATCCTGGCTGAGAAAACTTTCAATATTAATGGCCTCTTCTTTCAACACTACTTTCCTGGTCCATTCATCCACGGTCTTCTCGTCATTTTCGCAGGAGCATAATACAGCTGTTAGCAATAAGCTATTAGTTATTAGACATAAAGTTTGAATGTAATTGCGAGGACTGAAATTTCCCGTGTCTTTATATGAAGACCCTGTTTTCATATAGAGCCCCCTTTAGGGGGTTTGGCGGCAGGGCTAATCATATTTCCTTTTGATGAACCAATAATCGCTGAGCGAGAATCCAATGGTAAACCGGAACATATTTTCCTTCAGCAAATTATCATTATTTCCCCGCTTACTATATTCCATGGCTACATTGACAATGGTGACCTGGTTTGGCGCCTGTCGGCTGATCCTGACCGGTAATCCCATCCCAAATGAACCACCTACCTGTGAAAGTTTCTGACCCACTTTTACATAATCAGGTCCCATAAAGAAACCGGCTCGGTAAGATACATTGCTGAAATAATTTCTTTTGGGGACCGGGTTCAACTGACCGCCCACCCGTAATTCCCATTTGCTGCGAACGGAATCTTTTTGACCATAAATCCTATACTGGTCCCAGTTCTGCTGTTCGAAATCAACACCTAGTAACCAGCCATTTTCCTTATTGGGAACCGATGGTTTTTGTAATAAGAACCCGATCGTAAAGGTGGAAGGAAGGATGATCTTGCCTTTTACATTCACGCGGTCCGATACACTGTCCAGTCTTAGCTGACCCAGGTTATCATCAAACACATAGGTCTCTCTCAGGATGTCCTGTGTCGCATCCAGTTTCTGACTCCAGTTACCGTAAATTCCTGTGGTGAGGTACATTTTTTCTCCCACAGGTAACCGGTATTGTAAACCAGCATTAAAGTATAAGCTTCCAAAATTTGTTTTGGTCTCGTAGTTCGCCTGGTAATAGGCAACCGAATCATTGATCAGGTCCCGCTTGACGCTATAATCCTTCGATCCGAACAAATAACTGGCATTGATACCCACACTTAGTTTTTCTTCCCTGCCATCGGCCTTTACCCGGTGAAAGACACTGAAGCCCGTACCTATGGTAGGAAGATAAGCCCCGCCATTCCCTTCAAATCGGGTATTGGCACTATCGATCGGTAAACCCGTGTTGGGGTCTTTTAATCTTTCATTACGGAATATCTTGTAACTGATCCTCGACATAGGACGCAGCCCGAAACTTAAACCCCAGTTCTTTTTTAATGGAACACCTACCTGTATATAAGAAAACAGCGCATTATTGGCGGTGAATTTTTTTGTGCTGGATGCGTCGCTTAATGTGCGCGCTTCCACGTTCACACCAAAATCAAGAATGGCCCGGCCGGCACTTAATTTTTTTGATTTTAGTTCTTTGGTCCCTTCAAAAGAAGAATACGAGGCAGGGTTACTGAAATTGATGGACAAATAATCCGAATACCCGGCAGAAATTCCTCCCATACCACGGCTAAGAACACTTGTTGACGGAACAAGATCTCCGATGCCATACCGTGAATAGGGTGAGTTATCCTGTGAAAAAGCAGGTTGAACAGCGATAAAAAGTAAAACCAGGAACGTAAGGGAAAAGCAGTGTAACGTCTTGATTATCTTAGGGGTTATTAACTTCACTAATTGCATACAGACCTTTAAATATTAAATCAGGGTCTGCAAATATCTTGCTTTTAAGGTGGGAAGCCAAATACACTATATCACCCCCGGTTAAGAGCACGTTAAAGTTCCTGAACTTTTCGCGGTACGCGTCGATAAAGCCATCAATCTCCTTAGCCATGCCCAGCACCACTCCGCTGAGAATATTGGTGGTTGTATCATAGCCTATCAGGGGCAAATTGCTGTCAGCTTTTACCAGGGGAAGTTTTGCAGTATAATAATTCAATGCCTTCATCCGCATCTCCATGCCGGGGGAAATACCGCCTCCTACAAACTCATGGTATTTATTGATGAAATTATACGTTACACAGGTGCCCAGCCCGATCACAAGGTTATTCTTATCCGGGTAAAAATGAACGGCCGCCGCTGACAAAGCCAGTCGATCCGCTCCAATGGTTTCGGGTTTGCCAACCGGCGTGGTAAAAGAAACCCTTGTGAGATGACTCAGCTTATGAAATTTTGTTGAAGATGCCAGTAAGTTTTCGATCGATGGGTTATGATCAATGACCGAAGAAAGGATGGTTTTTTTAGGCTGGAAACTATTGATCAGCGACTGGATCGTTTCAACCGCATCATTTTCCAGCACGATCACTTCCTTTAATTCAGTCTCGTGAAAGACAGCTACCTTTTTTCTTGTGTTGCCAAAATCAAAACAAAGTGTGACTGACATAAATTATTTCCGGATTTATTTTCCCAGGTCAAACCCGCTGAGATTTTTAAAATGACCGTTCAGTTTTATTTTTTCTTTTAAAAGTTCCATCCCTGCCACCATGGGTATCACTTTTGCCAGGTGTCTTTTTAAATATTCCTGTCTTTGTCTTTCGTCAAGAAGGCTCAGCATCTCGTATTCCTCTTCCAGCGAGAGCCCGATATGATGGGCTACATCATAGCAGCGGATGGCGTCTTCCTGCTTCTTAAAATCCTTGTCCACTTTTAGC
>JANMKG010000137.1:0-3583 GCA_031371915.1 Chitinophagaceae bacterium | reverse complement strand
TGCGGATCATCAATGCGTTTGAGAAATCAGTTTCTCTCAGCAATATTGATGATGACAGGGATTTTTCCATTCAGGTATTCAACAGAAAATTCTGCCAGCTCTTCTTTTTCTTTTTCAGTGATCGTACTGGCTTCTCCCAATGAGCCCCCGATAATAATCCCCCGGACCCCTGCTTCAAGCTGTGCGGCCAGGTTCTTTTCAAACATAACAAGGTCCAGTTTGTCCTCCTTTGTAAAAGGGGTAAGCAGGGCCGGGAAAACACCTTTCCATTCAAATGACATAGTGATTTATTTTGGAGGTCTAAGGTAGGATAAGAAATGTTGAGATTTGAGGATTTGAAAATGTGATAATGAACAACTCAGGTAATTGACCAGTCTTCATTTCTCACCGGCACATAGCTTATTTCACGAAATCTATTTGCCCGATGCTCTTACAAACTCATAGATCGCTTCTTGTGCAGCAAGCGGCGCTTTACCCTCATTGGCTCTTGGATTATCAAGGGAAGTATTGACCATTACTGCCTTGGAACTATCATTCAATTGTAACTGCAGGATTGTGTTGAGTTCTTCGCCGAATACGGGATCATAGACCGGGAATACGACTTCGATCCGGCTGTGCAGGTTCCGGTTCATCCAGTCGGCACTCCCCATATAATATTGCGGTTCGCCATTATTATGGAATACAAAAACCCTTGCATGTTCGAGGTAACGGTCCACGATACGATGCACGGTGATATTTTCACTCTGTCCTTCCACACCCGGTGCGAGGCTGCAGATACTGCGTACCAGCAACTGTATCTTTACACCCGCCCGGCTTGCTTCGTAAAGCTTTTCGATCATCGCCCTTTCCTGGAGATTATTGAGTTTGATGATGATGCCCGCAGGTCTTCCTTTTTTGGCATTTTTTATTTCCCTTTCGATAAGTTTGTCAAACCGCTTGATAAGATTGAACTGCGAAACCAGCAAATGCTCAAAAGGGATCTTCATGTAATCATCCGGCTGTTTCCGGCTCTGGAGATAATCGAATAACCACTCCAGCTCAATTCCTATTTCTTTATTGGACGTAAACAGTACATGGTCTGTATAGAACCGGCCTGTGGCCTCGTTGAAATTCCCGGTTGCCATAAAGGAATAATTCTTCCATTCTTTTCCTTCGATCCTTTTTACAAGCGCCACTTTCGCATGGACCTTCAGTCCGGGAATACTGTTGATGATCTTTATACCGGCTGCTTTCATCTTCTTGCTCCACTTCAGGTTATTGGCTTCATCAAAGCGAGCTTTCAGTTCCACGAAGACAGTCACTTTCTTCCCGTTCTTCGCGGCGCTGATCAGTGCATTCACGATATGAGAGTCAGCCGCCACGCGGTAGAGTGTAACAAATATTTCCTTTACATTCGGATCAATAGCGGCTTCATTAAAGAAACGCAGGATATAATTATAAGAATGATAAGGCAGGTGAAGCAGTTTTTCTTTCTCCGTAATGCTTTGAAAAATCGAACGGTGGTTGTCAAAACCCGGGTGAGTGACCGAGGGCCAGTTGCTATGTGTCAGCTTTCCTTTTTGAGGATTGGGCAGGCTCCCAAGATCTTTCAGGTTATGATAACGCCCTCCTTCTACCAACTCTTCGTTACGCAGCACTAAATATTTCTGCATAAAATCCTTTACGGGTGCCGGCATGGCCTTGTCATACAATAATCTTGTCGCGTTCCCTACTTCCCTTTTCTCCAGTTGTTTTTCGATCTTTTCAGCAATATCACCAAGGAACTCATCTTCTATGCTCATCTCGGCGTCCCGCGTAAGTTTGATGCTCCAGGCACCATGGATAGTATAGGCAGGAAATACTTCCTGCAGGTTCTCCCGGATCACATCATCCAGGAAAAGAATATAATGATCATCCCCCAGCATCGGCAATTCGGAAAACCGGGGAAGATTGCCGGAAGGAATATTCAGGAGCGCATAAACATGTTCACCAGGCTTGTCTACGGGTTCCATATCGACAATAAAGTAAAGTGCATTATTGTCCAGGAAAACCTCTGATTGATTCTCTTTTCGCAAAATGATGGGCTGAAGAAAAGAAAGGACCCTTGATAAAAAAAATTCTCTCACGGTCTCCTTATGCTCTTCCCGGATATGATCATCATAATATAGCCAGATATGGTTTTGCGCCAGTTCGGGGAGGATTTGTGTTTTCAGTATACTCCCAAACTCTTCCAGTTGCTGGTGTACCATGTTCTGTACCTGCTGCACGAGGTCTTTGGGATATTCCTCTTCGATAGCTATCTTCTTCGACCCGATACTGGTAAAAGCAAAGATCGAAGGCATCCGCACCCGGAAGAACTCATCGAGGTTGGAGGAGAAAATGGATAAGAAGGATATGCGGCTGTACAGCGGAACGCTCTTGTCCGCCGCTTCCATCAGTACGCGGTGATTAAAACTAAGCCAGCTAAGATCACGGTTCAGGAATACATACTTGTTATTATCAGCCATAGTAAGGTTTATTCGAACTAAGATACTGGTTTTAGGCAAGTTGGAAAATATTTTTCACTGGAATGATTTCATTTCTCTTACCCATTCAGCCCTTGACAGTAAACCCGCTAAGAGGGGGATGAACACAGTTTCTGCTGAAGGACCTTGCCTCAGTCTTTTTGAACCAGTTTTCTGCCTGCAGGGGTTTTCTGGCACAATAATTTAACTGTTTACCAGAAAACGTCATGACTACCAAAAAAGATAACAACCCCATCAATCGTAAAGAACAGATCGCCCAACATCCCGATCCTAAGATCAGCGAAGATTTTAATGGCTATCCCAGCGGACCGGCCAGTGACGCCAGCATCAGTCCCAAAACAAGTGAAGAAAAGCAGGCGGCCGGCCTCGATAAAAAGGATGGTGAGAAAAGGATCATCAGGCCCGGCGAAAGAAAAGCCCTTGACGAGCAGGATTCCGATGGATCAGCGAATGCTTTTGATGATAAGTGATCAGCGCGGCAGGAATTGTTGAGCAAGTTTGGGCGGTGCGCTTGTACAATAAGCAACTGTCAATGCATCTTTAAACATGGCTTTTTTCACCTTTTTTAGATTTACATAGGTAAATCCCATTCTCCCCCATCCGCCGGGAACAGGATAAATGACTGTCTTGTCAAAAGCACAAAAAACGGATTGATCTGCCAGTGTTAATTTCAAACTCACGGTCATATCTTTCTCTGAGAGGGTGGCGAATATCTTTTTCTTCACCCGGAAAGCCTTTCTTTCAAAATGCGGGTGTTCATCCGTTTCGGGAAAGGACAAAGCTAATTCACGTACTGTAGCGACGGTGACCATGGTTTGTTGAATCGTTCTATGTGCAACCTATACATCTACTGTTTCTACGTGGTAAGTATTTTTTCACCACATAGGATCATAGGCACTTAGGCAACACATAGAATCGGATTTATGATTTTGTAAATTTAATTTTAATATTGCGGTATGACAAAAACAAGACTGGAAGCTTTCAGTGACGCGGGGATCGCTATAATCATGACCATTATGGTGCTGGAATTAAAAGTGCCACATGATACAAGCTGGGGCGCCCTGAGAGAGCTGTGGCCG
>JANMKG010000333.1:0-11721 GCA_031371915.1 Chitinophagaceae bacterium | reverse complement strand
CAATCGTTGTGAAAATAAAGTGACTATTTTACCACAGGCGGTAGCGGGGGTTACAGGCATGACCAGTTTTTACCTGAATCACCCGCGGCTTTCCGGCCGTGATCCCACCGAAATCGCAGAAGCTAACAGTCTTCTGAATGTTGATTTCGGCAACACGATCAGTAAGGAGAAGATCACAATCGAAGCGATCTCGATAGACGATTTCGCAGCAGCAAACAATTTAAAACCCGGTTTCATAAAGATCGACGTGGAAGGAGCTGAAATAGATGTGCTGCAAGGAGCTGCACGAACCATGCTGAACGACCGTCCTTGCGGGATCATAAGTGTTCACAATTTTGCTTTTACCAATAAAGAAGAAAGCCTTTTTAGGATCTGGGAGCTTTTGCAGCAATACCGGCTGATCGCCATAAAGGATAAAGGAGAAATGAACCGGGAAAAATTTCTATCCATGACTACCGAAGTGATATTTGATTTCCAGTTCCGGCCACTGGCTTAATTTTTTTGCCGGTATTACATAAACGGCAACGCTATTCCGCCCAACCATTGTATTTTAATTACCTAAAACAGTGTTATGAAAATTTTATTCCCCTTTATTGCAGGCTGCCTGTTACTCCCATCTTGTAAGAACAGCGAGAAAGCCGACCCGGAAAAAGCTAAAAAAGAGATCGCACAAGCTGAAAGTGACTTTGAAAAAATGGCTGGCGAAAAAAATATTGCGGAAGCCTTCTCTTACTTCGCCGATTCTTCCGCGGTGATACGGGGAGCCAATGACTCGCTGATCCGGGGGAAAGAAGGGATCCGGAATCTTTTCATGGCGGATCGCTTTAAAAATGCTTCTGTCAAATGGGCTCCTGACTTTATCGATGTTGCTGCTTCCGGTGACCTTGGATATACATATGGTAAATATGTATGGCAATCCAAAGACAGTACGGGAAAGACCCAGGAATCAAAAGGTATTTTTCATACTGTCTGGAAGAAACAAAAGGACGGAAGCTGGAGATTTGTCTGGGACTAAGGGCGCGGCGAAATTTTTCCCTGCTTTCTATTCTGGCTGTATCATTGTACTATGTTACAACAAATAGCTCCTTATTTCGGTTACCTCGCTTCCCTGCTTCTTGCTATTGGGTTGCTGGTCAGCAATGATCTTAAGTTCAGGTGGCTCAATACCGGTGGCAATATTGCTTTTATCATTTACGGGACTGTGCTGGGCGCCATTCCCATTCTCCTTACCAACGGCATCCTCCTAACGATCAATCTTTTTTACCTTTATAAAATTTACAACCGCAAAGAACATTTTGAATTGATTGAATTCAGCTCCGGGGGTATTCTGGTCGACCGCTTCTTATCCTTCTACCAAAAAGATATTGCAGCTTATTTCCCGGGTTTTAAAAGGGAACAACTGGAAGGAAATCTCAACTTTGTCGTGCTGAGAGACCTGGTCATCGCCAATATCTTCAGCGCTTCAGTAGCAGAGGATGGCAAAGCAGGTATTCTCATCAACTATACCGTTACAAAATACAGGGACTATAAAGTTGGGCGCTTCATCTTTGAAAAAGAAAGACAATGGCTTCTTTCAAAAGGAATAAAGAAGATATTCTACGCCCATGTTGCCAAGAAAAGACACGAAAAATTCCTGGCGGTTATGGGCTTCATTCCCGAGTTGATCAATGGAAAGCCTTGTTTTACAAAGAACCTGGTGGTATAGCAGAAGCTCACAGGTCGAACAGGAAAATTCTGTACCTTTCTTTCACAACCCCTTTGATAATACTTCCTGCCCTACCCTAATATCTATCAATTACAATTAAATTATACATTATGAATCAGCAACAGGAAGAGATAAGGGAACAACAAAAAAAATCCTGGAACAAATTTTCCGCGGGCTGGAAAAAATGGGATGAACTGACCATGGACATGTTAAGGCCAATGGGCAACGAGATCATTGCTTCGATCCATCCTTCCGGCGAACAGCTTGTTCTGGATATAGCAGCTGGTACCGGGGAACCGGGTCTTACCATTGCCAGTATGCTGGAAGGTGGGAAAGTAGTGATTACAGACCTGGCGGAAGATATGCTGGTCATTGCCCGGGAGAAAGCCGCAACCAGGGGGATAAATAATATTGAAACAAAAGCCTGTGATGTCTGTGAGCTTCCTTTCCCTGATGACAGCTTTGATGCGATCAGTTGCCGTTTTGGTTTTATGTTCTTCCCGGACATGCAGCTCGCTGCCAATGAAATGGCGAGGGTATTAAAACCCGGTGGCAGAATTGCCACTTCTGTGTGGAATGTGCCGGAGAAGAATTTTTGGGTAACTGCTGTCATGGGTACGATCAACAGGAACATGGAATTACCAGCACCTCCTCCCGGGGCGCCGGGTATGTTTCGTTGTTGTAAACCCGGGTTGATGAAAGAGATATTTGAAAAAGCGGGCTTCAGGAACATCACCGAAAAAGAAGTAGGCTCCAAACTTCGGAGTGGAAGCGTGGACAGGTATTGGGAAATGATGACAGAAGTTGGCGCACCGATCGTAGCTGCCCTTAGCAAGGCAGACGATACCACGAAAGAAAAAATTAAAAAAGAAGTCTTTGAACAGGTGAAGCAGAAATATCCCGGGGATGTAGCGATTGATACAAGCGCCCTTGTTATATCAGCCGGGAAATAAACCCATTCTATTACTCAACCGGGTTACGGGACTTTCTTTCTTTTAGCTGCCTGCGTTGTTCGTCCACCTTGAGATTATGGCGGATAACATTCCAGTAGTCCTTACCATATTCTACCAGTATCTCTGTCCCGGCGGGAATATCTTTTCTCGACTCTATGAATACTTTCATTCCTTCTTCGACGTACTCCGCATTATTGGTGATACCCTTTACCTTTTGCAGGCCCCGGGCATCATTGGCATACCTCGCCAGGGCCCCCGAATGCCGGCTGGCATCGATCACATGATCTCTTTTTACATAATAGATATACCCGTTATTACCATCGTTATCATCCACTTCTTTCCAGGTGGTGATCTTTCCTTTATATTCAACGATGCGGCTGCCTTTGGGAATAAATTCTTTTGCAAATAATCCTTTCCCGGCGGCCGGTAACGAAGACTTCTTCACTTCTACTTTCTTTTCTAATAACGCCATGGTCTTTTATCTTTTATACAGAAAACGGCAAAGATAATGGTCTGCGGGCATGCAACTTCAGGATCGGTCTGTTTATCTAGGTACGACACAGAGATACAGAGCAACACGGAGTATATGGACTACTAAAATCTCTGTGCATCTCAGTTTACTCTGTATCTCTGTGTTGTACCTCCCGGCTCTTACGAGAATGATCGAATCATACGGTTCGCTCTTTCACCCGGATAACTTATTTTTACCACTTAAATTACCACACACAAAAAATGAAAAAAGGGATAATCATTGCGTTCCTGTTACTGCCGGCCCTCGGTTTTTGCCAGGAATATCTCAACCATAGCCATGCGGCGGTGGTGACAGATCTTCGAAAACATAAAAAAGAGAAGACAGTGCTGGCTCAAACTGACAGTTCGATCAGTGTGACAGTGAAAGGAACAGATGGTAACCCTGTTTCCTATATATACAGGTTTGACAGATCAGGGAAATGCATTTCAGAAAGAGTGATGACTGCCTGTGAGTCCTGTTACAAGGACCTGCTCCAGGCGCAGCTCAAACGTAAACAGTATGAATGGAAAAAGATCAATGAGAACCAGTACGTTTCAAAATTTGAAGACAGGATGACGATCGAGCTGCCAGTTGAAAAAAGTGAGTACTATTTTACCATATTAAGTACCAACTGGACCAGGACCCTTTATGACCTGCTGATCAAAAAGTAATTTCTTTCCCTCGCGGTTTATCCTAACCTATGAACCGCATCCATAAGTTATGGGAATGTTGCTGACGCGGAAATGATGTATAGCAGGATAAATAAATCTTTAGCAGACATGCAAATGATCGCCGGCGAACTTGAGACCTTTATCACTCATCACAAAACTGCACTCGCCTCAGTACCGGAAGAAAAAATGGTTTTCAAACCTTCTCTTCTTAAATGGAGCCGGAAGGAGATTATGGGTCACCTGGTTGATTCAGCCGAGAGTAATATCCGGCGTTTTATTGTAGCACAATATGAAGAGAGGCCATTGATTGTTTATAACCAGGATAAATGGGTGGCTATTGCCAATTACCAGCAATGGGATACACGGGATATCATCGGTCTCTGGTATTTACTCAATAAACAGATCGTTGAGATCTGGAAGAATACACCGGCTGAAATGGCAAGCCGGTCCTGTCAAACGCAGGAGTTGCACACCGTTGAATGGCTTGCCAGTGATTATCTCAAACATCTCCGGCACCATGTTCACCAGGTGCTGGAACTTGAGGCCATACCTTATCCTTAGCTTTTATTTTTCCAGCATGCCATCATCTTTCCATTGCTTAAAAACGGCGATGGTACTGTCGTTGAGTTTAGTTGATTTCCTGAAGGGCATGAATCCTCTTTCACCCGGGTTCAATTGAATACGGTGAAGTATCTCATCAATATCGCCTTTGACGCTTGCATAATTATCGTATGCTTTTTTATTACCTCCTTTGGCGGGGATATGACAAGGGACACAATTCGCCATAATGACCGTCTGTAGATTGGTTTCATAGGTAGATTTCACAACAACAGGCGTAGCGCCCGCTGATTTTTTGGCAGAATTACAATTGGCAAATACAAATACCGTCGCTACAATAGAGGCAAGAATTAAAATTTTTTTCATGTTGGTTAAAAATTTGAAGACTGAATATAATGACAAAATACCAAAAACAGTCACCGGTCATAAAAACGCTCTGAATTTAGAATTCGTTGCCCGTTGGGCAATCACATTCGGGTAACTTTGGAATTTCTATGCTAACCGCAACAGCCAATACATACCGAAATGCTTATGCAGGTTTATCCCGGCAAACCTGGTTGCTTTCGCTTATCATGCTGATCAACCGGAGCGGGACGATGGTCGTTCCCTTTATGACCCTTTACCTGACCAGCCCCGGTATGGGCTACACCGTCGGTGAGGCCGGGATCGTATTCGGTCTCTTCGGTGCGGGAGCTTTTAGTGGTGCCTGGCTGGGAGGCCGGCTTACCGATAAGATCGGTTTTTATCCCGTACAACTGATCACCCTCGTTGGTGGTGGTATTCTATTTATAGTACTGGGACAAATGAAGACCTATCCCCTGATCTGTACGTTTACTTTCCTGCTCAGTTTTGTCAACGAAGCTTTTCGCCCGGCCAACTCCACAGCGATCGCTTTTTATAGCAAAGAACAAAACAGGACCCGCTCCTATGCATTGAACCGGCTGGCCATTAACCTGGGATGGGCCGTCGGCAGCGGACTTGGCGGTTTTATTGCCCACAGGAGTTATGAATTATTATTCTGGGTAGATGGCGTGACCAATATCACAGCCGCTTTAGTGATGTGGTTATTTCTGAAGCCGGTCAATCATAAACCGGTACCCCGGGCAAAGATCGATGACCCGCTGATCGGGTCGGCCTTCCGGGATAAGACCTATATTTCTTTTGCGCTGATCACCATGTTGTTTGCCAGCTGTTTCTTCCAGTTGTTCACTAACCTCCCTGTTTATTTTAAAAAAGAGCTAAAATTCTCCGAACCATTTATTGGTTTTATTATGGCAATGAATGGTATTATCATTGCCCTGGTGGAAATGGTGTTGATCTATAAACTGGAAGGAAGGAGAAAGAATATGCACTATATCACGCTGGGTGTTTTTTTAGTGGGATTATCTTTTTTGATGCTCAATCTTCCGGGTGGCGCTATGTTGGCCTGTGGCATGATCGTCCTGGTCACATTTGGTGAGATCCTTTCCATGCCTTTCATGAACAGTTATTGGATTGCCCGGACACAGCCTTCCAACAGGGGGCAATATGCCGCCCTGTACACCATGGCCTGGTCAGCAGCTCAAACACTTGGGCCGATGGGAGGTGCACAACTGGTGCAGCATTACAGTTTTACCTTATTGTGGTGGGTCGTCGGTGCTGTCTGTATCATTGCCTCCCTCTCTTTCTGGAAATGGCACAGGTAAGAAGGCAGGGCCTTTAACTTGTTTATGCGCCAATGCAGCCGCCAGGTCAAAACCTTCGTCAGGCAGGAGTAAACATTTCGGGAATATCGCAAACCCTTATTTTTGCGCAAACTCTTTTCATGCACAGACTTTTAACAGCCATCCTGGTCTTAAGTATCAGTTTTTCCACCTGGGCCCAGCAAGGCGTCCAGCGCCCCAAACTGGTAGTAGGAATCGTTATAGACCAGATGCGCTGGGATTATCTCTACCGGTATTACGACAGGTATGATAATAATGGTGGTTTTAAAAGAATGCTGAACCAGGGTTTTACCTGTGAAAATACATTGATCCCCTACGCGCCTACCGTTACTGCCTGCGGACATAGCGCTATTTATACCGGTTCCGTTCCGGCCATCAGCGGTATCACTGGTAATTTCTGGTGGGACAGGGAGCAAATGCGCTCTGTTTATTGCACAGAAGATAAAACAGTGAATACTGTAGGCAGCAGCTCTGTGCTTGGAAAAATGAGTCCCAGGAATTTACTTGTCACTACTGTTTGTGATGAACTAAGGCTGGCTACCAATTTCAAAAGTAAAGTGGTGGGTATCGCCATTAAAGACCGCGGCGGCATTTTGCCCGCTGGCCATAGTGCTAATGCTGCTTACTGGTATGATAACACAGCGGGAAGCTGGATCACTTCCAGCTACTATATGAAAGAATTGCCCACATGGGTGTCGGATTTCAATAATCAAAAACTGGTAGACAAATATTACCAGCAGGGTTGGGACCTCCTCTACCCAGCCAATACCTATACCCAAAGTACGGCAGATGAAAAATCGTACGAGTCCAAACTATTTGGTGCAAAGTTCCCTTATGACATGAAAGCTTTGGCAGGCAAGGATTATACAAAGATCGTCAGCACCCCGATGGGAAATACCTTAACGGCGGAATTTGCCAAGGCCGCCATCATCAATGAACAACTTGGGGCTGATAATATCACGGATATGCTGGCCATAAGTTTTTCCGCCCCTGATTATATTGGGCATGCTTTCGGCCCCAATTCCGTAGAAGAAGAAGATGCTTTCTTACGCCTTGATAAAGAATTGGGTAGCCTGTTTGATTTCCTGGACAAAAAAGTAGGGAAGGATCAATACACGGTTTTCCTGTCAGCAGATCATGGAGTGGCACAGGTACCTGAATTCATGAATGAGAATAAATTACCGGGTGGACGGGTCTATATGGCTGTCCTGACAACACAATTAAATAAGACCCTCAATGATAAATTCAGGATCAATAATATTATTGTCGCGAATGATAATTACCAGCTGCATTTCAATCACGCGGCACTGGATTCAGCAAAACTGGATGAAAAAGAAGTGATCGACTGGACCGTTGGTTATCTCTCTTCCGAACCGGGGGTGGCCAGGGTCTTTGCCCTGGAAGATCTGAATACCGTGCCTTTACCTGCGGTTATCCGGAAAATGCTGAATAACGGGTATTACCCCAGGCGTAACGGTGAGATACAGGTGATACTCCAACCCGGTTATATAGATGCGTTTGCTGCTACTGGCACTACGCACGGTTTATGGAATCCCTATGATGCGCATATTCCCCTGCTTTGGTACGGCTGGGGGATCAAACAGGGTAAGACCAACAGGGAGACTTATATGACTGATATTGCGCCTACTATTGCGGCCATGCTGCATATCCAGATGCCTTCGGGCAACACGGGACAGGTGATCACTGAGGTGATGAAGTAATAAATGATAATGTGCTGAGGGGTTATTGTGTTTTCTTTTGTAATTTTCTGCTAGCCAACATATATAACCACCAAACCGCACATCATGAAAAAGATCAAATGGTTTCTTTTTGTTTGTTTCACCCTTCCCTGCTTTTTAGCCTCCGCACAAACCGCCTTAATTGACAGTGTCAAATTCTTCAGCGATGAAGCCCCAGTTGAAATAACACTCACCACCGACATAAAAAAATTGCAGGACAAAAAAAGCGTAGAAGCTTACCAGCCTGCCGACATCACTTTAAAAATGCCTGACGGGACCATTTTCGCAGAACAGATCCGTTTATTTGCCCGTGGTAAATCCAGGCGGGAGAATTGCCTGATCCCTCCTATCATGCTGAATTTTCGTAACAAGACTTCGCCCAAACTCCAATCACTGGGAAAAGTAAAACTGGTTGTTGGTTGCGGGTCATCCGATATAGATGAACAACTGGTAATGAAAGAATATTCGATCTATAAGATCTATAACCTGCTGGAGGAAAAAAGTTTCAGGGCAAGACTTGTACATGTTACTTATACGGATAGCAAAGGCAAGATGAAGCCGATCACCCAGTATTCCTATATCCTTGAAGATGTAGATGATATGGCCGAAAGAAATGGCTGTGTAACCGAAGGGAAAAAAATGTCCTTCCAGATAGAAGAGACTGACCCCGTCCTGATGAACAAAGTGGATATTTTTGAATACATGATCGCCAATATTGACTGGTCGGTACCCGCCAATCATAATATAAAAGTCATCTTCCCCAAAAATGATCTCGCTGCTAAAGGACTCACGGTTCCTTATGATTTTGACAATGCAGGGCTAGTCAATGCTTATTACGCGACTCCGAATGAATTGCTGGGTGCTACATCGGTAACAGAAAGGATCTATCGTGGGTTCCCGAGGAAAATAGAACTGATCCAGGGCAACCTGGCCGTTTTTGAAAGCAAAAAGGAAAATATCCTTTCCTTCGTCAGGAATTTTGAATTGCTGAAATCCAAGACAAAATCCGAGATGCTTGATTATATCAATAGTTTTTATAAGATCATCGGAGACAAGAACCAGGTTCAGAATATTTTTATCCTGAACGCCCGGAAAGAATGACTATTGCCGATCTTTTCTAACCGGTTTTATTTTACTATAAATAATTTTATCAATGAAAAAGATAATATGGATACTGCCCCTCCTGTTGTTGGGTAGTCATTTTACCACAGCCCAGCCGATCGACAGCGTGAAATTTTTTAGTGATGAGCAACTCATCGATCTCTCCCTTACAACAGATATCAAAGCCCTGCAGGCAGAAAAAAGACTGGATGTATTCCAGGATGCTGATTTCACGATGCGTTTTCCTGACAGTTCCGCGGTAAGCGGTAAGATTGCGGTAGGTGCCCGCGGGCATTTCCGGAGGGACTATTGTACGATACCCCCGCTGATGCTTAATTTCCGTGGTCCCGGGGGCGGCAAACTGTCGTCGCTGGGTAAACTCAAACTTGTCATTGGCTGCGGTAATAAATCAGAAGATGAGCAATTGATACTAAAGGAATACCTGGTTTACAAAATATATAACCTGCTCGAGGAAAAGAGTTTTCGCGTCAGGTTGATACGTGTAACGTATAATGACAGCAGGAGCAAGATGAGGTCCTATACACAATATGCTTTTCTTGTAGAAGATGATAATGACATGGCCAGGAGAAATGGCTGTATAAAAAAAGAAAAAGCCCAGGTGCTTACAGAAAGTACCAACCGGGATATGATGACCATGGTGGCGGTGTTCGAGTATATGATCAGCAACGGTGATTGGTCGGTTCCTAATAATCATAATACCAAACTCATTTATGAAAAGAATATTCCCGCAGCCCTCCCCTATGTAGTACCTTATGATTTTGATCATTCCGGTTTCGTGAATGCCGGTTATGCGCTCCCCAACGAATTACTCGGAACGGAAACCGTAACCGAAAGGGTTTACAGGGGTTTTCCCAGGGAAATGGAAGAGCTGGAATCGGTCTTTGCCGAATTCAGGCAAAAAAAGGAAAAGATATATGCATTGATCATGAACTTTGCACCTTTAAAAGAACGGACAAGAAAAGACGCAGTGGATTACCTGGAAGAATTTTACAAAACGATCAATAATAAAGCCCAGGTCAAATCTATCTTTATCGATAATGCAAGGACGCATTAATTAATTTATCACGATGCAACACCGGGGCCTTCTTAAAAAACGTTTACCTTGCATTAAATTTTAGTATAATGGAACTTAAAGAACAGTTTGAACAGGCGGCGGCAGACAGCAAAGGGCTCTCACAAAAACCAAGTAACGATACTTTACTGCAACTTTATTCTCTTTATAAACAGGGGAGCATTGGCGATATTAACACTGAACCTCCCTCCAATCCTTTTGATTTTGTGGCTAAGGCCAAGTATGAATCATGGGCATCCCAGAAAGGGAAATCAACAAATGATGCCATGAAAGAATATATTGAGCTAATACAAAAATTGAAAGGATAAGAACGGGTCTAAGGCTTAAAGATTCGGATCCTGGTAAATATCATCCATCATCTTCCCAATTACCTGGTAGCTAAATTTGCCAATTGCTTGTTCCGCGATCTTATCCCTATCGTACATACTGTAATTATCCATCATTTCCCCCATGGCTGCTGCGAGCATCCTATCATCTTTTGGTTCAAGTAATATCCCGTTAGTACTATTGACCAATTCGGGAATTCCACCTGTTCCAGTTGCGATAACGGGCAATCCGCAACATAGAGCTTCCACTATAACACAGGGGGAATTCTCCATATTGCTGAAGAGTACAAGGCAATCTGATTCCTGCATCTCCGTTGCCACCTGTTCGTATGGGATTTCCCCACAAAATAAAAGGGCTGCTGCCGGGATTCCAAGTTCCCTGGCCAGGTCATGCAGAAAAGGAAACTTGTCCCCCACCATTACTAAGATAGCATCTCTGTTTTCCTTAAGTAATAAACTAAAGGCACGTAATATACCTTCCGCATTTTTTAGGGGAACCATGTTCGAAACATGAATAAACCTGAATGCAGAAATTGGTTTTTGCCGGTAATAGAACGAACTAGTGTCTGCAACATTGGGAATAATTTTATACTCTTTTTTTGTAACAAACCGGTTCACGCCTTCTGCAAGATATTTGCTTACACTGGTAAAAACATATGCATTGTCAAAGATCTTTCTGGTATATTTTTTAAACGCCGCAGGCTTAGTGGTATAATTATCTTCCACCACTTCATTATAGATACCCCAATGTTCTGTCAGTATATATGGGATGCCATATTCCCGTTTTATCCATATCCCTGCCAGTCCGGATTTGATGGGAATATGTATATGAACAAGGTCGGGTTTGCCATTTTCAACAATATAAAAATTCTGTGGTTGTAATGGATCCTGAACATACTGAAGCGGAATTTTCACCGGAAAATCAACTGGAGAAACTTTACCTACTTTTAACCAAAGACCACGTGTAACAGAATAATCATTTACGGCTGTGATAAATAAAATAGGAGAAAAAATAAATAAGAAAGAGTTTGAGTGACTAGGAATAATGTTTTCCTTAGTTAGAAGTTTTAAAGCATCGCTAAATGGTTGGAGTAGACCATAATATCCTACTTTATTAGGTCCTACACGCCTCTGCATGGACCCCATTGCTTTTCGTTCTGCTAAAGTTAGGAAAGCTACTGCCAATAATAAGGGTACAAGAAGAATTAGTGCCTCAATAAATGATAATAACATAGAATTTTTGTATACGTGAGTGATCGTAATTACCCCCCAAATCTCGGCTACGCACGAGATTGGAATAAACTGGAAAGGGTTGGACTCTCTCTAATAATAATAAAGAGAAAAAGAATGTGTTACCAATT
>JANMKG010000324.1:0-6275 GCA_031371915.1 Chitinophagaceae bacterium | reverse complement strand
AGTAAAATTGTTCAGTTAATTAAAGGAGAAAGCGCTTACTGGATCAATAAAGAAAAACTTTGCCCAACAAGATTTGGATGGCAGAATGAATATTTTACTGTTTCTGTCAGTAAAAGCCACCTGGCGAGAGTAAGGGGGTATATCGATAACCAGGAAAATCATCACCAAAAGAAAACATGGGAACAAGAGGCGGAAGAATTTATACGGAACTATGGATTCAAAGAAAAGGAAATTGGCAAATAAAAACCTACTAAGATACTCCATTTTTCTTCTACCTATATCGAATAAAATTTATTTTTTATTTCCCTCGTTTTACGAGGAAATCCGCGGCACATTCTTTTACATTTGCCGATTGCCCTTTTTTCAACCAGCAATATGCAATGGACAACTGGCGGGGCAATACGAACAGTTACGGTTGTCTATTGCCAATTGAAATTATGGCGTTACCGCACCTTATCAAATATGTTTACACGCATGGAACCGATGAAGTGATCCGCAGGGGTAAGAAGATCCATGCGATCGGTTTTGTTGAATTAGTTGAGTACGATGACCTGTTTGGTTCTGCCGTCTTCCGTGTGAAAGACGATAGCTACGCTACTTACTATAAAGTATATATCCAGAAATTCAAAGACCCCAAATCTACTTCGCTGCGCTGCGCCTGCCCTTATAACCTGGGCGATATTTGCCGGCACGAGGCCGCGGCCCTTTTCCAGTTGCAGGAAATGATCGACCGGGGTCACCTCCAGGCAGAAGAAGTAAAGTATGATCAGCGGCATACGGTTGCCAAAATGAAAGCCATCGATCTGAAAACGCTGCGCCTGCTATCTTCTCCCGAGGCACTCGTAGAAGCGGAAACGTTTTTACGAACCAACAAAGCCAGTATCGAATATGCCGAAAATGAAACCGTGAAAGCATCTGTAAAACTCAATGGTGAAGAATACAAGGTCATTATCCGGAAGAATGAAGAAAAGAATTTTGATACCAGCTGCGATTATGAAGAGCCGGATCACCCTTTGTGTCTTCCTAAACTGATCGTATTACTCCAGTTGCTGAATGCACATGGCGCCAATTATTTTGAAACGATCCGTAACTGGGACAAAGAGAAGAATAAACTGCTGGAAGCTTATGGGTATTCACTGAATGATGACCTCAAGGGCCGGTTTGAATTTGCCTATAAGGACGGCAAGCCTTTCTTACGGGTGCTTGATGCAAAGATCAAGCGAGTGGCACCGGTGGCGGTCCCGGCGAGACAGGTATTGCTGCCGCAAAAGGAAAAAGAGGTTGCGGAAACTCCGGATGTGATGGAGGAAACTGCTCCCGTTCCTTCACAACGGCTGGGTGTTGTTTTCAACTTTAATAAAAAAAATTATCCGCGCTTTACGGTGGATGTGGTGATCGGTGAGCCTGACGAATCAAATGAAGCTTTTGCCGGAACGGCAGAAAAACTGGATATCAGCCGGTATGTAAGCACCGATAACTTACCAGAAGGAGATAAAGAACTGCTGACCCTGTTAAGAAAATTGCAGGAATCAGAGATTAATAAATATATCAGTCGCAACTCACCTTTTTCCGGGATCTGGGAAAATATCATTCACCAGGAGGAAGACGACCTGCCGGATGAAACAAAAGAGCTGATGGCAGAATATTTATTGCCAAAACTAAAAAAAATATTCACGGAGTCAGCGGGTAACCCATTTGTGTTTTTATTACCGGAAAAGAAAGTATTTAAAACAGCTAATCTCGAACCCCTGCAGTTATTGCCGGAAGAAGCCCGGCCTCATTTCATTGTGCGAAAAAATTCTCATTACAGTATCCAGTGCCGGGTAAAAGCAGGTCCGCTCGAATTTGATCTCGGGGATAACGAAGCCGCCAGCCCCCTCTTTTTCCTGTATAATAACCAGGCACATTTATGGAAAAGCAATGAAGTGATCCACCTGGTAGAAAAATTCCTGCCCACCGGGAAAATGACAGTGTCCACGGAAGAATGGCCGAAAACACTGAACAGCTTTATCATGCCACTGGCCCGGGAGCATAAGATCGATTTTGATAAATCCCTCGTGCAGGAGATCAAAGATGGTAATCCCGAAGTAAAACTGTTCCTGCAGGAGAAAGGCGATTACCTGGTTTTCCAGCCTTCGTTTTCCTATAAAGGATATGAAACAAAGACGCGTGACCGTGATGAAGTGATCATACCACAGGGTGATAAAGTCCTGGTGGTGCACCGCAACCGCGAAAAGGAAAATGAATTCGTACAGAAATTGCAAAACCTGCATTCCAGCTTTGTCTACAATGAAGACTCGGGAACGCTCGCTTTAAAAGGCACCGATGTACTGAAGAATAACTGGTTCTTTTTATTCGTCGACGCGATGAAAGAAATGAAGACGCCGGTATTCGGGTTTGAAGCGCTGAAGAATTTCAGGTTCAACACTGCCAAACCGCAAACCAAGATCTTTATCAGCAGCAATACCGATTGGTTTGATGCCAAAGTGGATATTCTTTTTGGTGACCAGAAGGTAACCGTGGCCGAAGTAAAAAGAGCCCTGGCAAATAAACAGCAATTCGTTCAGCTGAATGACGGGACGCTGGGTATCTTACCGGAAGAGTGGTTAAAAAAATATTCCCTGCTTTTCAGGGTGGGTGAAGGAAAGACCGATTCGCTGAAACTATCCCGTTACCACCTGAGCGTGGTAGATGAGTTGTACGAAACAAGAGATGAGGAAGAACTGGTTGTACAACTGGAAGAGAAATACGAGAACCTGAAACAATTCAACCAGATAAAAGAAATAGAGCCTTCCTATAATTTAAAAATGATCTTGCGGCCTTACCAGGTGGCTGGATACCAATGGCTCAATTACCTGAAAGATATCAAATGGGGCGGCATTCTCGCGGACGATATGGGTTTGGGAAAGACCGTACAGGCTTTGTCTTTCCTGGAATATTATAAGAAAGAAGGGGGTAAATTAAAGGCGTTGGTCGTATGTCCTACAACGCTGATCTATAACTGGGAGAACGAGATCAAAAAATTTACCCCGAAATTATCTTACCGTATCCATCATGGAGGTACCAGGACAAGGATCAAAGAAGAGCTGACCGACCATGATATAACCATCACCACATACGGAACGCTGCGAAGCGATATCAAACTGCTCATGGGTATCGATTTTGATTATGTACTGCTGGATGAATCCCAGGCGATCAAGAACCCCTCGAGTAAAGTAACGAAGGCGGCATGTTTGCTGAACGCGAAGAACCGTCTCTGTATGAGCGGTACGCCATTACAAAATAATACGTTCGATATTTTTGCGCAGATGAATTTCCTGAATCCCGGTATGCTGGGTACGATGGAATTTTTCCGGCAGGAGTTTGCGATACCGATCGATAAGTTTGGCGAACAGGACCGGAAAGAACATTTGAAAAAGATATTGTACCCGTTCATTCTTCGTCGTACAAAAGAACAGGTAGCTAAAGACCTTCCTGAAAAACAGGAAATGATCCTGTTCTGCGAGATGGAAGACAAGCAACGGAACATCTATGATGCATACCGTAATGATTTCCGCAACCAGATATTGGGAACCATCGAGACACAGGGGATCCAGAAGTCACAGCTTACCATTTTACAGGGGTTAATGAAACTTCGCCAGATATGTGATTCACCGGCTATCTTAAATGAACAGGAAAAATTCGAGAATCATTCTATCAAACTTGATGAGCTGTCAAGGGAGATCACGGAGAATATCGGTGACCACAAGGCGCTGATATTTTCGCAGTTCCTGGGTATGCTGGCATTGATCAAAGCGAAACTTGATGAGTTGGGGGTGAAGTATGAATATTTTGACGGAAGCACTTCCGCGCCGGACCGGGAAAAAGCCATCCAGAGTTTCCAGAAAAATGACGAAGTTAGAGTGTTCCTGATCTCTTTAAAAGCGGGAGGAGTGGGTTTAAACCTTACCGCTGCCGACTATGTGTATATTGTAGATCCCTGGTGGAACCCGGCCGTCGAACAACAGGCCATTGACCGTACGCACCGGATCGGGCAGACCAAGAATATTTTTGCCTACCGGATGATCTGTAAGGACACGATAGAAGATAAGATCCTGCAGCTCCAGGAAAAGAAACGCGCCCTTGCCAAGGATATCATTTCTGATGATGCTACGTTTGTAAAAGCACTCACCAGGGAGGATGTTGAATACCTTTTCAGCTAGGAATGGATTCCCCCTTGTTCATGGGTGATGGTACCGTAATTGACCTTTCTTTATGCCATTCATCCGTAAAAAGCAGCGGTTTAGCCACTTTCTCCCGGAAATTAACAATTTGCCGAAAGTTGTGTAGTGATCTTACGTCTATTTTCGTACACATAGTCAATAAGTTATGAAGCAGTTATTTGCACTAATTATCCTCTCCCTCACCCTGTTAACTACGTCAAAGGCTCAAAAAGCCGATGGAAGCATAAAAGGCAAGCTGATCGATACGGCTGCCAAACAGCCCTTAGCCAATGCTACCGTCTCTGTTTTGAATGCCAGGGATTCCTCGCTGGCAACCTTTACGCTTTCCAATAAGCTGGGTGGTTTCGAAGTAAAAGGATTACTGGAAGGAGATTATCGTGTGATCATTACCAGCCAGGGGTTCATGGAAACAAAACAAAACGTTTCGATCACGGCTACGACAAAATCAATCGACCTCGGTAGTGTTTCCATTCAAAAAGATTATAAAACACTCGAAGGGGTGACCATCACCAGCGAATCCCCGATACAGGTAAAAAATGATACGGTACAATTCAATGCGAGCGGGTTCAAAACATTACCGAATGCTACCGCTGAAGACCTGCTGAAAAAATTACCGGGAGTTGATGTTGACAAAGAAGGAAATATTAAATCGCAGGGGGAAACGGTACAAAAAGTTTTGGTGGATGGAAAGGAATTTTTTGGCAACGACCCGAAGCTGGCTACCAAGAACCTGACAGCGGATATGATCGAAAGTGTCCAGGTATTTGATGACATGAGCGACCAGGCCAAGTTTACCAAGATCGATGATGGCAGCCGCAGCAAGACGATCAATATCAAACTTAAGAAGGACAGGAACAAAGGATATTTCGGAAGAGCATTGATAGGTGTAGGCGACCAGGGTAAGTATGAAGGAAACCTGAGTATAAACCGGTTTAATGGAAATAAAAGAATTTCCCTCCTGTTCAATACCAACAATATCAATAAGCAGGGATTTTCTTTCTCCGATATTATCAGTTCGATGGGGGGCTTTAGTGGATTTGGTGGCGGCGGTGGTGGAGGAAATTTTGGTGGCGGGATGCAAATGAGCGGTGGACGTGGTGGTTTTGGCGGAGCGAGTGGCACTGGCAGTACGGGCCTTATTAAATCTACATCGGTTGGTATCAACTATACTGACCAGTGGGGAAGTAAAATAAAAGTGACAGGAAGCTATTTCCTTTCCAATTCAAATACAACACAACAGCAAAGTATTTTACGTCAAAGCACTTTCGGCGATTCGCTGGCGACACTCAGCAAGGAATCCGCATCGAATAATCAAAACCTGAACCATCGTTTCAACCTGCGTTTTGAATACCAGATCGATTCGGCCAATTCTATTTTATATACACCATCATTAACATTACAGCATTCGGAGAATTTCAGCAACGATACTTCCTTCAGCCGGACAAAAATGCCCGGCGCGGAATTCCTTGCCTATACGGCGCGGAATACTAACACCAATACCCGCAACGGATTTAACCTGGGGAATAATTTTTTATTCCGTCACAAATTTGGTAAAACGGGAAGAACGGTGACCCTCGGCTGGAATAACACGATCGGCAACAGCAAAAGCAATGGTCTTACTTTCTCTGACAATGATTTCTATAACCCCAATGGAATACTATACAGCACAACGGTTCAAAACCAGGTAAGCCGCCAGAAGACAACTACCAATAATAATGTGATCAGCACTTCCTATACCGAACCTTTTGGATTGAATAAATTACTGGAGCTGAACTATGCTTATACGAACAACCGCAGTACTTCAGACAAAGAAGTAGATAATTATAATGTGGGATCCGGTAAATATGACGAGCCCAACCTCCGCCTGACCAATGATTTCAAAAATACGTTCGCGGCACACAGGGTAGGCGCCAATTTCCGGGTTCAAAATAAAAAATACAATTACCAGTTCGGGATTGGGGTACAAAGAGCTACTCTTGAAAGCGAAAGCTTCCAGGCGCTCACGGGAAAGGATTCCATCAACACACATTCCTATACTAACCTTTTCCCGAC
>JANMKG010000300.1:0-3021 GCA_031371915.1 Chitinophagaceae bacterium | reverse complement strand
CTGGTCGTGTCGATCATCTTTGTCGGGATATTTTCTTTTTTAGCGGAGATAGCTTTTCGCAGTCTTCGCTTTGCCGGTTCAGGAAAGAGAAGTAAAGACAGCAAAGGGAGCGGCGCCATTATCCTGATCGCGATCGTTATTACCGCCATCGCTTATTTCATCTCGATGCTCCTCCGTTTCGGGATCAGCCGCAAAAGAGAATTCCTGGCCGACGCGGGCAGCGCGGAAATGACAAGGAAGCCTTATGCGTTGGCGAATGCATTGAGAAAGATCTCCGGTGATCCGCTGATCGAAGCGGTAGAAAGCCGCGATGTGGCACAATTATTCATTGAGAATCCGAAACCTTCTGCCCATCGTTCCGTATCCTGGGATAATATGTTCGCTACGCATCCACCGATTGAGAAGAGGATTGAGTTGCTGGAGCAGTTTGTCTAGAAACTAGTTACTAGTAGCTGGTAACTAGTTGCTCCTCCCTCCCAGCATCGGCACGAATGAAAAATGATCAAAGACTTCTTCTTTCACAGCTCCATTTTCAAGTTTTGTTATGCGCATCATTTGTTGCAGGTCGCCTGCCCCAAGAGGAATCACCATCATCCCACCGGCTTTTAACTGGTCAATGAGTTTCTGAGGTATCTCGGGAGCAGCCGCCGTAATGATGACACGATCAAAAGGAGCATAGGTAGGCAGCCCTTCATACCCATCGCCGTAAAAGAATTTGATCGAAGAATATTTTTTTAAGAATTGAAAAGATTTGTTGAACTCAAATAGTTTCTTCTGGCGCTCGATAGTGAATACCTGCGCACCCATCTCAGCCAGCACCACTGCCTGGTAGGCGCTCCCCGTGCCAATCTCCAGCACTTTGTGAAAGGGTTTCACTTCCAGCAACTGCGATTGGTAAGCTACCGTATAAGGCTGAGAAATGGTTTGACCTTCACCAATTGGAAAAGCTTTGTCTTCGTAAGCTTTTTCACCAAAAGCAGAATCCAAAAAGAAATGACGGGGAACTTCCAGCATTGCATCCAGCACACGTTCATCAGTAATTCCTTTGGCGTGGATTTCCTGTACGAGTTTTTTGCGCAGGCCTTTGTACCGGTAAGTATCTTCAATGGGTCTCATAAGTGCTGTGCAATATAATTATTTGTAGTTTTGTAAATACAAATAATCATTTAGATGATCCGCTTTGCGAAGTATATCTTTTCTTTTATTACCCTGTTCTTATCCGCTGCATCCTATTGCCAGCTTGATTCAGTCACTTACTTTTTTGATGGCAATGGTGCGCTTTGTTCAAAGCAAAAAGCGGTCTATATAGCAAAAGGAATAAAGGACGATGACAGGACAAAATTGATCTACTATGTTGAAGCTTCGGGGAAACAGGTAATGGAAGCCACCTATACTGACCCGGAACTGTCCTAAAAGATGGTTATTTTTTTCTCCAGCATGAAACTGGCTATCCCATAAAGAAAGGCTACTATATCAATAATAAAGAAGAAGGTCAGTGGCTTTACTGGAATGAAAAATACTTGACCGATTCGATTCTATACGAGGATGGAAAGGATATCATGCATGTTTCATTTTCCTATCATCCCAATGGCAAGCTGAGAGAAAGAGAACTCAACGATTCAAGGACAAAGACAACAGAACTAACATTGTTTTATGACGATGGTATCATGGAAAGAAATACAATGTGGGTAAATGGAACAGGCAACCAGGTCTATTATTACCAGAGCGGCCAGGTGAAGAAGGTAGAGCGGTACAAAAATAAAAAAATAATTTCTGCTGACTATTTCAAACAGGACGGAACCGCCATGACAGAAAAAGAGGCAAGGAAAATAGAAGAAAAAAATCCGCCTGATTATAAAAAATATATAGAAGAAAATAAAACAATCCCGGGAATGCCTCCATCCTATCCCGGCGGACCAGCCGGTTTCAGCAGCTTTTTCAGCAGGAATTTTAAACCTCCACAGAACAATTCGAGCCAGCCGCTTGAATCGGTTACAGTCACTTTCTATCTTGACAAGGCAGGTTTTGCAAAAGATATCAAGGTTTCCGGTAGCAGTAACCGCGATCTTGAAATTGAGATCCAGACAGTATTCAGAAGAATGTCGCCATGGAACATGAACGGCCACGAGAGTTATGGGCCGATCAAGTATACGATCAACCTATCAGGATATTAAAAATTTGTTTTCTACAGCTTCATATCCGCTATCACTGCTTTTATCTTTTCATCCAGCTGCTTGTTCACATTTTCATAGTCGCCTGCACTGTTAAGTTTTGTATTAACGCTGAAATAAAATTTGATCTTGGGTTCCGTGCCACTGGGCCGGGCCGAGATACTGGTCATATCCTCCAGGACGAACTGGAGTACATTGGATTTGGGGAGTTCAAGTTTCCACTCTTCACCCGTCAGCAAGTTTTTCTCTGTCTGTAGCTGATAATCACGAAGCATCACCACCGCCGAGCCATTGATCTCCTTCGGGGGATCTTTCCGGTAATCTTCCATCATCGCGGCGATCTGCTGCTGACCGTCCATTCCTTTTTTGGTGATCGATACAAGATGTTCTTTGTAAAAACCATATTGTACATAGAGATCGATCATCTTTTCATAGAGGCTCCTGCCCTTCTCTTTTTCATAAGCTGCCATTTCGCACAATAACGCTACAGCGCTTATCCCGTCCTTGTCGCGGATCTTATCACCGATCATTAACCCGAAACTCTCTTCCCCACCTATGATATAGTTCTCTTTTCCTTCTTTCCGGCGGATCATCTCGGCGATCCACTTGAAACCCGTCAATACGCGGTAACAACTTACCTGGTTCACTGCGGCGATGGTATCGATCATTGGCGTGGTAACGATCGTGGTGATCACCATATCATTGGGTTTCGCGATCCCTTTTGCCTTTCTTGCTTCGATGAGGTAATTAAAAGCCAGCACAGCGGTCTGGTTCCCGTTCATCAATACCCATTTACCATGAGCATCCTTTACACCGATCGCAATCCGGTCGGCATCGGGATCGGTGCCGC
>JANMKG010000290.1:0-26471 GCA_031371915.1 Chitinophagaceae bacterium | reverse complement strand
CATTGGTTATTAAATTAAGAATAACTCTTCCTATATCCTGCGGCACAATATTAATCCCGCCCACATTTTTATCATACTCACTTTTCATGGTAGCATTAAACGATTTATCCTTTGCCCTTAAGCCATGATAAGCCAATCGTAAATATTCATCTGCCAGTTTATTAATATCAGTTGGTTCTTTTTTGCCGCTGCCACTACTAGAGTGTTGCAACATTCCTTTTACAATAGCATCGGCCCTTTTGCCATGGTAGTTTATTTTTTCTTCGTTCGCCTTTATATCGTTTGAGATTTCAATTGCGTCGTCAATTTTTCCAGTTTTTAATTCCTGTTGCAATTCATCAACTAATTCTTTATTTACTTCCGAAAAATTATTGACAAAGTTCAACGGGTTTTGTATTTCATGGGCAATGCCGGCAGTGAGTTCACCCAGCGAAGCCATTTTTTCAGATTGTATCAATTGACTTTGTGTGGATTTTAAATCTTCCAATGATTTATTCAGTTCACTGGTTCTTTCTTCCACTTTAGCCTGGAGGGTTTCTTTTTCCTGCCGCAATCTTCTTTCTCTCCATTTGCTGAAAATTCTTAATGCTCCAAGAAATAGCAATGCATACAAAGTATAAGCCCACCAGGTTTTCCACCAGGGTGGCAAAATGGTAATGGTGATGGATATTCCTTCTTCATTCCATACTCCATCGGCATTGGATGCTTTTACACGGAAAATATATTTACCGGGTGAAAGATTGGTGTAAGATGCTTTTCTTTCCTTAGAAGGAGCCGACCAATTCTTATCATAGTTTTCCAGCTTCCAGCTATACTGGTTGTCTTCTGAACGCAGGTAATGCAGGGCCACAAAATCAAAACTCAGATTCTTTTGCCAGTACTTCAACTCGAAATCATTTGTATAAGCCACCGACTGTTTAAAAATAGTTCCATCTGGTTTTGAATAGAGTGAGTCGTTGATGCTAACCTGTGTAATAACGATGGAAGGAACCGTAGTATCTTTTTTGAGCAGGTTGGCCGGTACAATATGGTTAAGGCCTTTGTTGCCCCCGATCCATATATCACCATTACTGGTTTTTATATTAACATACCGTCTGCCATAAGGCTGAAAGCCATCCTTTTCAAAATAGGAGATAAACGATTTATTTTCCGGGTCGAATACCGATAATCCCCTTTGCGTGGGCAGCCAAAACCGACCGGATACATCTTTGGTAATTTCTTCGTTGGATCCACCATCTATATCATTTTGCAATAAGCCCTTACTTTCGTCATAATTTGTAAATATTCTTTTTTCAACATCAAGAGATACCAGGCCGCCACCTGAGTAAAGGCCAAACCAGGGTTCTCCTTTTTTATCTGTTACATAACCTGACATAGAATTTAGCGTACCCCTATTATCATAATAACGGATAAAACGGTCCCTTGCATAGTCATATAAATTCAAACCATCATCGGTTCCTATCCACAATCGCCTTTTTCCATCTTCTGTAAGAAAATGTATTTCATTACTACTGATAGAATTGCTGTCGCCGGGGATGGGCAAATAATGTTTAAACCCATCTTCGGTTGAATTCAGGCGGTATAAACCAAATTTATTATCTGCATAATCACCGAGCCATATCGTTCCCCTGGAATCCTGGTAAAATACGTCAATCTGTTTACTGGTAAGCGAAGCAGGGTTTTTATCATCGGGTATATAGCTTTTTAATACCCTGCCGGTATTTTTATCCAATACAAAAACCCCTTTGTCCCTGATAGAAAGCCAAAGCCGCTGTAGCTTATCAATAAAAAGAAAGGCACAATTATTTATTTCAGCCGGGTTATAAAAAAACCGCTTGAAACTGCCGGTTGATTCCTGCCATTGATTTAGTCCATTATCGGTAGATACCCATATTTTGCCTTCCGCATCTTCCTGCACTGTTACAATCCTGTTATTGCTGAGCGATGTTGCATTTTTTGGGTCATTTCTGAACACCTGGAAATTATCCTGGTCGGATTGGTAAATAGCCAGCCCATTGGTGGTGCCTATCCACAATCTTTTTTTACTGTCTTCAAAAAAATACGCGATGGTATCCGATGGCAGTCCATTGGGTTCATCCGCACGGTAGCGGAAAAGATCCATCTGTTGTTTTTTGGGCGCCTGTTTATATAAACCGGGCCTTGTGCCCAGCCATAACAAGCCTGTACGGTCTACTAAAGAACGATATGGGCCAGATGGGCTTTGTGGTAAAGGGTTATTGCCGAGATTGAAATTGTAATCGTAGAGACTGAATGTTTTTTTTGCAAAAAGGTATTGTACAAAAAACTTCGGTCTTAAATCATAACCAATAGCCTGAAACCAGGTGCCTTCTTTATTTTTATTAAGAGGGAAAAAAGCCAAAACTTCTTTTACATTTTTTTGGAAAGGGAGCGGGCTGGTGCCATAGGTAAAGGTTTGTATGTTGCCGGAAGCAGGGTCAATCAACGAAATTTTGCCTTGGTTGTGTGTTACCCAAATTTGACCGTTCAAATCTTCAATTGCATATCTTATGGAATCTTGTATGCTATATGGTTCAGCTGCCGAATGAACATAGCTTTTTACAATTTTCTGATCCTTACTATCAAAAATATAAAGGCCATGTGTGCCGGTAAGCAACAAGCGGTTATCACTTCCTTTACTAAGCTGCTTAATCGTATCTGCTTTTTCCGATATCAGCAGATCCTTTCCGGCCGGGATGATGATCTCAAAACTATCTTTCTGCCGGTTCAAGTGGTTGAGATTTTTTTTCTTGTCCAGCAACCAGATGCTACCGGATGATTCACCTATACCGAAATTTCTCAGATAACGATTTCCGTCGTTTAGGTCAACAACCGGGTATCGTTTTATTACACCCGTTGTTGGGTTAAGCCTGCAGGTATTAAACTGTCTTGTTAAAAAGGAACCATTTGAGAACCAGATATTTCCTGCTTCATCTTCAAATAACAAGATACTGGTACTTTGATCTGCACCTTTAGCAGTATTGCCTGTGGGGTAAAAATTTCTGAAATTTTCAGTAACGGGATCAAAAGAACTAATTCCACCATGATCTCCAGATTCAGCGATCCATATTTTACCATCCTTTGCTTTTAACAGCCCACCTCCTGAACTTCTTATTTGAATACCGGCGGTATCCTTTTTATCTGAAGCATGTTGAAATACTTTAAAGCGGTAGCCATCATATTTTACCAGGCCATTTTGTGTACCGAACCAGATAAAACCCTTGTCATCCTGCAGAGGGGTTACTGCAACTTCTTCCGGCAGGCCTTCGGCCACTCCATATTTTTCAAAGGGGATTTTATTTTGCTGGGCAAAACAGGTACTTGCTGCAAGAGCAAGAAGGAAAGTGAGTGTTAGTTTTTTTATCATTGGTTTATTTATACCGGTAATTCAAGGTGAGCTTGGTTCTCTTTTATTTATTTTTTCGTTTTTGGTACGGATTGAAACCAGTAGTTATAAAATCAAATCGAGGCTACGCCTCCGGCGTACACTATTACTTTCATTGCAATGGGTTAAAACCAATTGTTACAAAATTGCATCGTGGCTACGCCACTGGTTTACTACAGTACATTTTTTTCTTTTATACTACAGAGCCGTAGGCTCGGTTCTATTTTGTAACACCGGAATTTATTCCGGTGTAAACCCAACTATGCCTCGGCCTTATCACAACACTCGGCTTTCTTTCATACTTCAGCGCCATAGGCCCGGCTCCATCTTGTCATCCCGCCTGAGGCGGGAGAATTCATTCCGGTGCAACTCCCGGTGATGCGAACTGAGTGCATCGGCACGGCGCATTTCTACACCAATTCCTGAAAAAGAAACTGTTCATCATACTCCACGTTAAACTCTTTTAATAAACCCAGGTACTCTTCACTAAAAGTTTGCACTCTATGGTGTTCCTCCTGATTTTGAATATACTTAAACACTGTATCTACTAATGACTGATGATAGGAGAATACGCCATAACCCTCTTGCCATTCAAATCTTTCATTTGTTAGTTTATGGTCGTTTATATATTTTGATGATTTGGCTTTTGCAGTTTTCATTAAATCGGAAACAGAAACAGCAGGCCTCAACCCAACAAAGCAATGCATATGGTCTTCCACCCCGTTTACGATAATAGTTTTGCAGCCTGTTTCATTTATCAGGTTGCCGATTACTCCCTGTACTTTACTTCGCCAGGCTTTATCAAGTACTGCTGCCCGGTATTTTACTGCAAAGACCAGTTGCAGGTAGATTTGGTGATAAGTGTTGGCCATGTTTTGCTTTATTTGTATGGGTCGAGCCTACAGCTCTCTGTTTTCTTTGTCATTTCTGCCACGGACTGAAGTCCATGGTTACAAAATCATACCGAGGCTACGCCTCTTGCTTATTATAGTACTTGTCTTTCATTCACGCTCCAGGGCCGTAGGCTCGGTTCTATTTTATAACACCGGAATGGTTACAAAGCCATACCGAGGCTACGCCCCTTACTTATTATAGTACTTATCTTTCTTTCACACTCCAGGGCCGTAGGCTCGGTTCTATTTTATAACACTGGAATTTATTCCGGTGCAAGGTAACTGCAAACTTCCCCCAGTGCCATCGGCACGACGCATATCACACAGGCAATGAAATAATAAACTCACTTCCTTCTCCCTCCTTTGTTTCTACTTTCAACTCTCCACCATGTGCTTTTACAATATCATAGCTTAAACTCAATCCTAATCCAGTTCCCTGGCCGGTGGGTTTGGTGGTGAAGAAAGGTTGAAAAATTTTATCCAATACTTTTTGTGGAATACCGTTGCCATTGTCTGCAACTTTTATTTCTACATTGCCATTTATCTTTTTTGTGCTTACAGAAACAGTTGGCTCATAATTCATAATTCCCGACTTCTTCTTTTCATCCACCACATAAAATGCATTGGTAATTAAATTCAGGATCACCCTTCCAATATCCTGTGGAATGATATTGATGTTGCCAATGCTGGCATCAAAATCCGTTTTCATTGAGGCATTGAAAGACTTGTCTTTCGCCCGGAGACCATGATAGGCTAATCGAAAATATTCATCCGCCAGTTTATTAATACCAGTTGGTTCTTTTAATCCGTTGCTGCTACGACTATGCTGCAGCATTCCTTTCACAATGGCATCTGCTCTTTTGCCGTGGTGGTTTATTTTCTCCTCATTATCCCTGATATCATTGGAAATGGCAATGGCATCATCGAGCTTCCCGGCTTTTAGTTCCTGTTGCAGTTCATCCACTAATTCTTTGTTGACTTCCGAAAAATTATTAACGAAATTCAACGGGTTTTGAATTTCGTGTGCAATGCCGGCGGTCAGTTCCCCAAGGCTTGCCATTTTTTCTGATTGAACGAGTTGTGATTGGGTGGATTTTAAATGGGTAAGCGTCGACTCTAATACTTTATTCGCTTTTTGTTTTTGACGGTTATTGCGGTATAAAATGAGTGCAATCAATAAAATAGCCCCCAGCACAGCTATTAAGCCCGCCATTTTCAATTTGTTCTGGTAGGCCGTTTTTTCTTCATCGAGTTTTTTTAAGCGCAGTTGTTCATTGAAAGCGAATCGCTGATAGCTGGTAAGGTTAACAATCTTTGCATTTTTAAGGCTGTCATTTAATAAGTTTGATAAATGTTCATACTTAAAGGCGCTGTCTGTGTTGCTGCTGAGTGCATAGGCGGCAGCAAGGCAGTTATAAGCTATTTGCAGGTCTGAAGGCATACGGGTGATACGGGCTGTTTCCAATGCTTTTTTTGCATAAAAAAGACTTGAATCTTTATTATGCTGCCCGCTGAATAACAGGGATACCCCGTAATAAGAGGTTACTAATGACCGAAGGTAGTTATCGGCCTTGTTTATTGTTATTGACCGGTGCGCAAAAATAAAAGCAGAATCAAACATGCCTTTTCTAAAATACGCAGCGGCTATGTTTAACATGGAATTGCCAATCCTATTAAAATGCGCTGCCGCTGCTTTTTCGAGACCTTTATTGTAATACAGTATAGCTGAATCCGGCGGCAACGTCCCGGCAAGGCTTGAATAGGCAAGAGATACGATTTTACCGTTATTGATAGATTCCCCCAATTGCAAAGCTTCCCTGTAAGCTATTTTTTGTTTTTCCACCTCACCCCAATAGCCCCAGAGATTTCCGGTCATTTGGGAATTCATCCCCAAAATGGCTATCCGTGCGGTATGACCGTTTTCTGCATTTGAAAATGTCCAGGGCCGCCAGTTATCTGCTTCATTTTTTTCATCGGCTGCAAGTTTCCGGGCTTCTGAATGATATTCATACGCTTTCATAGCATTGCCGGATGATGTCATAACATAGGCCGCCTGGCTATAGGCATCTGCTTGCCATAACTTCATGTTTAATTTCTTGGCCAGCGCCAATTGTTGTTCGTGGAAATACAATCCACTGTCCGGGATGAAATCCTGGTAATAAAAACCCAGGCTCCGGCAGGCAGCCATCTTTAGTGTATCGTTTGGTGCCGTAATTACCGCATGTCTCAGGCTGTCTACCTGCTTATCATTTACATAACCCCAGGTAGGGTCTTTTTGCGCCATCGTGACAGCAGGTATCAAACAAAGCAGGAATATTTTTATAATAACTCTCATTCTTAATCTAGCTGACTGGTAATTGAATACTGAACACTGATCCTTCCCCTTCTTTCGTTTCCACGCTTATTTCTCCCCCATGTGCTTTTACAATATCATAACTCAATGACAAACCCAGGCCTGTCCCCTGCCCCGTTGGCTTGGTGGTAAAGAAAGGTTGAAATATTTTATCCAGGATTTTTTTAGGTATTCCTGGCCCATTGTCACGAACTGTGATCAACACTTTCTCCCCCATCTTTTTTGTACTCACCCAAACTGTCGGCTCATGTTTATAATCGGGTGCTGAGAATCCGCCAGCCGGCGGAGGCAGGGGGGCGGCACCCGCCGTCGCCGATCTCTCCTCCGTAGTCTTAACGTAGGAAAAGGCTTTGGCGGACGAGGCATAGAACGCATTGGTAATTAAATTCAGAATAACCCGCCCAATATCCTGCGGCACCACATTGATCTTCCCGATACGGGCATCAAAATCTGTCTTAAGGGTAGCATTGAAAGAGTTGTCCTTCGCCCTCAACCCATGGTAAGCTAATCGTAAATATTCGTCGGCCAACGCATTGATATCAGTGGATTCTTTCTGGCTGCTGCTGCTCCGGCTGTGCTGCAGCATCCCCTTTACGATCGCATCAGCTCTCTTACCATGATGATTTATTTTGTCCTGGTTCTCTATCACATCATTTGCAATCGATTTTGCTTCGGCTAAGTTTCCTTTATCAATCTCCTCATTCATTTCCACTAACAATTCTTTATTAACCTCAGAAAAATTATTGACAAAGTTTAGCGGGTTTTGGATCTCGTGGGCGATACCAGCTGTAAGCTCTCCCAGGCTTGCCATCTTCTCCGATTGAATAAGCTGGGACTGGGTGGCCTTAAGGTCAGTCAATGTTCCCTCCAGTATTTTATTTGATTTTTGTTTTTGTTTATTATTCCGGTAGAGGATCAGCGCCACCAGTAAAAACACGGCTAATCCTCCGAGCAAGAACCAGGTCCTTATTTTGTTTTGGTAAACTGTTTTTTGCTTTTCGATGTTTTGCAGCCGGATCACTTCCTGGAAGCTTGCATTCTGGAACTCAGTCAGATCTTTGATCCTTATTTTATTCAGGCTGTCTTTTGTTACAAGCGCCAGGCTTTGGTATTTAAAAGCGCTGTCGAACCGGTTATTTAATTTATAACTCAGGTAAAGATTCTCATATCCTATACCCAGGTTGGTTTCTGCACCCGTAACCTTACCCAATGTAGCCAGCACCTCAAGATTCTTCAGGGAATACCAAAGCGCTGAATCCCTGTCCCCTTTTTCCAGGTGATATTTAGTGAGTCTTAAATAGATTCTGCTTGCAGTAGCGCGGTTATTGTTGGCAATACTCGTTTGCAGGCTTTTATAGTAATATGCCAGGGACATGGAACTATCTCCCCTTGCTTTATAAATATCTCCCAATTGCTGCTGAACCGTACCCAGGTATACTTTAGACAATGAAAAAGTTTTCTGATCGGCGTTCAGCCCTGTTTGTTCTGCTTCTTTTTCAAAATAGAGTGCCGAATCAAGGTCTTTTTTAGTGAGATAGCTTTGCCCCAGGTTAAGATAAGCGAGCAGGATACGGGGGGCATAATGTAATTCTATACCGATCCTGCCGGCTATTTTAAAATGAATGATCTGCTGCTCAAGGTTACCTGTTTGAAGCATTAACAGCGCATAGATATGATGCGTATAGGAAAGCAGTAAAAGCCGGCTGTTCCCTTCGAAGGGAGTCAGAAAATATTCCCAATGTTCTCCTTTTTCATTTTTTACATTTTCCGAAATGGTAAACGCCTCCTGTAAACAGCTCAGTGCATCAGCAAACCTGCCCAACCCCATCAATTGATAACTTTTACTAACCAGGGCTACTCCTTCTGCAATTTTATTCTGGTGATTCCTTGCGATCAATAGTTGCTGGTCTGCATAGAAAAGAGCCGAATCCCTGTTTAACTCCTGGTAATAAGAATATATCTTACTTCCCGCACTGAATTTTAAGGGTCCGTCTGGTGCGTTATTAAATGCACTGCGCAAACTATCCGGCAACGCTTGTGCAGCTACCCATACGGGAAAAAATAAAAAGAAGAGTAGTTGAATGCGGGCTCTCATTTTTAGCACTAATTAGCTGGTAATTGTATAGTAAATTCGGACCCCTCACCTTCGGCTGTTTCCACTTTCAATTCCCCACCATGCGCTTTTACAATATCATAACTCAACGATAAGCCTAATCCTGTTCCCTGCCCCGTTGGTTTGGTAGTAAAGAAGGGCTGGAAAATCTTATCGAGTACTTTTTGAGGAATGCCATTACCGTTATCCTTTACAGAAACCAATACCTTGTCGCCATCCTTTTTTGTACTTACTGTAACAGTTGGTTCATAACCATTAGACTGCTGGTTTTTCTTTTCGGTCACGACGTAAAACGCGTTAGTGATCAGGTTAAGAACAACCCGGCCAATATCCTGCGGTATTAAACTAATCTTCCCAATATTTTCATCATACTCCGTTTTCATGATGGCATTGAAGGTCTTGTCCTTGGCGCGCAGACCGTGATAAGCCAGCCGCAAATATTCATCGGCCAGTTTATTGATATCAGTAGGCTCTTTCGTAGCACTGCTGCTCCGGCTGTGCTGCAACATGCCTTTTACAATTCCATCCGCCCGTTTACCGTGGTGATTGATCTTCTCTAAATTTTGTTTTACATCATCTGCTATCGCTTTTACTTCCTCGTAATTTCCTTTAGCCACTTCTTCCATCATTTCATCTATCAATTCGTTACTCACTTCGCTGAAATTGTTGACAAAGTTGAGCGGGTTCTGTATCTCGTGGGCAATACCTGCCGTGAGTTCACCGAGCGAAGCCATTTTCTCTGATTGTACCAGCTGCTGCTGTGCCTGTTTCAGGTCCACGAGAGTTTTATCCACCTGCTGCTTGGCAGCCTCGAGCCTGTTGAAATCCTCGTAGCGGGCATAAGCGGTAGAAAAAGCGTCGGCCACAGATTGAATTAGTTTTATCTCCTCTTCTCCCAGTTGAACAGTATTGCCCACGTACAACATACCCTGTAAAAAAGGAAGGAAATGCAGGTGGAACCCACCCTCGGGAATACCGGCCAGGTACTGATCGGGAGAGGTGATCGTTCCCTGCTTCATTAATATTTCAGCAAACTCAGTAAACGCGCTTTCATCCCAGTGATCAATATAATTCCGCTTATTCTGCCAGTTGCTTAGTACCAGCCGAATATTTCCTTGTGTTGTATAAGGCAAGTGGAAAGCGCCGATCGCTTTTCCATCGGGTGTGGAAAGAAAAGTATGGATGAGCTGTTGCTCTTCATCCATGATGAATACACCACAGCGGGTAAAAGGGATACCGAGTATGGTAAGTTCCTTCCAGATCACCGGGGTGATCCTTTCAAGATCTGCAATGGTTCGCATCGATGCGATCTCTGCCCGGACCCGGTCAAGCGCGGCCTGTTTTACTGTTTCCCGTGCATTGGCTTCTGATTTTTGCAATTCTATATACCGCCTGTAGGTAAGCGATATCACCGAAGTGAATTTCCGGAATATGCGTAATTCTTCTTCAGACAGTTCCTTCTCCGTCCAGGCAAAAACGATCCCTTCCTTGAAGGAAAAATAATTCCCGTACTGGGCAACACTATCCGGGTAGTCGGGGAACTGTACCTGTGGGCTCAACACCTGGTAATAACGTTTAATATCCAGCCCCCTCAGCACGGGGAAATAATCTGTTTGCGATCTCCAGTGTTCAAAAATATCATCAAGGACAGGATGACCGCTCAACTTTAATTTCCCTATCATTTCATAAGAGTCTCCCTGCTGCTGTGCGGTTGTAGCAGACATCGTGGAAGTGCGTTCAGCGGCATCAAGTTCACCAACCCCACATCGAAGGGGTATGATCCCCAATGTTTTTAGTTCTTTAAAGAAAACATCAACAGTCTCGGACAAATCCTTTGAACTGTGCATCGACATAGCCTTACCCCTTACCCTTTCCAGGGAGGCTTCGATCAGAGCTTCCCTGGCCTGCCCTTCCGCTTTTTGAAGATCAAGAAAACGGGTATAGGTACCATCAAATACACCGGCAAATCGTTCCAATATTTTGACAGTTTCCCGCGGTAGCGGTGTTGGTGTTGAAATAGAAATATGTCCCTTTGAAAAAAAGGCAGCTTGTATTACCCGGCGGCCAGCAGTATCTTCAGGGCGGATCGTAACTCCCGTCATTTTATTCCGGTAATTAATCCAATCTTCCAATTCCTTACCGGTTAGGTCAACCACAGACGATTTTTCACCTGCTTTCCAGGCAGAGAATATCGGTTTCAGCAAGGTAGGTTCTTCTATCTCCAGGTTAAAGGACCGGTTTTCCAGTTCACCACCACCAGCCCAACTTGTTACCCTGAATTCAATGAGGCCTTCTGCTTCATTGTAGATACCAATCGTAATTTGAAGAAGGTCCTGTTCACCCAGTTTTTTAAACTCCTGGAAAAGAACAGCTGCTGTTTCGGAGAGTTCATCGCTTCGCTGCATGGCCATTGTCCTGCTTCTAACTTTTTCCAGTGCTGTTTCTATCTGTGCTTCCTTTGCCTGTGCTTCCGCTTTCTGAAGGTCGAGGTAACGCCGGTAGGTTTGACCAAATACAGCAGCAAACCGTTTAAAAATCTGAGCGGCTTCTGCCGGAATGGGTTCGTATGTAAAAGAAAAAACGGCCCCTTCAGGAAAAAAGAAATCGCTGTGAATTTCTTTTGCCGGTAAATTATCCAGGTTAAAACGGGTTGGATAATCAGGATGATTGTTGATGGCGTTGTAATATTCTTTAATATCATCCCCTGCCATTTCATAAGCGAAAAATGTTTCTTTATTTTTCCAGGCACGATGTGCTGCCTTTAACAGGGGATGGATCATGACATCCAGGTGGCCAATGATCAATGCAGCATCTCCATCGGGGTTAGATTTTGCCGTCCATACTTCTGTATTATTGGTATTGCTGAAAATTAAAATGCCGCAACGATTTGTTTTTATACCCAGCTGAACGAGCTGATCAAATAGGGTAGCAACGGTTTCTCCAACATCATGGCTATTGTGCATCGCCATTGTTTTGCTCCGCACTCTTTCTAATGCCCCTTCGATCGTTGCTTCCCTTGCCTGTGCTTCTGCCTTTTGCAGATCCAGGAAACGCCGGTAGGTTTGTCCGAATACAGCAGCAAAACGTTTCAATATGGCAGCTATTTCCGGGGTTATTGGTTCCTGGGTAAAAGCAAAGAGGGCCCCATCCGCAAAAAAGAAATCTGTATGAAATATTTTTTCAGGCAGCGTGTTTAAATCAACATGAAAATGATAATCGGGGTAATTACTGATGGCTGTATAATAATCAACCAAATCCTGTCCCACCAGTTCGTAGGTAAAACCCGGGGATTTGCTTTTCCATGCCTGTTGTACACCGATCAATAAAGGATGGATCGAAAAACCCAGCTTACCTATATTCAGTGTAACTTTTCCATCATTACCGGAGGAGGCGGTCCATAATTCCATATGGCTGGAATCATCCAGGATCCCGATACCACAGCGAATTGATTTATCAATGCCGAGTTTCACGAATTCATCGAACATCGTAGCCACGGTTACTGCCACATCCTGGCTATTGTGCATTGCCATCGTTTTGCTCCGTACACGTTCCAATGCAGTTTCGATATTTGCTTCTTTGGCCTGTACTTCTGCCTTCTGAAGATCCAAAAATCGTGTAAAGGTTTGTTCAAAAACTTTTGCAAAACGGACTATTGTTTGCTGCTCTGACAGTGAAAAATGTTCAGTTGCCAAGATTAACAGGTACCCATCCGAAAAATTGGCGCAGTTAAAAATAATGCGATCGGGAATCTTTGAAAATATTTCGTCTACAACAAATGCCGGCACATAGCCGGACAAAAACTGGTGATGCGCCTTATTATCTTCACCCTGTATATCGTAAATGTGAAGTGGCTTCTTTTCTTTCCAATCCTTATACCGCGTATTCAGCACCACGTCACCGGTCAACGGAAAGCTGATAAAGTTGGGAATCATTGAACCGTCCGGTAATACGACCCAGGCAGTTTGTGTTTGCCTAACCTCATCAATGAACATATACCCACAACTGAAACTGTTCATGCCCAGGCTGCTGAATTCAGTGTATAACAGTTGTGCAGCATCGGCCAGTTCACTACTTTTATGCATGGCCATAGCCCTTGCCCTAACCCGTTCCAATGCCAATTCGATCTGGGCCTCTCTTACCTGTGCTTCTGACCGCTGGAGGTCGAGGAATCGGGTATAGGTACCATCGAATACAGCGGCAAAGCGTTCATATAACTCGATCGTTGCACGCGGCCTTGGTTCATTCGTGATAATACCCAGCAATCCTTTGGAGAAAAAAGCGATGTTTTCAAGCCGTCTTGTACCAAAGATTTCACGGCTTACCGGGAGGCCTAAACCATGCAGGTGTTGAAAATAATCTTCCAGGTCCTGGCCCTGCAGGTCAATACTAACTGATTTCTTATGCGCTTTCCAAGCTTTATAAGTTGGATTAATAACGGTCCGTTCGTCAAGGGAAAGCTTTACGGAACGGTCCATCAGAAAACCCCCATGGAGCGTGGCCCAGATCTCAACAACATGTTCGGCTTCATTGAATACACCGATAAATGTCCGTTCGGGTAAATCTCCCAATAAATTAAGTTGTTCAAACAACAAGGTTGCTGTGGCCGATAGTTCCGTGCTTTTCTGCATCGCCATGGTCCGGCTTCTCACTTTCTCAAGGGCGGCTTCTATTTTGGCTTCTCTTGCCTGTGCTTCGGCTTTTTGAAGGTCAAGATACCGGCGGAAAGTGAGCGAGAATACGGCGGTAAATCTTTTCAGCACTTTTCTTTTCTCTTCTTCATAAGGTACAAGAGAGAAAGTAAAGAGCGCACCCTGTTCAAAAAAACAAGCATAGAAAAAATGATCGGGGAACTCCTGGTCTTTTATATACGACGAGTCATAATTCGCTGCGTTCTTTAATGCATTATAATATGATTTTAAATCATCGCCCTTCAACGCGTAGAAGAAATTTTCTTCTTTATTGTTCCAGGCATCAAACAAACCATTCCACAGGGGATGATCACCAAAGTTGATACTCCCCATTCCTTTCATCTCTTTTCCTTCGCTGGTGGTGGTGGCAGCCCATACATCTGCCGTTTTATCAGGGTGAATGATAGTGATACCACATCGCATGGCTTCAACACCCAGTAAAGAGATCTCATTAAACACAACGGCGGTGGCCTTTCCCACATCTTCACTTGACTGCATAGCCATTGCACTGTAACGAACTCTTTCTAATCCCGCTTCTATATGCGCTTCCCTTGCCTGTGCTTCTGCTTTTTTCAGATCAAGGAAACGGGTATAGGTCTGGTCGAATACCGCCGCGAAACGGGCCAGGATCTGGAGGCTCTCCTCCGGTCGCCGTTCCGGCGTTGATAGCGCCAGCATTCCTTTTGAAAAATTGGCGGTATACAATACACGTCCATGACCGGGCTCCAGTTTTTCAGCGAATCGCTGCTCTCCCATCGTACTATTGCGGTATTTGTTATACTCCTGGAGTTCTTCCCATGACTGTTCCAGCATCATTGTTTTTTTCTGCTCCTTCCATGCTTTGTAAAGGGGGGCCATGATAAAGGGTTCATCCAGGGCATGCCGGTGTGTTTTTAAACTCACTCCTTTAATGGTTGCGGTAACCTCCACTACGTTTTCAGCTTCATTCACAATCCCTATGGTGATCTGGTCGGCCGGCTCGCCCAGCTCCTTTATCTGCTGGAAAAGCATGAGTGAAGCATCTGAAAGTTCTTCGCTTTTTTGCATGGCCATGGTCCTTGCACGAACTCTTTCAAGCGCCAGTTGAACCCGTGATTCTCTTGCCTGTGCTTCGGCTTTTTGCAGATCAAGGAAGCGGGTATAGGTTTGTTCGAAAACTTTTGAGAACCGCATCAACGTATTTTGCGATTCCGGGGTAAGCGGAACAATACCGACCACTCCAATTGTTCCCTGCGCAAAAAAGGCTTCGGTAAAGACCAGGTGATCAGGAGGCGTAACCACTAGCTGTTGAAGCGTTTTATCATCTTTTAAATAAGGAACAGAAGCTATGTACTTTAAATAGTCTGTTAACCCATCGCCGGTAAGCTCCCTGTTATAGATCGAACTCTTTGCTTTCCAGGCTTCATAGACATCTGTAAGATGCTTGTTTGCTTTAAGCGATATGCGGTGACTTCCCGGTCTTAAAATTCCATCTTCTTTGGTCGTCCATACTTCTGAGTCCATTGTGTCCTCGTCAATAAGGCTGAAAAAAACTCTTGAACTTTCAGGTAACAATCCTAAACTACTGAACTGCTGAAAAACTAATGTAGCCGCCTCTGCCAGTTCATCACTTTTTTGCATGGCCATCGTTCTTGAACGGATCCTTTCCAAAGTCGTTTCTATCTGCGCTTCTCTTGCCTGTGCTTCGGCTTTTTGTAGGTCAAGGAAACGAATATAGGTCTGTTCAAAAACTTTTGCGAAGCGTTTGAACATTTCATGGGTTTCGGTGTGATGCTCATGAAGATGAAAGGATAAATAACCTTGCGTAAAAAAAGCGAAATGATATACGATCCTTTCTGGAAACAGGTAACCTGTTTCTCTTAGTTTTTTTATCACGGCGCCAATGACTGGCTGAGTAAGTAAATAATCAAAATGTTTTTTTAAGTTTTTGCCCCCAACTTCCTTTACCAAAAAATCTTCTCCCTTTTTCATTGCTTCATATACCTGCTTATAGATTTCACTTTCTGTATGTGGCAATGTAAACGGTGTTTGTAACCCGCCTTCTGGAGAACTCATCCAAACCGTTGCCGTCTTTTGTTCTTTATCCCAAATATTAAACCCGCAACTCCCGGTTTGTATCCCCAAAGCTTTCATCTGGTCAAACAGTACGGTGGCTGCATCCTGCAGTTCGTCACTGTGCTGCATGGCCATGGTTCTTGCCCTCACTCTTTCCAGTCCTAATTCTACCTGTGCTTCTCTTGCCTGTAGTTCCGCTTTTTGCAGGTCAAGGAAACGCTTATAGGTGAGTCCGAATACTTTCGCAAACCTCACCATGACATTGCTTTGATCGGCTGTTAAAGGCTGGGAAGAAACAACATTCAGCGCACCTTCCGGGAAATAGAATCCTGATGCCACCTCGCGGGGATTAAATCCTTTTCTTTTTGGATAAGAGAGGAAATCAGCATTGAATTCATAGAATTCCCTGACATCATCACCAACAAATTCATATGTAAAGAAATCTTTCTTTTGTTTCCATCCTTTATAATAGCCCTCCCAAAAGGAATGTTTCATTGCCGGTACTTTTCCAAGTATTGTATTTTCCGAACTATTATCACTTAATTCTGACCTGGACCATATCTCCACGGTTTCATTTACCGGATCCATGATACCGATACCTGCCCTGAGTGATTCAATGCCCAGGGTTTTCATTTCCTGGAAAACGATATCAGATGCACTCACCAACTCTTCGCTTTTATGCATGGCCATCGCCCTTGCCCGCACCCTTTCAAGTGAAAGTTCTATTTGTGCTTCCCGTGCCTGCGCTTCTGCTTTTTTCAGATCATTAAAACGGGTATAAGTGAGATCAAAGACTTTTCCAAAGCGGCTAAGTATATCAAGATTAGCATCTGACAATGGAACGTCTCCTACGGTCTGTAATCCTCCAAAATTGCTGAACGAGAAAGAAACAACATATTTTTCCATAGCCCTCGATGCAGCCTGAGCTGCTGCGGGTGTTCTCCTAAATTCTGTTTTACTAAATAAATAATCATCATATATTTTTTTCTCATCGCCTTCAACTATATAAACATATTTTGTCTTTTTTTCTTTCCATCCTTTCATCATCGCGTGGTGAAAAGGATAATCTTCAAACAACAGGTGATAGGATTCCGGTGGTTTATTGATATCCGGGTTGGCCGCCCAAACCGTATTTGACATGGAGCTTTCATCAATGATATTGATGATACACCATGTTAACGCAAAATCAAGTTTCGTCAGTTCTTTAAAAACAGTATCAACCAATTCAGATAACTCACCTGATGTTTGCATGGCCATTGCCCTGGCCCTTACTCTTTCCAGTCCTAGTTCTATCTGTCCTTCGCGTGCCTGTGCCTCTGCTTTTTGCAGATCATTAAATCGGGTATAGGTAAGATCAAAAACTTTTGCGAAGCGAAGCAGTATATCAAAATGTTCACCTGGTAACGGTTCCAGTGTGGCAAGGTTCAAACAGCCGAAATTATTAAATGAGGCAGATAAATATACCCGGTCAGGAGTTTTCATTCCTTCTTTAACAAAATCAGGCAACTGCGCAAGCTCTGTTTCGCCAAATAAAAAATCATCCCAGTCATCTTTATCTTTTCCTTCCAGGGTGTATTCCCACTTATTCTTTCGCTCCTTCCATCCGCTGATATACGCTGCATAAGGGGGAAGCTGGTGATATTTTACATACAGGCCGATTGGATCGGCCGGCGCTTCCGAATTGGCCATCCACCAGGTGGAAGCATTCGTCCCGGTATCGTAGATCATGATCAAACAACGGGTAAGCACCAGGTCGAGTTTGGTCAGTTCAATAAAGACAGTGCTTATCAGTTCTTTTAACTCATCCGACTTCTGCATCGCCATGGCCCGGGCTCTTACTCTTTCCAGTCCCAGTTCAATTTGTGATTCCCTTGCCTGGGCTTCTGCTTTTTGGAGATCAAGAAAACGTGTATAGGTTTGCTGGAATACTTTTCCAAAGCGCATGAGGATATTATTATCTTCATCCGTAAAAGGAATACCCGAAAAATTTTCGATGTACAGTCCAATATTCTCCAACAAAACAGTCGATGCGGCAAGACCGGGGCAACTAAAATAAAATTTCCTGGCCTCCTCGGGCAACCCCGGAACATATTCAAAAAGTTGTTGATAAAACCTGTTTTTTTCTTCAAAGCCCAGGTGGGTGACAAAAAAATCCTCTCCTTTTTCTTTGGCTTCTTTAAAACGATTGTAATAGATACAATCAAAATAAGGAATTATAACCTGGGAGGGAGCACCATTGTGATCAGCTATCCAGATATAATGATCATCCCTTGTCTTATAATCCATAACAAATCCTGTATGTTCGACAGGAATATGCAAGTGAACTAATTGTTCATAAACAACCTGGATTACCTCCTTAAGCTCTTCGCTTTTTTGCATGCCCATTGTCCTGCTTCTTACTCTTTCCAGCGCTGCTTCGATTTGTGCTTCCTGCGCCTGTGCTTCTGCTTTTTGCAAATCGAGGAAACGCGTATAGGCCTGTTCAAAAACTTTAGCGAAACGTTTCAGAATTTCTATCTCGCCTTGCAAAAAAAACTCCCGTGAATAGCTGACGATCTGAATGGCTATTTCCTTAACCAGAGCTGCAAGGATACTGGCACGCTTGCTTTCAAAAACAAATTTTTTTCTTTCCTCATTCAGGTTTTTAAAATCAGTATTGGTAAATAAATAATTAAAAAAACTATTCTTCTCTTCAAAGGATAAATATCTTAAAAAGACCTCCTGGCCCGTTTGCTGAGCGTCCTGCATTTCTTTCAGCACAATATAATCGGTGCAGGCTACCTGCCAGCTACTGGTTAATTGTTTACCCGTGCTGTTTGATCCAGTCCAGAATTCAATTTTTTTGGATTCGTTATTAAAAATCAGAATGTTGGTAGTATCTAATTCAATATTCAATTCTTTCAATTGTTCGATGACCGTATTTACTACGCCCTGCAATTCATCACTTCGGTGCATGGCCAGTGAACTCGACCGTACCCTTTCCAGTGCCGTTTCGATTTGTGCTTCCCGCGCCTGTGCTTCTGCTTTTTGCAAGTCGAGGAAACGGGTATAGGTTTGTTCGAAAACGGCGGCAAACCTTTTAAAAACATCATGAAATTCAGGACAAGGCTCCAGTGTTATGAACAGCAAATTGCCATTCGAAAAATTGGCGATATGATGTATTTGTGTTTCAGGTAGATCGAAACCTACACTTTCCGCGTAATCGAAATAGGCTTTAAACGCCGGGATTGTTTTCAGGTAGGTATAATGTTCCTGCATTCTTTCCCCCCGTAATTCCAAAACAAAAAAGGGTTCGCCTTTTTGTTTCGATTCAACATAGCGGATAAAATTAGCGTCTTCTGTCAATGGGATATTGGGAACCCCGTTAATTATGCTTCCATCCTGTGTACTCATCCAGGAGGTAAATTCCTTTTCACCGCTTTCCCAGATATTATACCCGCAGCTATAAGCAGGTGCCCCCAATGTTTTAACCTGTTGGAATAACAGCGCAGCAGCCTGTTTCAGCTCGTCACTATGCTGCATCGCCATCGTTCTTGCCCTCACCCTTTCTAAGGCAAGTTGTATTTGCGCTTCCCTTGCCTGTGCTTCCGCATTTTGCAGGTCGAGGAAGCGCGTATAGGTTTGGTCGAACACATTTCCGAAACGTTTAAATACTTCATGCACTTCCGGTACAGGTTCATAGGTGATGAACAACAAAAAACCCTGTGAAAAATAAACACAATGAAATATCTGGTAAGTGGGTAATGGGTGGCCTGCTGTAATTATGGAATCCAAAATTTCTCCTACTACCGGCAGTGTACGCATGTATTGATAATGCGTAATCAACGCCTCGCCCCCTACTTCTTCTACATGAAAGGCCTCTCCTCTTTCAAAAGCTTCTTTCATATGAATAAAGGAAGGATCTTCCGTACAAGGTGCATGGGCAGATGGCTGCATCACACCTTCACTGCTCATCCATAAAGTAATGCCCTGCTTATCCTCATCCCAAATACAATAACCTGCGCTCCATGCCGGTATTCCCAATGCCTGCACCTGTAAAAAAAGATTGTTCGCAGCTTCCGGTAATTCTTCGCTTCGCTGCATGGCCATTGTTCTGCTTCATACTCTTTCCAGTGCATTTTCAACCTGTGCTTCCCTGGCCTGCGCCTCGGCTTTTTGAAGATCAAGAAAACGGGTATAGGTTTGCTCGAAAACTTGTGCAAAGCGTTTAAATAGTGGGGCCTGTGCACAGGGCTGTTCTGTGATCACTACCAGGTATCCTCTTGAAAAATATGCGCAACTCAGTTGCTGCCAAACCGGCTGTTTAATGCCTTTGGCTTCTTGTGCATCAAAAGCTGCCCTCGCAGAAGGTATCGTCATCAGCCAATCATAGTGTTGCTTTAATGCATCCCCTGTAATAATTTCCTCATAGTAGGATGCACCATTCATCCATTCCTGATATATATTATTATGCAGTGCATCTCCCATATTTGGTAAAATAAGGTCAGGCATAAATCCACTCCCGCCACTTAACCACCATTCATCAGTAGTTTTGTGTCGATCACATAAAACAAAACCACAGGTCCAGAGTTCAGGTACCAGCGCATACAACTGGCCGAAAAGCAATGCTGATGTATCGCCCAGGTCGCTACTTTTTTGCATGGCCATCGTTCTGGAACGAATCTTTTCCAGCGAGGCTTCGATCTGTGCTTCCCTCATCTGCGCTTCTGCTTTTTGCAGGTCGAGAAAGCGGGTATAGGTTCTTTCAAATTCAATGGCAAAACGGGCGAGTATCTTTTTTTGCTCTTCCGTCAAATCGTTGGTAACCATTACACCGAAGCAACCATATTTCATGAAAGCTTCCACGTAATACAAACCGCCGGAGAAATTGTCAGGCTTAAGTTCTTCAACGCCGTCGATCAACTCCTTCCAGGCCGCAAAATAATTCCCGACAGCAGGAGGTGGTACGTGGTAGGAATAAACGGGTTCAGTGCTTTTCCAGTCGAGCAGGCATTGGGCTGTGGCCGGTTCGTTCCTGTCGAGTGGATAATTAATGGCCTTGCTTTTAAAAATAGTTGCGCCTTTTTTATCTTCTCCCCAGGCGGCCCAAAAGATATGCCTGTCATTTTTTTCATCCGGCAACCATAAAAAGGAGAAGGCTGAATTGATACCAAGCAACAATACCTGTTGGTGAAAGACACGTAAGGTATCATCAAGCTCTTTCGAATGCTGCATGATCATACTTTGTGTACGGGTACGTTCCAGTGCTGCTTCTATCTGCGCTTCTCTTCCCTGGGCCTCTGCTTTTTGCAGGTCGAGGAAACGGGTATAGGTTTGTTCGAAAACTTTTGCGAATCGTTCTAATAATTGAAGTGATTCTACCGGTCGTGGTGCATTGGTTGACAAGGCCAGCATGCCTTTGGAAAAATAAGCGGCATGAATTATCCATCGATCACCCGGAAGCAGTTTTACCGGAAATGTTTCTTTGCCTACCAATTCATTCCGGTATAGATTGTACTTCTTGAGTTCTTCTTCTTTTAGTTCCAATAACAATGTTCTTTCCTGATCTTTCCAACCTCTAAATATTTTATTCATTACGAAAGGCTCATCTATTTTATGCCTGAAAGTTTGGTGCATTTTAGTTCCGTGAAGCGTTGCAGATATCTCAACTACTCCTTCTGATTCCTTTATAATACCAATGGTACATTGCTCTGCAGGTTCTCCTAATTCTTTAAGTTGCTGAAAAAGTACCAGGGAGGTATCTTGCAATTCCACGCTATGTTGCATAGCCATCGTTCTTGCACGAACTCTTTCCAGTGCTAGTTCTATCTGCGCTTCTCTTGCCTGTGCTTCTGCTTTTTGCAGATCAAGGAAACGGGTATAGGTCAGATCAAATACATTCGCAAATCTTTCAAGTAACTGGATGGTTTCGGCAGGCTTTGGTTCGGATGTAGCCAGTGAGATACCACCTTTTGAAAAAAAGGCAAAATTGATCACCCTCCGGTCTTTTGTTCTTACCCGGTCAATTTTAACATCCGTTAAACTGTTACGGTAATTATTATACTTATCAAGTTCTTTCCCGCTGATATCGATTACCAGTTTTTTATCCCCTTTTTTCCAGGCAGTGTAAGATTTACGCATCACCACCGGTTCATCCAGTGAAACTTTAACTACGCTATCCCTCATCTTACCGTTGATGGTGGTCCATAATTCCAACACAGCTTCTTCTTCATTAATGATCCCTATGCCGATTTGTTCGGGGTCCTCCCCGAGCTCTTTAAATTGCTGGAAAAGCACCCAGGCAGTTTCGGAAAGCTCTTCACTCCGCTGCATAGCCATGGTTCTTGCCCTTACTCTTTCTAATGCGAGTTGTATTTGGGATTCTCTTGTTTGTGCCTCAGCTTTCTGAAGGTCATCAAATCTTTTGTAGGATAGTTCGAATACAGTTTTAAAACGTTTTACTATTTCAATTTGTTCTTTTGTAATTGCATTAAAAGTTGAAATACCAATATGACCCTTACCTGTGGAATACATATACCAACACAATGAAATGGCTTTTTCTTCCCTTGGATCACGAAGTGGAGCTAATTCATTTCTCCATTGACGCCAGGCTTTCATTTCACTTTCTGAGTATTCTCTTTCATAAAGTGCATCCCCGGATTTTCCTAACTCCCTGTATAATTGCTGCGTTACAGGTGAACTGTTATAAGCCGTTTCTATTCCCGCAAGTTTTTCAGAGGTTGAGAAAATATAAAGAAAATAGCTTTGTCTTTCATCATTTTCAATAGCGACCTGGGCATTACGAAGATTTGAAAACCCCAGGTCAGTTAATTCATTATACATGACTTCGCACACATCAGCCAACTCCTCCGATTTTTTCATTGCCATCGCAACTGCCCGCACTCTTTCGAGCGCAGTTTCTATCCTTGCCTCTTTGGCCTGTGCTTCAGCCTGGGCTATATCGGTATATCGCTGGTAAGAAAGATTAAATACATTCCGGAAACGTTTCAGCACCTTGAGTTTTTCTTCAGCCATAACGCCGAATGTTGAAATGCCGATGGAGCCGGTGCCGATAGAATAGAAATAATAATACAAGGCATCGGTATTATTAATCCTGGTATCCTCTTTTTCACCGATCTTTTTCCGGAATGCTTTCCAGTCTTCCAGGTCCTTCCCTTTAAAATATGTTTCGGAAAATGCATCACCTGCACTTCTCATTTGCCTGATCTGGTTTTCGATGACCGGGTGAATCTTGTACGACAGGTGATTGATGCTTTTACCGATCTCATCCGAATAATCATAATTTACAAAGGTCTCTTTCTCATCATCATGAATATTGATCATCGCATTCCTGATCCCGGTAAATCCCAATGTGTGCAGTTCTGTATAAAGCACTTCGCAAATGCCCATCAGGTCCCCGGGTGTTCGCATGGCCATGGCCTGTGCCCTTACCCGTTCCAGCGAGGCTTCCAGCTGCGCTTCTTTAGCCTGCGCAAGGGCTTTTTCAATATCAATGAATCTTTTATAGGCCAGTTCAAATACGTTGCGGAAACGCTGGAATAAATTTATTTCTGCTTCACTTAGCGGAGCATAGGTTGACATGCCCAATGCCACCGGGCCTAATGAAGACCAGTAATAGGTAAGTGAACTGGCTTCTTCCAGGTATATATCCACAAACTGGTTGGTCGTTTTTTGATAAGCATACCATTTTTGGACCTCTTTTCCCTTTAAACTTTCCGTAAAAAGGGCCCCCGCCCCTTTGAGCATTTGGTTGGCGAATTTTTCCTGTATCTCGTGGTTTTTAAAATCAACTTCTGTTATAAATGACTTGTCATGCTTTACATAATACTCATAGTTGAGATAAGTGCCTTTACTTTCATAAATGATGGCTGTTTGTACATTCCGGATCTCTTTCACCTTCAATATTTCCAGTTGTTCTGAAATGATCCGGCAGACATCCAGCATATCGTCCGGCTTTCTCATCCCCATGGCCACTGTTCTTACTCGTTCGAGTGAAGATTCGATTTCCAGTTCCCGGTTCTGTAGCTCTACTGCTTTTCTTTTTTGTTCGAGCTCTTCAATGGTTTCCTCTAAAAGTATGGCGGTAGTCCGCTTTACTTTTTCGGTACGGTCGAGCTTGAAACTGACGATCTCCATCTCTTTATCTGCTTCCTGCACCGATCTTTCCAATACTTTTTTTTCATCGTCACTTAAATGTGCAGATTGCTGAATAGCATCCAATAATTGCTGAAGCTTAGGGTTCATCATCTTTCTTTTAATACTACGCAACAATTAGTAAGATTATGCATTTCTAAATTTCCCCCGTTGGCCCTGGCTAGTTCCGCATTGGAAAAAAAGCCAACCATCGGTACGTTCCAGATATTTTTCAATCCTTCAATTTCCTGCTGGATCATCGGCCCCAGCGCTACCTGCCTGCCGGCGCAACTAAATATGACCACGGCATCTGCTTCAGGCATTTCGGTGGCCTTCAGATCTTCGCAATCCCTGATCACTTTTTCCACCACATCAAAATCAGGAGGTAATGAAAAGCGTACTTTGGAACCCTGTGGTACAGAGCCGCTGCAATAAAAAGAATGATCGTCCCAGTCCAGTTTCAGACCTGGTCTCATCACCGGGTCACCCGCTTCCCGTTGCATCTGCAGCGGAAAATTGGTGGCGATCTCGAGCATCAGGTTCTTATTGTCGGGCGTAACATTTTCAATACCCCCATATTTTGCTGTCAGGTCAAGCACAGGAATATCATCCACCGTGTATACATGGTTGCCTTCGCTCTTTGTAACGGTTCGTACAGTGCCAACGGCATTCCATCCGCAAGTGGCCCGGCCTCTTATTTTTATTTTATCTTCATCCAGCACCAGGACAACCATGCCCCTGTTGCTCTCTAGTGAATTAGTAAAAACAAATTGTTCTGAAAAAGAATAATTATCGCCCGCTGCTCCTCCATACACATTTACTTCTTTGCCGATGATGTCTTCAAAGCCCAGCAGTAACTGTTCTGCGTCTGTTTCGGTATTACTGCAGGAGATCAAAAAAGCCGGGTGAGCATATGTTTGCAATGCTTTTTTTGCCAATGCAGCGGTTTTTTCCCTGTAATTTTTATCCGGGTATTCTTCAAACTCGATACGGAAATAATCCGGGTTCATATCCAGCAGGAGTATAACTGCGGATCCCTGACCCGTTTGTTCATCAATGAACTCCCCGTTGGTAGTAGCACCAAAAACGGCGATACCGGCATTATCAAGCAGTTTAACGATTGCAGCGCGGTCTATTTCGATGGAAACAAAAACGATAGCCAGTGTGGGTGTAAAGTCAACGGTGATGTTTTGCTGTAAAGCGGATTGAATTTCTTCAGTAGAATTTCCTTTGATAGATTTTGCCCTCATGAGAATTGATCGTTAGTCAGGTTTAAGGGGCCGGGGGTTAAAAATTGAATTTACTCAATTTTATTTTCCCGTAACAGAATAAGAATGAGGGGGTAAGCCCGGGAAAACCATCAGCATTCCTTCTCCAGCACCTCTACGATCTTCGCATAGAATTCCCTGGCCCTTTCGGGTGTACTGCCAATACAAACCACGCCGAGTTTACCGTATTGAGATAAGGCACCGATCAGGTGGAACATCACCCCTTCCTGGGAAGTACCATCATAGTGAAGGTCATTGACCATGGCGATATCGATCAGGTCATGAGGACTGAGACCGCGGTATTTATCACTTTTTAAATTATCCGAGCAGAAATAATAGCGCACCAGGTGTCCTTTCGAAGTGTAATAGATGCCTTCATCGGCATTATAGATACCATCGGTCAAAAATTGGAGCATCAGGAAAGGATGCGTGGTACCACCTTTGCGGAGGTTGATCTCGATGGGGTAGTGTTTCCAGCCGTCCGCTTCCTTTACCGAAATAAAATCAACGGCAAAGCGACCCAGTACCCCTTTTTTCTTTAATGCTTCGGCCACTTTTCTTCCCATCACGCCCAGTTCGACGGCATAATCAGCCGATGCCGGAAAATCAGCGCCGATATAGACCTGTCCGCTTTCTCCTCCCAGTTCCTGGTCATGCGTGGAGATGATCTCTACATTACCTGTTGGAGTAACCCGGCATTGCACCGAAGGTGATTCCTTTTCTTCTCCTTCGAGGAATTCTTCCACGATACCTCCCATCCTTTCAAACTTTTGCAGGAAGATATCATAAGATAGATCCGGTGCAACAAGTCTTAAATTGGCTTCGAGATTTTCATGTACCCATTGTTCGAGATTTTCGGAATCAGTATAATTTTTATAGAAGAATACAGCATTCCCGTCACCGGAAAACCCGTCATTCATTTTTACTACGGCTTTACGTAAGCCGGGGTTTTGTCGTTTTAATTTCACCAGCGCTTCGATGATATCTTCCAGGCTGTTCAGGCCTTCTACGCCGGGGGGTGGTTTCAGCCCGCATTCGCGGAATATCCTGCGACCCTGGCTTTTACTTCCCAGTTCATAGAGATCCGGGTCGCAGCCATAGATAGGAAGCTGCAATTGCACCGCCAGTGATCGCTCTTTTTCCGTCACAATAAAACAGGACATATGCGCTTCATGATCAGCCGGGATAATTTCTTTGATACGCTGGATCAACCGGGGTCGTTCAAGTATCTTTTCGATCAGTGGCTTGGTGGAGGAATCATGACAACTCAACAGTGACAACCGCCGCTGGGCATGATAGCCGGTGATACCGGGCAGCATGTGTAAGTAATAATCTATGATAACTGGATCGATGGTTTCACTGGTCACATAGATCACGTTTGTACGGGGCATGCGCAGCAACATCAGCATGCACAGTAAACGCTCTTCGTAATGATTGACACCGGTTATCTTGGACAATATTTCCGGGTCCATCGTTAAAGAGGGAATGATGATCACGGTTCTGGGGGCCAGTTTATCAGGAAATACATGCTCGAACTGCTGGGGAAACCGCTCCTGTATTTTTTT
>JANMKG010000271.1:0-4197 GCA_031371915.1 Chitinophagaceae bacterium | reverse complement strand
TATTGTAATCATCCTGATCAGCTGCAAACTGGTCGATGTATTTCTTTGCTCCATGTATTGTCACTGCGAAAGCGCCCATATAGTCAGAATCGGCCCCCTGTCCCCCGCTGGGGGAACTTAGGTCGATGTTTCCTTTTATACTTGGTTGTTTCTTTAAAGTTGAAGAGATTAGTTGGAGAACTTCCTCTGTTTTATTTAACACTGCTTCATTTGTAATTCTTAATAGTTTAAAACCGCGCTCATTTAGCCACTTGGTTCTTATTTCATCTGCTTCTTTGTTTTCAGGGAGTTGATGAATAAGACCATCTATCTCGACAACCAACCTCCTGTCAAGGCAAACTAAATCAGCAATGTAATTTCCTATTATATGCTGTCGTCTGAACTTATGACCTTCCAGTTGTTTTGTTTTTACAAGATTCCAAAGTACATCTTCTGCTTGTGTTGGATTAGCCCTGTGTTTTTCTGCGAATTCTTTTAATAAAGGATAAGTTATAGGATCTGCCCACTGATAGCCGGGTGTTGCCTCCCCTTCCTTGCGGGAAGGGGCTTTAGCAGGGTCGCCAGTAATCCAGCTATTAGATGGGGTTGGGCTTGGCATAATGAAATCCGCCAGCGAATAACTGGGCTGTCCCACCGCTTTTTTTAATTGCTGGCGCAGTGATTCCAGTTTTATTTCTCCTTTGCTGGTCTGCAAGGTGATCGTATCAGCATTGTTGCTGATGGCAGGCCAGAAACCGATCACACCGTCTGCGGTAAACCATTTTTCTTTCACGATACGCTCCACCATTTTCTGTGCTTCATTGTATAAACGGGTAGCTTCAGTGCCAAAGATCTTATCCGTCAATACTTCGGGGAAGCGACCCGGCATTTCCCAGGCAATAAAGAAAGGTCCCCAGTCAATGTATTTGGCAAGGGTGCCGAGATCATAGTCCTTTAAAACTTTTACACCATCAACAGACGGGCGGGTAGGAGTATAGTTCTTCCAGTCAAAATACTCCTTAGTGACCACAGCCTCTGCATAAGGAATAAGCACTTTCTTATTCTTATTGGCGAATTGATTTCTCAACCCTTCATATTCATCCTGTGTTTTTTGCAATAAGCTTTTTTTCTGGTCCTTGCTTAAAAGGTGGCTCACCGCCGTTACACTGCGGGATGCATCCAGTATATGAAGCACCCCATTATCGTATTGCGGTGCGATCTTTACAGCCGTATGCATCCGGGAAGTGGTTGCGCCGCCGATCAGCAAAGGTTGTTTCATCCCGCGGCGTTTCATTTCATGAGCCACATGCACCATTTCATCAAGGGAAGGAGTGATCAGCCCGCTTAGCCCGATGATATCAGCTTTTTCCTTTTCGGCCGTATCAAGAATCTTATCGGCCGGTACCATTACACCGAGGTCGACAATATCATAACCATTACAACCCAATACCACACCAACGATATTTTTGCCGATATCATGCACATCGCCTTTTACTGTAGCCAGCAGGATCTTCGCAGCTCCGGCTCCTTCTTCGTTTATCGTTCCGGCAGCTAAATGAGCTTGTTTTCTTTCTTCTTTTTCCGCTTCGATAAATGGTGTAAGTACTGCCACACTTTTTTTCATCACCCTTGCACTCTTTACCACCTGTGGCAGGAACATCTTACCAGCGCCAAACAGGTCGCCCACCACGTTCATCCCCGCCATCAGCGGGCCTTCGATAACATCCAGTGGCTTGGGATATTTTAAACGGGCTTCCTCGGTATCGGTATCGATATAATCAGTGATCCCATTTACGAGTGAATGTTTCAGTCGCTCTTCCACCCCGGTATTCCGCCAGCTTTCATCTTTTACCGTTTCCTTTCCTTTTGCTTTCACTGTTTCGGCGAATACGATCAATTTCTCCGTCGCTTCATTATTATCATTGTTGCGGTTCAGGATCACATCCTCGCATAATTCTTTCAACTTTGGTTCGATCTCATCATATACTACCAGTTGCCCGGCATTGACAATGCCCATATCCATCCCCGCTTTGATCGCGTAAAAAAGGAACACACTGTTCATCGCTTCTCTTACATGGTCATTGCCACGGAAAGCAAAAGAAAGATTACTGACACCACCGCTTATCTTGGCCAGGGGCATGAGTTGCTTGATCTCCTTCGTGGCCTGGATAAAATCGACCGCGTAATTATTGTGTTCTTCCATCCCCGTGGCGATGGCAAAGATGTTGGGGTCGAAAATGATATCCTGCGGGTCGTATCCAACCTGTTCCGTCAGTATCTTGTATGCCCGGTGACAGATCTCTACTTTTCTTTCTTTGGTATCGGCCTGTCCTTTCTCATCAAAAGCCATTACGATAACGGCGGCACCATAACTCTGGCAAATGATCGCCTGTTCGATGAATTTGGCTTCACCTTCCTTCATCGAAATGGAGTTCACGATACATTTTCCCTGGACGCATTTCAATCCCGCTTCAATGATCTCAAACTTCGAAGAGTCGATCATGATGGGAATCTTCGCGATATCCGGTTCGCTTTGCACGAGGTTGAGAAAAGTGGTCATGGCCATCACACCATCCAGCAATGCATCATCCATGTTCACATCCAGTACCTGCGCGCCGTTTTCCACCTGTTGCCGCGCCACACTTAATGCTTCTTCGTATTTATTCTCCCTGATCAGGCGGGCAAACATTTTTGAACCTGTCACGTTGGTCCGCTCACCTACATTCACAAAATTGGTTTCAGGTCTTACCACCAAAGGTTCTAATCCTGCCAGCCTCAAATATGGTCGTATATTTTTCATTCTTTTTATTTGAACCACCAAGGCACTAAGGCGCAAAGCGGCGCGAAGGTCATAGAATCATCCTTTTAATTCCATTTTTCATTAAAGGGACATGAAAATTAATAAGAAACCCAAGCCTTTTCTTTGTTAGCTTAAGATAGCTTAATAATTGAGCCTCCCAAACTGGATGATAATTCTCCTGTGCTTTAAATTCTACTATTAATAAGTCTTCAATTAACAGATCAAGTCTCAATCCATCATCTATATGGAGCGTTTGATAAATTATCGGAACTTCCTGTTGTTTTGCGAATGCAATACCCCTCTTGGTTAACTCATAATAAAAACATTTCGCATAGACGCTTTCAAGTAAACCGGGTCCTAATTCTTTATGAATATTTATGGCAATATCTACAACCTGTTTTGCTAAATCCTCTTCCCTGTCTGAAAGTTTAGTATACATAACTTCGTGTCCCCTGGTGTCTTTGAGTCTTGGTGGTTTATAATACTTCCTCCACTACCGGTAACTGTCTTGGTTTGACTCCTTTTACTTCTTGTGCAATATGTTTGATATGATCCGGGGTAGTGCCACAGCATCCACCCACAATATTTACCCAGCCTTCTTTTGCCCAGTCTTCCAGGAAATGCGCGGTCTCCTCCGGGTTTTCATCATATTCTCCCATCGCATTTGGAAGCCCTGCATTGGGATAGGCAGAAACATAACAGGAAGCGATCTGTGAAAGTTCTTCGATATGCGGTCTCATTTCTTTAGCGCCCAATGCACAATTCAGACCGATGCTCAATGGCTTGGCATGCATCACAGAAGTATAAAAGGCTTCCAGTGTCTGGCCGCTTAATGTCCTGCCCGAAGCATCCGTGATCGTACCGCTGATCATGATGGGTAAGGCCGTTTTTTTGGTATCGCGAAAATATTTTTTGATCGCATAGATGGCACCCTTCGCATTGAGGGTATCAAAAATGGTCTCGATCAGGAGCAGATCAACACCGCCTTCTACCAAACCTTTGACCTGCTCATAATAAGCTTCCACTACTTCATCAAAGCTAACAGCCCGGAAACCGGGATTGTTGACATCCGGGGAAAGAGATAATGTTTTATTTAAAGGGCCGATCGCACCCGCGATCCAGGCCTGTTTACCGGATTGCTTTACCGCTTCTTTGGCACATTTGGCTGCGGCTACATTTAATTCATAAGCCAGCGATTGCATCTCGTAATCAGCCATGGCAATAGAAGTACTGCTGAACGTGTTGGTCTCGATGATATCAGCACCGGCTTCGAGGTTTTGAAGATGAATACCCGTGATGATCTGTGGCTGTGTAATGTTGAGCAGGTCGTTATTGCCTTTTACATCAGATTGCCAGTTCCTGAACCGCTCTCCCCGGTAATCGGCTTCCGCGAGTTTATGACGCTGGATCATGGTGCC
>JANMKG010000252.1:0-2410 GCA_031371915.1 Chitinophagaceae bacterium | reverse complement strand
GACCTTGGCAGCCGGATCACTGGGCTGCGCCATTACTGATAAGGACAACGCAAATAACGAAAATGCCAGGTATATATTCTTCATCATAACTAAGTTGTGTGGTAACCCTCCGCGAGGATAACCAAAGGTAATTAAACGAACGCTAATGCACGCTAATGCGCTAATCAGATAGGCAATCACCATACCGGGTTGCATTGGGCTCATTTTCTTAACATGCTACTAACTCCTTACCCCAACATGTCCAGATGTTGCTGCAGTTCCATCTCTGTTTTTATTAAAACATCCCTGGCCTTGCTCCCCTGGTTGGGGCCAACAATCCCCGCAGCTTCCAGTTGATCCATTAAACGGCCTGCCCGGTTATAGCCGAGTTTCATTCGTCGTTGTAATAAGGAGGTAGAACCTATCTGGTTCTGAACGATCAGTCTTGCCGCATCCTCAAACAGGGAATCCCTGTCCGATAAATCGAAGTCTTTTCCTTCCAGTTCTTTTTCATCCACGTACTCAGGCAATAGGAAAGCCTGCGGATAACCCCGCTGGTTACTGATAAATTCAACAACCTCTTCGACCTCGGGAGTATCTACAAAAGCACATTGCAGGCGGGTCACTTCACCATGGTGCGAGATCAGCATATCCCCTTTCCCGATCAGTTGTTCCGCGCCGCCTGTATCAAGGATCGTTCTCGAGTCAATTTTGGAAGAAACTTTAAAAGCGATCCTGGAAGGGAAGTTTGCTTTGATCGTACCAGTAATGATATTGACGGAAGGACGCTGCGTAGCAATGATCAGGTGAATACCCACCGCACGGGCCAGTTGTGCCAGCCGGGCGATTGGCATTTCGATCTCTTTACCCGCCGTCATGATCAGGTCGGCGAACTCATCGATCACCAGCACGATAAATGGCAGGTACTGGTGTCCTTTCTGTGGATTCAGTCTCCTCTTGACAAACTTTTCATTGTATTCCTTGATATTCCTTGCACCTGCTTCTTTCAACAGGTCATACCGGTTGTCCATCTCGATACAGAGCGCATTAAGCGTATGTACCACTTTTCTTGTATCAGTAATGATCGCGTCTTCTTCACCGGGCAATTTTGCCAGGAAATGTTTTTCAATATGCCGGTAAACACTCAGTTCTACTTTTTTGGGATCGATGAGTACCAGCTTTAACTGCGAAGGATGTTTTTTATACAATAAGGAAACAAGGATGGCATTCAATCCTACGGATTTACCCTGGCCTGTAGCTCCTGCCATCAGCAAGTGTGGCATAGAGGTCAGGTCCACGATGAAGTTCTCGTTATCGATCTTCTTCCCGATCGCGATTGGGAGGCTATGATTGTTATGCTGAAATTTATCGGAAGCCAGTAATGTTTTCATACTCACTACTGTTTTCTTTACATTGGGCACTTCGATACCAATCGTTCCTTTCCCGGGGATCGGCGCGATGATACGGATACCAAGGGCCGCGAGACTAAGGGCGATATCATCTTCCAGGTTCTTGATCTTGGAAATCCTGACACCAGCGGCCGGAACGATCTCGTAGAGGGTTACGGTCGGTCCTACTGTAGCACTGATCTTCTGAATCTCGATCGCGTAGTTGCGCAGCGTAGCAATGATCTGGTTCTTGTTATTCTCCAATTCATTGGCATCCTGGATGATCTTTTCACTACCGTGTGTTTCCAGCAGGCCCAGCGTGGGATATTTATAATCGCGGAGATCCAGGGTGGGCTCATAAGGAGGGAGGTTTTCCGCGAGGGCAGCCTCTTCTTCTGTGAGCTTTTCCGGGACGGGTTTTATTTCCAGTTCCAGCGGCTCCTCTGTTTTTTTGGGGACCGGTTTTTCTTTGACCGGCGTAATTATTTCTTCCGTAGGGGGAACCACCTGGTCGAATTCATGCTGGTGAAGTAATTCATTCACGATCTCCTTTTCTGGGGTTGGTTGTTGTTTTTCGATCTTTTCGATCTGTTCTTCGATGGGTTCATCTTTTTCTATGACCTTGAAATCATGCAGGGGTTTTTCATCCGGGAAATTGATAACAAGACCTCCATCGGTCTTTATGGAATTTCCTTTGGTATCTGCTGCATTATTATCATTATAAAGATCGTTGATGGTAGCAGCACCCGTTACAGGTACAATTCCAGTCTCTGTTTCTTCATCATTCTCCTTTCCCGTAGTATCATCCAACTGTTTTTTCTGAGGTAAATTAAATACGGGGTTGAATTGCCAGATAAAATAGCCGAGTGCCAATAATAATAATACGGCACCCGTACCGATCGTTCCAAGAGCACCAACCAATTTCCTGTTGATCATATCACCTACTCCACCACCGAACGCGAAATCACTTTTAGCGAAAACAAACGAGAGCGACACAGAGAGCACCAGCAACCCTACGGTCACATATTTCAGGTTGCGCCAGA
>JANMKG010000219.1:0-3634 GCA_031371915.1 Chitinophagaceae bacterium | reverse complement strand
GGTGTGAGTGAAAGAGGAGGCCATCCTGTTGTGAAAAAAACATTACGCCAATGGTACTTGCGGATAACGGCCTATGCGGATCGTTTGCTGGAGGGATTGAATACCGTTGATTTCAGCGAGGCGATGAAAGAGATGCAGAGTAACTGGATCGGGAAGAGCAGCGGCGCGGAAATTGATTTCAGGATAAAGATCGGCCAGGCAAAAGAAACGAGAAAGAGCATAAAGAATGAAACGAATGAGAAGGGACAGCAGATCGTAGTGGAACAAATAAGTATTACAGAAACGGAAGCTGACTCATTACTGAGAGTATACACCACCCGTCCCGACACCATCTTCGGTGTTGACTTCATGGTTATTGCACCGGAGCATCAGCTGGTGGAAGAAATCACGTCAATACAACAGAAGCAAGCTGTTGAAGAATACATCGCTTATGTTAAAAGCCGCAGCGAAAGGGAACGCATGGCGGAAAAAAAGATCACGGGGGTGTTCACCGGCTCGCATGCCCTCAATCCATTTAATGGAAGAGAAATTCCAATATGGATATCAGAATATGTATTAGCAGGATATGGGACGGGTGCGATCATGGCCGTTCCCTGCGGTGATCAAAGAGATTTTTTGTTTGCAAAGCAATTTAATATACCCATCACGAATATCATTGGGGTGCATTTTAACGGTGAAGAAGCGAATCCCACTAAAGATGCCGCCCTGGAAAATTCTGATTTTCTGAACGACCTCGTAATGATCAATGCAATTGATGTAGTGTTGGATAAAGTAGAAGCCATGGGGATCGGCAAAAGAAAAGTAAATTATAAAATGCGTGATGCGGCTTTCAGCCGGCAGCGGTATTGGGGTGAACCCATTCCCGTTGTTTGGAAAGATGGGATCGCTTACCCGCTTGATGAAAATGAGTTGCCGTTGGAATTACCACATGTAGATAGTTATAAACCGGGGCCTGATGGGGAGGGACCGCTGGCGAATATAAAAGACTGGGCCCTCATCCCCAACCCTTCTCCACAGGTGGAGAAGGGGGAGATCCTCATCCCCGGCCCTTCTCCACAAGTGGAGAAGGGGGCGGCGAAAGTTCCTAAATATTCGGTTTATACCCCTCTACAATATGAGCTGGCCAAAGAAATGCGGAAAGATCATACTAAGGCGGAAGCTGTATTGTGGGATATTCTCAGGGATAGTAAGTTGGGAGTGAAGTTCAGGAGACAACACCCCATAGATAAATATATTGTTGATTTTATTTGTCTCCAGGAAAGACTGATCATAGAAGCTGACGGAGGTTATCATAGTACAGAAGAACAAAAATTTTATGATGGAGAAAGGACCAGGGTACTCAATGATATCGGTTTTGAAGTGATCCGTTTTACCAACGAAGAAATAATCAAAAATCCCTATAACGTTAAGGACAGGATCAAAGCCAGGATAGAAGAGAAAAAAACGGTGTCTTCACCCCTCACTCCTCTCCACGTAGTGGAGAAGGGGCCGGGGATGAGGGAAACCAATACCATGCCCGGTTACGCCGGATCCTCCTGGTATTTTCTCCGCTACATGGACCCCCATAATGATAAAGAATTTTGCAATCGCAAAGCATCTGATTACTGGAACCAGGTAGACTTATATATTGGCGGCACTGAACATGCGGTAGGACATTTATTATACAGCCGGATGTGGACGAAAGTATTATATGATCTCGGCCTCGTAGGGTTTGATGAGCCTTATAAAAAATTGGTGAACCAGGGAATGATCCAGGGGAGCAGCCGGTTTGTGTATAGAGTTCATGGAAGCAGGAAGTTTGTTTCTGCGGGGTTAAAGGACGAGTATGCAACAGACACCATTCACGTGGATGTTAATATTGTAGATGGAGTGGAACTGGATACCGACGCTTTTAAAAAATGGAAGAACAATGAATTCGCTGATGCTGAATTTATTTTAGAACAGGGAAAATATATCTGTGGTTCCGAAGTGGAGAAAATGTCCAAGTCAAAATTCAATACTGTCAACCCCGATGACCTGGTAGCTAAATACGGCGCCGATACATTCCGCATGTATGAAATGTTCCTCGGACCGGTAGAAATGAGCAAACCCTGGGACACCAAGGGTATTGAAGGAGTCCACCGCTTCCTGAAAAAGTTTTGGCGATTATTTTTTAAGGAAACTAAAACCCCTCCTGTGGAGGGGCTTGGGGAGGCCTTTATTGTTACCGATGAAGAACCCACGGCGGCAGAACTGAAGGTCTTGCACAATGCCATTAAGAAAATTGAGAGCGATACAGAACGATTTAGTTTCAACACAGCTGTGAGTGCTTTTATGATCGCCACCAATGATCTCACCGATCTGAAATCTCATAAAAGAAAGATCCTTGAACCGCTGTTGATATTATTGGCACCCTACGCTCCTCATATTGCAGAGGAACTTTACAGTTTATTAGGGTCTTCAGCAGCCTCCCCCCTGAGGGGAGGTTTGGAGGGGGCTTCGGTACTCAACGCCACCTACCCCCGCTTTGAAGAAAAGTATGTCACCGAGACCAGCAAGGAATACCCTGTTTCTGTCAATGGTAAGTTGCGCACGACTATGAATATTTCACTCGATGCCGACCCCTCCGAAGTGGAACGACTGGTAACAGGAAACCCCGTTGTGCAAAAATGGCTTGAAGGCAAAGCGCCTAAAAAGATCATTTATGTGAAAGGAAAAATGGTGAACGTAGTGGTATAATTGAACAGGATAATATTTAAACAAAGCCGGTGAACATCTCACCGGCTTTATTGTTGGTGAAAAAAAATGATATGAAAAAACTAGTTGCAGGTTTATTGCTGATGGCTTTTACGATGCCAGTCAGTATTTCGGTAAAAGACTTCAAGCCGGCATTTGGTGCATGGAAAGGAACCCTGACTTACCTGGATTATAGCAGTGGCAAACCTTACACGATGCCGGCCAATCTGAGAATTGCGAAAGATAAAGCGAATGACCAGCAGCTGGTATTGGATCTTGAATACCCGGATGAACCCAGGGCCAACGGGAAGGATACACTTGTGATCAGTAAGGATGGATCGATGATCGATGGGGCGGTGGTCATATCAAAAGAAACAACAGGGGATAAGTATTTGAAGATCATCACGGAGAAGGCGGGAATTGATGGGAATGACAACCGCAAAGCCATTATTAAACATATCTACACGATCAGCAGGAGAGTATTTATCAGCAGGAAGGAAGTTCGGTTTGACGGGGAGCATGATTTCATCCTGCGGAATGAATTCAACATGGTTCGTTGAAACAGGAGATAGGAGTTACAAGGAGTATACTACGCTGAATCAAACGCCGGGCTTCGCTGTGATCCTGACCAAAGGGAGGAATAAAATGATTTATAAAGATTTTATGCCGGGGAAAGAGGCATCTTATATGCCAAAAAAAAAGAATTTCAACACAGCATCACAGAGGAGCGGAGTTACACAGGGAAAACTGCTCTTTGCGTTTCTGTGTAACCCTGGTCTTTGCGCTAAAAATCCTGTATTCATTTTTTCACCAGCCTGATCATCGCACTGCTTCCTTCTGTACTTGCCAGGTAGGCCTCGTAGCGCTCCTTATGGACGACCGCCACCATATAAGCCGTATTGGGAGGTATGGAGCCAAG
>JANMKG010000176.1:0-4666 GCA_031371915.1 Chitinophagaceae bacterium | reverse complement strand
CTTGGCTGTTTCATTGAAAAATTCTTTTACATATAACTGTCCCAGCATTTCACCCATTACATTCTCGGAACTCTGGATCGATCTTTTCCACCGGGGTTTTCTTTGTTTTGCGCCACTGAAAAGCTTATTGAAATTAAAGGAGGCAATTCCGAACTTATCCGGCAATACCCCGGAGAAATCACTGACGAGATTAAATTTGACATAGCTTTTCCAGTCAGTGATGGGAACAGTTTTTAATACATTATCCAATGCACTGAAGAATTCCGGTTGCCCAACGATCACGGAGTCGATCGATTTCACACCGCTTGAACCAAGGAAACTGTTCCAGTCGATCGTCGAGTTGATCTTTCCCAGTTCTGTAATGGCCATTTTGTTGTAGTTCTTGTAAGGATCCCGCAGGTCTTCCAGTTTCCGGCTTGCCTGGGCCAGTTTGGTTTCAAGGGCCAGGATATTTTTCGCGGCAGTATTGGCGTTTACAGAATCATCACCAGACATCGTTAACAGGAGAGTGATATATTTTATATACTCGTTACGGATATTGATCGTGGTACTGTCGGTTTTAAAATAATATTCCCGTTCCGGTAAACCGATGCCCCCCTGCCATAATTTATAGGTCATCACGTCACTGTTCTTGTCATCCTGGGTTACGTAATCACCAAAGAGGGTAGAAGACCCTATTTTCTTTAATTCGGCAACAGTCGCTACCAGGCTTTTTACATCTGTGATCGCATTGACCTTATCGAGCCAGGGTTGCAGGGGCTTTAATCCATCTGCCTCGATCTTCGCACTGTCCATTGCCATGGTCCAGAAATCACCGATCTTTTGCTCTGCTGTTCCTTTGGCGGCATTAGCAGCAGCGGATTTTTCTGATATCTCCCGGAGACGTTTCAGGTTCTCTTCGATCACCAGGTTGCCAATACCCCAGGAAGATTGTTCGCCCGGGATAGGATTCTTTTTAATCCAGCCCCCGTTCGCATACTCAAAAAAGTCTTCGCCCGGACTTATCGTGCTGTCAATATTTACAGCCAGTACGTCTTCTTTTTTGGTGGTAGATTTGGTTTTACAGGATGATGTACAAATTACAAGGCCACAAAGGGCCAGCAGAGGAAGGGATAAACGCATAATTATTTGTTTTTTCAATTTTAAAAATAGGTCAATCAGCCGCAGTTCAAAAAAAATTATGATAAACGGGCGTTGGATATTGAAAATGAATCACCTGGCTTGAATAAGTGAGATTAGAACAGCTAAACCTTTTTTCAGCGATTATCGATATATATGTAAATACGGCCTTAATTTTGTTATTGGAGTTACCGATCGATATGAAATATTCTTTCCTCTTTATAATCTCCTGTTTTTTTAACCTCCTGTGCCTGTCTCAAAGAGTACATATCGGCGTTTTCGGCGGTCTCTCCGCATATAACGGGGATCTTGCAGAAAAGATATTTCCTAAAAAACTGACCAATGGGGCCATTGGAATAACAGGCAATTACGAAGTGGACGACCAGATCATGCTGAGAGCCGGGATCACTTATTCCGTGGTGGGTGGCGCGGACAGGTACAGCACTAAGGCTTATTCCCAGTCACGTAATCTTTCTTTTGAGACATCGATTACGGAATTCAGCCTGTTGGGTGAATACTACCTGCTCAACTTAAACGATAGAAAATATTCTCCTTATGGTTTTGCGGGTGTGGCTGTTTTTCATTTTAACCCCTATACCTATACTCAAAACAATCAGAAGGTCTACCTGAAAGCACTTAGCACAGAAGGGCAGGGCATCAATGGTTATCCTGACCGCAAACCTTATAGTCTTACCCAGTTCGCCATACCTGTTGGAGCAGGTATCAAATTCGCCATCACTGATGGATTGCGAATAGGTATCGAAGGAGGTATCCGGAAATTGTTCACCGATTACCTGGATGATGTCAGTATGAATTATATCGACCCGGCAGATCTCCTGGCAGCAAGAGGACAACTTGCGGTTGATCTTTCTTATCGCGGTGATGAAGTTGCCGGTGGCAGCCAGTTATATCCCCCTAAATCTGACCAGCGTGGAAATCCAAAAAGCAAAGACGTTTATTATTTCGGCGGTCTCCATGTTACGTATAAATTAGGAGCAGGGGGTGGAGGTGGTTTTGGCGGCGGTGGCCGTGGAAGAAAAAGCCATACAGGTTGTCCAGTCAACGTTTATTGATAAAATTCTTCCGAACATTACTCTCACAGGCCCGTTGTACCTTTGCGTCCCGGTTGTACTGAGTACCGGGATCTTTTATACTATGGCCTGGAAAAATCAGCAACAGTTTATTGACGCCCTTGAAAAAGCCGGGGAATTGATCCGCGTAAAAACTTATGTTGATCCAAAACTCGAGATGGCAGAAATAACTGACCGTGTCAGTAAGTCCGGGAACGGCGGGAAAGCTTTATTATTCGAAAATACGGGTTATGATTTCCCCGTCCTGATGAATGCCTACGGAAGTGAAAAAAGAATGTGTATGGCGCTTGGAGTTGATCACCTGGATGATGTAGCCAGGGATATCGAATCGCTTTTCAAATTACTGGCGGCTCCGAAAGAAGGTATGCTTGAAAAATTGAAACTGCTGCCCAAACTCAGCCAGTTTGCCAGCTGGATGCCCAAAGTAAAAAACGGTAGAGGAGAATGCCAGGAAGTGGTGATGCAACAACCTGACATCACGAAATTACCGGTGATTACCTGCTGGCCAAAGGACGGCGGTCCGTTTGTAACCTTACCCATTATTCATACTAAAGATCCGAATACAGGCTCCCGTAATGTGGGTATGTATCGTATGCAGGTATTCGGCCCGGCATTGACGGGTATGCATTGGCACAAACACAAGGTCTCGGCTAAACATTTCGCTGAATATAAAAAACTTAATAAAAGAATGCCCGTAGCTGTTGCATTGGGCGGCGATCCTGTTTATGCTTATTCAGCCACAGCTCCTTTGCCGGAGAACGTAGATGAATACATGCTCGCTGGTTTCTTACGAAAAAAGAAAGTAGAGCTGGTGAAATGTATCTCCCAGCCGGAAGTGGAAGTTCCTTCCGACGCCGATTTTATCATTGAAGGATATGTCGATCCCAATGATGAGTTGATCTGGGAAGGTCCCTTTGGCGATCATACGGGTTATTATTCCTTACCCGACTGGTACCCGCGTTTTCATATAACGGCTATCACGCACAAAAAAGATCCCGTTTATCCTGCTACCATCGTGGGAATCCCCCCGCAGGAAGATGCCTGGTTGGGCAAGGCTACAGAGAGGATTTTTTTGGCACCCATTAAAATGACGATGGTGCCCGAGATTGTGGATATGGATATGCCTGTCGAAGGAGTGTTTCATAATCTTGTTATCACGAAGATCAAAAAGGATTATGCCGGCCAGGGGCAAAAGGTAATGAATGCGATGTGGGGAGCGGGGCAGATGATGTTTAATAAGATCCTTGTCTTAGCCTCCCCAAGCCCCTCCGAAGGAGGGGTTTTCGAAGAGCCATTAAAAATTAGTGACTACGAGAATCTTGCAAAGCAAGTTTTCAAAAATATGAACCCGGCAACGGATATTTATTTCTCTACCGGGCCGATGGATGTGCTGGATCATAGTTGCAGTAAACTGGGCTTTGGCGGGAAGATGTGTATTGACGGCACTTTTAAGTTTGACGAAGAAAAAGATGATAATTACCAGCCCAGAGCCAGAAGCCAGGAGCCAGGAGCCAGGAACTCCAATTTAAAAGATCTATTTTCTGAAATAAAACATATTAACAGTTCACTTCTTGAAAAAGATATTCCCTGTCTTATAATTTCTGTTGAAAAGAACAGGAGAGGACATATAAAAGAGTTGCATGAGAAATTGTGCGAAACGGATGAGACCATCGGAATAAAAATGATCCTGTACGTTGAACATACTGTTGATGCAAACGATCTGACAACCGCTCTTTGGCGTTTCTGTAACAACCTCGATCCAAAGAGAGACTATCACCTCTGTAAACGAACCAGTAACCAGCAACCAGTAACCAGTAACTATTCCGCCTGCATGGGCTTTGATGGTACAAGGAAAACAAAAGAGTTCGACGACTTCCAGCGTGATTGGCCCAATATCATTGTCGCGGATGACAAAACGATAAAAGCCGTGGATGCTAAATGGAATGACCTGGGCATCGGCACATTTATTCCATCACCTTCTCTGAAATTCAAAGAACAGATGTACGGAGAAGAAGCTGTCGTAAGCTGACGGCTTTTATTTTCTCATTGGGAGGCGGGCCGAAGCAAACCTCTTATTCTTCATCTTCTTTCTTCACAGCATCCCCGGGTGCGACACGGAGTTATTGATATTTGACCCCATCGGGGTAATACGTTTCAATTAACCAGGCTATTCAACTTCCTTATTTCTCATTTCTTATTCCTTATTTCTTATTTATAACCCAGTTCTCTTTGTTGAACCCCTACAGGGTTCCGGCTACATAACACATATTTTTCTACCGACATTTTACCCCTACGGGGTAATTATTTCCATTCATTTAATCCTACTAACATCTCACCCCACAAGTAGTGCAATCCGATCTTTTCAACTTTCAAACTCTTCAACTTCCTTATTTCTCATTTCTTATTCCTTATTTCTTATTTTTAACCATGTCTCCCGCAATCAATATTCTCATGAC
>JANMKG010000139.1:0-3324 GCA_031371915.1 Chitinophagaceae bacterium | reverse complement strand
GATTGTTTTTGATGGTCCAATAAGGATTGTCTTCGCCTAATGGATAGAGTTGATTGCCCAAAACATCTTCCCATTGCAAACCAGAAAGGTTATAGCTGCGGGGTGTAAACCATGCACGGAACACCGGGTTACTCAACTGGTTACCTTGCTGTGTTCTGCGGGACGCATTATTCGAATAATTGCCGTTCACGGAAACGGTCAGATAGTTATTGATTTTTGAACTGGCATTAATTGAGAAATTATGACGGATCAATTCGTTGTTTTCAACAACGCCTTTGTTTTTCAGGTAGCCATAAGAAAAACGGAAAGTGTTTTTATCGGATCCTCCTGAAAATGCAATATTGTTCTGCCAGTTCATTCCCTGACGGAAGATATCTCTTACATTGTTCGGGTAAGCCGCCAGAACTTCTGTTCTGTTGTTAGCATTGGTAGCAGGGTTATAAGCATTTGTTACAGTCTGTCCAACAATACGGGGACCCCATGATGTTTGAGCAGTAGGAGAAAAGACTCCGTTATTTCCCTCGGCATATTCGTTCTGATATGAAGGATAACGATTCACAGCCTCTATCTGGTAATTGGTAGAATACTGAATAGAATTTTTCTGTCCGGCCTTGCCCTTTTTCATGGTTATCAAAATGACACCATTTGAACCCCTTGAGCCATACAACACAGCAGCAGAAGCACCTTTCAGCACTGTGATACTTTCAATATCATCCTGGTTCAGGTCAATGGCCCTGCTGGAAGTTGTCGGGCCATTTTGAAGAGGAGTACCGCCACCTCCATTATCAATAGGAATACCATCCACTACGAATAATGGTTGATTAGAACCGGTAAAAGTTGTGAATCCACGGATGAGAATACTTGAACTGGAGAAAGCACCACCACTTCCACTAATCCTTACCCCGGGTACTTTTGACGCCAGGGCATTGGTAATATTGGTAGTATGTGCTTGTGACAGTTCAGTACCACTGAGCTGACTAATGCCATAACCCAATGACTTTCTATCTTTTTTAATACCAAATGCAGTCACTACTACTTCCGACATTGTTTTGTCTTCATTTTTCAATGTCGCATCCACTACTGCAGTGGTTCCAATTGCCAGCTCTACAGGACTCATGTCAACCGCAGAAAAAACAAGTGCTTTACCATTTGCCGGAACAACAAGGGAATAGGTCCCGTCTGCTTTTGTAATGGTACCTGTCGTTGTACCTCTTACCATTACCGATACATTCTGAAGAGGAGCGCCTTTATCATTGGTAACCTTACCGCTGATCGTGCGTTGTGCAAGTGCCTGTGTGGCGAAAAACACAACTCCCCAAAGGAGTAAAAACAATTTTCTCATGAGCATTTAGTTTTAGTATATAATTGAAATCAAGACCCAACTGATCTTGTCTCAAGCGAGACGAGGGACCAAAGGGGGCTTGAAATTAAAGAACCTTGAACAAAAAATTCAAAAAATCATTCAGTTTTTGAAAAACAGCCTGTTATGTGAGATTTAATCAGTATCCTGCCTTATTATCAGACAATTTCCCGTAACCGTTTGCTGCTTTAAAAACCAACCGCCAATCATCGGTTTAATATACTGTAAATGTAATGAAATCAGTCATTTCTTTACCCGGATTATTGAAATTAAAATAGAGGGCAGTAATACCAGGTTGGTAAGGGTGGCAGTAATGAGGGTGAGGGAGGTTAGCCATCCCAATGCTTTGGTGCCATCGAAACCACTAAAACAGAAGATAATGAACCCGACGATCAGTACCATTGATGTATAAATAATGCTGATACCGGTGCTATGAATAGTCTCGATCACTGTTTTTTTCTGATCGAAATTGTTTCGGGGCAATTCCTGTTTATAATTAACAAGAAAACGGATGGTAATATCTATGGCAATGCCAAGAGCAATGCTGAAAACCAGCACAGTAGAAGGTTTTAGTGGAATACCCGCCCAACCCATTATACCCGCGGTGATCAGCAAGGGAATAATATTGGGAATAAGGGAGCAGATTAATATCCGGGCCGAACGAAAAAGGTACAGCATACATAAGGCTATCAGCGCAAAAGCCCAGAGAATGCTGTCCTCCAACCCATGAATAATATACCTGCTTCCCTCCAGGAAAGTAACGCTGGTCCCGGTAAGTTGCACCGTATACTTTTCTTTGGGAAAAAGTTGGTTTACCCTCACGGAAATGCTGTCAAGGATAACTGGAAGCCTTTTGCTGCCTACATCTTTCATGCTTACACTTATGCGGGCCTGTTGCCGGGAGCTATCCAGGAAGGTGGAAGCCAGTTTTTCAAATGAATTTTTTGTCTTGCCTGAGTCTTTACCCGGGCTAAGGTATTGTGCCAACGCCGGCAATGCATATTCGCTGGGCATAATGTAATAACCGGTATCTCCATCATTAAAAGACTGGTTGGCAAATTTCAATCCGTCCGTAATACTGAGAGGACGGCCAACATCGGGAAGACTGGCAAGGTATTGCGATAGGGAATCAATACGCTGAAGGTTATTGAAATTTCGGGAAGCCCCTCTTTTTTCTTTGGTATCCACTACAATCTCAAGTGGCATTACTCCTTTGAAATTATTTTCAAAAAAACGAAGGTCAGTATATATCTTATCTTCTTTCGGGAGGTCATCCACGATATACCCGAGTGTTTTTAATTTAAAAACACCGGCAATGGAAATGGCAACAATAACTGACGTCACTACAAAAATTAATTTCCGGTGATTTAAGGACCATCGTTCCAGCCGGCCAAGCCAGCGATTGAGTCCGGGGTTCTGAAGGTATTTGGTATGCCGGGTCTTCGGGGCAGGCAGAAAGCTAAGTATAGTTGGAATAAAGATCAATGAAATAAAAAACAGGGCAATAATGTTGAGGCCGGCCACAATGCCAAACTCTTTCAGTATCTGGCTTTGAGTGAATGCAAATACGCCAAAACCGATTGCAGCAGCCAGGTTGCAAAACAATGTTACTACCCCCATTCGTTCCACCATCATTACCAATGATCTTTTCTTATCACCCGTTTCATTGTAGGCAGTATGAAACTTATTGAAAAAATAAATGCAATTCGGAATGCCGATCACAACGATCAATGGAGGTATCAGTGCATTCAGGATACTTATTTTGAAACCAAATAACTGTATGGTGGCAAAGCTCCAGATCACTCCCAACGTGACCACCGATAAGGATAACCACATCGCACTGAAACTGCGGAAAAACCAGAGTAAAATGACAGCCGATAAAATAATGGAAGCCAGGACAAACCCTCTCATTTCATGTACACTTCGCCCGGATAATTCTGTACGGATCTGGGGAAGCCCGCTCT
>JANMKG010000076.1:0-4784 GCA_031371915.1 Chitinophagaceae bacterium | reverse complement strand
GGGCTCGCCTTATTATTGCTTACAACCGCGACTGTAACAGGAGTCATGCTCAGCCCTTCTGGTAAAAAACAAAGCAGCGCTCCTTTATTGGCTACCGCCAAACCTGCTGAGAAAGCAACTCAAAAACCTGCAGAGATCATTATCGCACAAACGAATCCTACCAACCAGAAAACATCATTTGTAACCGCGGCTGACAGGTTCCAGCAAACTCTTTTCCTGGATCCAAGTAATATTTCTCCCGAGATTTCTTCTTATAACAATGATCCCGAAGACTATTTTGATGGTGGGCAGGAAAAGAACAGCGAACCTGTGATTGCAGCCGCAACTCTCCTCCAGCCTGAATTTATTGCAAAGCCTGTCATGATTGTCACTATTCCGAAACCGCAGACCGTGGTTGCCAGCAGGCCTCCTGTGAATGTGAACCTGGTTGCCTCAGCCAAAGTAAAGAATGACAAGGATGAGCTCCTGCCCTATGCTGGTGATGATAAATACAAAACCCCTGAAAAAACAACCTTCTTCGATAAAGAATTTTCCTGGAACAGGTCAGATAATTATCCCCTGACCATTGAAAGCGTGATTAATTCTTACCGGTACAACCGTGCTAAGAAAAAATTATCCTGGCAGATCTTTTTCACGCCAACTGTCACCTACCGCAAATTGGGAGAGAATAAAGAGTTCCTGAATGCGTCACGTCCTTATACAACGCCCACCAACCAGACAACAGATGTCAACAGCGTGGTTACCCACAAACCTGATATCGGTCTGCAACTGGGTTTTGCCACCGGTTACCCCCTGTCCAAAAGAATTAAGATCATTACCGGGCTCCAGTTCAATGTGAGCAAGTATGATATCCTTGCATTCAATTACCCGAGTGAAGTAGCTACCATCGCTCTCAGCACAGCTTCGGGTGGTGCTAATACGGTCTCCACTTTTACCAACTACCGGAATTCCGGTGGCTCTTCCCATGCCGACTGGCTGAGGAACCTGTACACCTCTGCTTCCGTCCCCGTGGGTCTTGAATGGAAAGTGGCAGGAAATAAAAAATCTTATGTAGGTGTTGGTGCCACAATCCAGCCAACCTATATCCTAAGCAACAGGGCTTACCTGATCTCAACTGATTATAAGAATTATGCGGAAGTTCCGTCGCTGGTACGCAAATGGAATGTAAATACCGGCTTTGAAATAATTACAGGTTATACTACCGGGAAACTCAACTGGAGACTTAGCCCGCAGGTGCGCTACCAGGCCCTTTCGAGTTTCCAGGCCAAGTATCCTGTTAAAGAACATCTTTTTGATTTTGGTTTAAAGTTGGGTCTTATGCTTAAGAACTGACACTAACTGCCTGCTTTGCTCATAATATCCCGTATCGCTTACACCGGTACGGGATATTCATTTTTACTCCCTGCCCCAATCGGATGTTTGCGTTAATTTTAGGACATGAAATGTTGTTTGTTAGTAATGATGGCCGCAATCCTTTTCCTTTTTTCCTGCAAGCAGAAAGAGAAGGAACCAGATAAGAAATTCATCTCTGTTCTATCACTGATCAGGCAACAAGTTGCCCATGTGGATACTTCTCTTTATTCAATCGTCAAAGTGGTTTCGACAGACAGTCTGCACCACGATACTACTTATATTCCCCGGGAACAATTCAGTGCAATCGCAAAAGAATTCCTGGAGATCCCTGATCTCTCTGACAGTAAAGTTGCCAAACGCTATAAAGAAGAAGCTCCTATTTATGATGAAACGCTGAACCGTGTGATCATCACTTATCTTCCTGTTGACCCCGACAAGGAAGAGTTCAAACGGCAGGAGCTACTTGCTACGCCTGTTCCGGGAGCTGATTCGAAGATCAATAATATCATCATCATCCGGGAGATAAGTAACCGGGATAGTTTTTTACAAAAGAACATGCTCTGGCAAATGGATAAATATTTCCAGGTAGTGACGCGCAGCCAAAAACCCGGTCAACCCGAGATGATCACTACGACCCGGGTGACCTGGAATGAGGATACCGATCAATGACCGCAGCGGAATTTCAACATATAGCGCCAACCATTCCCGCGCAGCCCGGCATTTACAAATATTTTGATGCCGGGAAAGAATTGTTATATGTAGGCAAGGCCAAACACCTTCGGAAAAGGGTCAGTTCTTATTTTACCAAGACGTTCACCAGTTATAAAACCCATGAACTGGTTCAACGGATCGCCCATATTGAATATACCATCGTCAATTCCGAGCAGGACGCTTTCCTGCTGGAAAATACACTGATCAAGCAGTTCCAGCCACGTTTCAATATCAACCTGAAAGACGACAAGAGTTACCCCTTTATCGTAATCAGGAACGAGCCGTTTCCAAGGGTCTTCCTGACCCGTAATAAGATCGATGATGGTTCCGAGTATCTTGGCCCTTATACATCCGTTAAGAAAGTGCGGGAACTGCTTCAATTCATCAAACAAACGATCCAGTTAAGGAATTGCTCGCTCAACCTTACGGACAAGAATATCAGCAAGGGTAAATTTAAGGTTTGCCTTGAATACCATCTCGGTAATTGCAAAGGTCCGTGCGAGGGGCTTCAAACAGCCGCTGATTATAAAGAGAACCTGGCCCTGCTCAAGAACCTGTTACGGGGCAACCTCGGTCCAGTGATCCGGCATTTTAAGGAAGAGATGAAGGATCATGTGACAATGCTTGCTTTTGAAAAAGCGGAGCTTGTAAAAAAGAAGATTGGCTTTCTCGAAAACTATCAATCACGATCAGTCGTAGCCAATGCCCGGGCCGGAAACATGGATGTGTTCTCGATCCTTAAGGAAAAAGATACGGCCTATGTGAATTACCTGATGGTCCGGAACGGCGCCATCATCCAGACGCAAACCAGTAAAGTGGAGACACACCTCGATGAATCCGTGGAAGAGATCCTAAGCTTTTCCATTGCACAACTTAGAACCACCTTTAATAGTGATGCCACGGAGATCATTGTTCCTTTCCTGGTCGAATACCCGCAGGACGAAATAAGGGTTACCGTGCCCAAAGGCGGAGACAGGAAAAAGCTACTGGACCTTTCCGAAAAGAACGTGATACATTTTATCGATGAACTGAAAAATAAGGAGCGGCTTAACCTGAATATCAAAAGACCGGACAAGCTGAGACTACTGGAAAAACTTCAGCAAGACCTGCAATTAAAAGACTTACCCGTGCATATAGAATGTTTTGATAATTCTAATTTCCAGGGAAGTTATCCTGTTTCGGCAATGGTTTGTTTTAAGAATGCTGAACCCAGTAAAAAGGATTACCGGCATTTCAACGTAAAAACAGTCGAAGGCATCAATGATTTCGCTACGATGAAAGAAGTGGTGTACCGGCGATATAAACGCCTGAAAGAAGAAGAGCAGCCTTTTCCCCAGCTGATCATTATTGATGGGGGCAAAGGACAACTCAGTGCAGCTGTCGAAGCCATGAAAGAACTGGAGCTCGATGGAGCAGCAACTTTAATGGGGTTGGCTAAAAATGAGGAAGAGCTATTCTTTGCGGGAGATTCTGCTTCCCTCAAACTTCCTTATAACAGTGAGAGCCTGAAATTCATTCGTCGCATCAGGGATGAAGTACATCGCTTTGGTATCACCTTTCACCGGCAAAAAAGAAGTAAGGGTACGTTTAAGAATGAATTGGAAGATATTCCCGGGATCGGGAAGACAACGGCGGATTTATTACTGAAAGAATTCAGGTCCGTAAAGAACATACAGGAAACGATCCGCCAGGCGAAGGGAGAGATCGAGATAGGGAAAATAATTGGTATCAGCAGGGCAAGGCTGTTGGTGAAGTATTTTAGCGCAACTCCAGCCTCACCCAATGACCTCACCCCCTAACCTCACCCCGATTTACATAATTTAATTAACGAGCATTATATCAAAAACCCCCTCTCCAATTGGAGAGGGGGTTTTTGGGTTCTATGCGTTTAATAAATCGTATGTAAATGGGGGGTGAGGTACAAATAAAATGGGGCCAGAATAGAAATTCAGCCCCGTTTTTAAAATCCAATATCCTATGAAAAACCGAGACGAAAATACAACTTAAATCCGATTTCCCTATAGGACTTTTACGTTTTTTGAAACTTTTTTTCAATTTATAATGAACCAGTTAGCTATTAAAAAAGCCCCTGGATAGGGGCTTTAAAGCAATTATAAGAACGATTTGATTCGTATTAGTACGACCAGAGATCCTGTTCGAAATTGAAGATCTTCTCTTTGATATTATCCCCTTCAAGCAGTGCGAGGATCGGGTCCTTAATGTAGTTCTTGATCATTTTATTGGCCGGGTTGTCGAGCGTTGATTTAACGATATAACTGCTGAACATACGGCTTTCAAATAATTCTTCCCAGGTCATCCGGCTTTGACCCATGTTCTTGGAATTATAGACCTCTGCTTTGGCGAGCATCGGGCGCAGATCGGGATAATATACCCAGAACAAAGAAGAAGTACCTCTTTCTTTTGGAGGTTGTGTATTCGGAAAGTATTCTGTTTTTAAGATACCTATACCCAGGATGCGTACGAACATCTTGCTAGACTCCCTGTCAAATACCCACTCTTCTTTCAAACGGATCTTTTGCACAGATTTTGGATCAAAGCTGGCCCTTGTAACAACATACCCAATGATCTTGTCGATCTGTTTAATATCATACTCAGGCACGGTATCCTGTTTCCCTGCTGTCAGTTGCTGGATATCAGCCACCGCAAGCGGCGTGGTGAACCTGTCATCCGTAAACGCGGTGACATCACCGGAATTAACG
>JANMKG010000100.1:0-1794 GCA_031371915.1 Chitinophagaceae bacterium | reverse complement strand
GCGATAGCTTCCAATTTCTTTATTGAAATTTCAGTCGGGCCGCTTTCGATCTTGGAATAAGCCCCGGGTGTGATACCCAGGTCCACGGCTACATCAGTCTGCGTCAGGCGCTTTTCCGCCCTCCTCTTTTTTATCTGGTTTCTTATATGATCTATCACCCTGCAAAGGTGTGCCAGAAGATTCTGAGCCCTGTTCCATAAATGCACATAATATTCGTATATAGAATAAATTATTCGTAATATTATATTTTTGTGCTTATCCTGATGACCGGGTGCCTCCCAGCTGTAAAACATGTTCGAGCAAACATTCAAAAATATTGATGATATTCTCTATAAAGACTCCGGTGCTGATAGTGAGCTCGACTATATAGGCCAGACAAGCTGGGTGATGTTTCTCCGTTACCTTGATAACCTGGAACAGGATAAAGCCGATGCCGCGGCTTTGGAAGGAAAAAAATATACTCCTATCCTGGATAAAGAGTTTCGCTGGCCAACCTGGGCCATGCCAAAGACTAAAGACGGGAAATTAGATCATAACAAAGCGAAGACCGGCCCGGACCTCGTGAAATTTGTTGACCAGGAACTCTTCCCCTACCTCGCCAACTTTAAATTAAAACACAGCGATAACCCGCAGACCATCGAGTATAAGATCGGTGAGATCTTCAGTGAACTAAAAAACAAGATACAAAGTGGTTATAATCTCCGGGAGATACTGGACCTAGCCGATGAGCTTCCCTTCAGAAGTACGAAAGATAAACATGAACTGAGTCATCTCTACGAAACAAAGATCAAGAACATGGGGAATGCCGGCCGCAATGGCGGGCAGTACTATACACCCCGTCCGCTTATCCGGGCCATGATAGAAGTGATTCAACCGAAGATCGGGGAACGTATCTATGACGGCGCCTGTGGCAGCTGCGGTTTTCTTTGTGAATCCTATGAATACCTCACGAAGAACCGGGAAAAACTGAGCACGTCTCAATATAAAACGATACAGGAAAAAACCTTTTACGGGAAAGAAAAAAAGAACCTTGCCTATATCATTGGCGTGATGAACATGATCCTGCACGGCATTGAAGCCCCCAATATCATCCATACCAATACGCTTAGTGAGAGTATCCGGGATATACAGGAGAAGGACCGCTATCATGTTATCCTCGCCAATCCTCCTTTTGGCGGTAAGGAGCGGCCGGAAGTGCAGCAAAACTTTGATATTAAAACGGGCGAAACCGCTTTTCTTTTCTTACAGCACTTTATTAAAAATCTAAAAGCCGGCGGCCGGGCGGCAATAGTCATTAAAAATACTTTCCTGAGTAACAGCGATAACGCTTCTGTTAGCCTGCGAAAGCATTTACTGGAAAGCTGCAGCCTGCATACGGTGCTTGATATGCCGGCCGGAACCTTCCAGGGAGCAGGAGTAAAAACAGTTGTGCTTTTCTTTACTAAAGGAGAGCCAACTAAAAAGATATGGTACTACCAACTTGAAACCGGCAGAAGCATGGGCAAAACAAGTCCTTTGAATGATGGGGATATGAAGGAATTTGTCAGGCTGAGCTTGTCGAAGCCCGAAACAGAGAAAAGCTGGAGCATAAAAATGGCGGATGTGCAGACGCATAATTATGATCTGAGTGTGAAGAATCCGAACAAACCGGAAGAAACTGCATTGAGAAGTCCTGAAGACATATTAGCAGAAATGCAATTGTTGGATGAAGAAACCAATGACATTCTTTTAAATATTACCGGAGCTTCAATCGGGAGATCTTGCGTCGTTCCTCGCCGGAGTCACCACGTTGGT
>JANMKG010000424.1:0-8241 GCA_031371915.1 Chitinophagaceae bacterium | reverse complement strand
GTATGCGCTTCCGCCTATTTACTGGGCTGGCTGATCATGCATTTCCTGGTGCCGAAGATGAAGCGGATAGAGGTTTAAAGAAAAGATTTAAAGAAGAAAAACTCTCCACTGGTTGGGGAGTTTTTTATTGTGGAGCAAAATCCTATTGTCCTAATAACAACCTGTCTGCCGGCAGGCAGGTACAAAAAGTATAGTACCAGGACTTTGATTATCAATAGCTCTTTTTTTGAATGCTACGTCTTATATCATAAATTTATGTGTTAGCGGGAATTTTTTTTGAACCCTAATTCTTATTTATGGAAGGAATACTCAGAATAGGAGTCTTTTATGATGGTAATCACTTTAATTATGCTCAAAATTATTTCTGGGGACAAAAAGAGGGGTGGTTATCTTTTCAGCCTTTTCATAGGCTACTGGAGGAATATGTAAGAAAGCATTATCAAGGTTTTATTGATTACAAAGTAGTTTATTCGGCTTGGTATCAAGGGCTATTCACATCAACAAATGCTGATGAGAAAAAATTAAAGTTAGACAGAAGACGACATCATGATTTAATGCATGCTGGAATAGAAAGTAAGTTCTATCCTATGTCTCAGTCTGGACAACATGAAAAAGCTGTTGATGTTGCTATGGCAATCGATATTTTGCAGGTCGGTTTTGAAGACATTATGGACGTAGCTATACTTGTGACTGGTGACGGTGACTTTGTCCCATTAGTAAGAGCTTTAATGAAAAGGGGAATAAATGTTATTGACGTTTATTTTGAGTATGAAGACGGGGAAAGAAAAAGTTTTTCAAATGAGCGACTTAAAGATGTATGCAATTATGCCATAAATATTAATGGACTTCACAACGACAAAGAGTTTAAATCCTTATTTAAGTCTTTATTCAAACAAAGCGAAAAATAACTACTTCCAAAAACTGCAGCTAACATCGGGTTTGGCGCAAGCCTTCTGCGTGTTCGCCTCGCTGATCAGTAAAATTGTATCCTAGTACAGCTCGGCGGCGGGGTCGTTTTAATTTGTCAGGCCTGCACCAAGCCCCAACGTTGTACGCCACCTTTATCGACATCCCCTTCTATTTTAATAAAGAATAATGTTTCCATATTTGGAAACCTTTCTTTACCTTTGACAAAACAAGCCCAGTGAAGTATTTCCAGACCAGGTTCCTGGAACCCGCTAACAAGTTTATGGCAGGACTTGATCAAAAAGCAGTTCGAAAATTGTTATACAATATTGACTTGGCTGAACAAACAAATGACCCGCGACTCTTTAAGAAGTTGCGTGACGATATTTGGGAATTCAGAGTCAGGCATGGATCGAATCAAATCCGATTGCTTGCTTTCTGGGATAAGACTGAAAGCCAACGAACCCTGGTAATCGCAACGCATGGTTTCATTAAGAAGGTTGACAAAGTTCCTGATAATGAAATTGAACGGGCACTAAATATTAGAAATAGATATTTTCAATCCAAACGATAAAATCATGACAAAGTCAAAAATGAAATCTTATTCCCTTGCGGAGATGAAAGATAAATATGTTGGCAAGAAGGGTACACCTGGCAGAGACAAATATGAACATGAACTTCGGATGGATGTCTTGGGACATATGATCAAGAAAGCAAGACTTGAACGCAACCTAACACAGGAACAATTAGGAAATCTGGTCGGCGTTCAGCGAGCACAAATTTCTAAACTGGAAAGTAGCGCTAACAGCGCCACCATAAACACCCTTCTTAAAGTTTTCAAAGCATTAAAAGCTGACATACATTTCAAAGTGAAGTTGGAAAACCGACCTATCTTTCTGGCATGACATTAAAGGTGAGCGTACAAAAGCGGGTTTGGCGCATGCCTGCAGCCTGCCCCGACTCGAGGGGTGCGGGCCTTCGCTAAAATAAAATTGTATCTTAGTAACGCTCGGCCGGAAAGGTCGTCTTAATTCGATCGGCCTGCCCCATGGCGCGGACGTTATTCAATCATGCGAAAAAAAATCTTACCGCTCTTCAGCCTCCTACTCCTGGTCAATATCATAAATCCCGACCTGCATGCTCAACCCACTAATAGCAAGGTAGAAGCATTTATCCGGAACCAGATGAAACAGCGAAAGATCCCCGGGATGCAAGTGGCTGTGGTGAAGCATGGAAAGATCGTATTCATGGAATCCTTTGGCATCGCCAGTATCGAAGACGGAATTCCTGTCACCAATAACACATTATTCCCGGTTCATTCCATTACAAAAGCTTTTATAGGAGTGGCGATCATGCAATTGGTCGAAACAGGAAAACTGAAACTGGATGCACCCATATCAGAATACCTCGCCGATCTTCCGGCAGCCTGGCAACACGTCACTGTTCATCATTTACTAACACATACCTCCGGTTTGCCGGATATATGGGACAATAATTCCCGTTTAATTGATATCGATGAAGACAGTGCCTGGGCAAAATGCCTGCAGGCTCCCCTCCTTTTTAAACCGGGCGAGCAATTCCAGTATAACCAGGCCAATTATATCCTGTTGGGAAAAATAATCGAGAAGATCAGTGCTGTTGCATTTACCGATTTTGTAAAAGAACATCAATTAAAGCCTGCGGGGATGACAAGCAGTTGCTTTGGTGACAGTCATGATATTGTCCCGCATCTTTCAGGAAGCTATACGTTCCGCCGCATCGTTCACAATACGGTGGAAGTATCCGATACACTTCAGGAATTGATCCGCGACTGGCCCCGCTACCTCTGGACAGCAGTAGGTTTAAATACATCAGCGAAGGAACTGGCACAATGGACCATTCAATTACAAAATGGGAAACTATTAAAGAAAGAAAGTCTTAAAACGCTATGGGCACCCGGGTTTCTTAATAATGGAACACATGAAGGCTTTGGACCGGTATTGAATGGATATGGATTGGGCTGGCCGGTTACGACCCGTTCAGAACACCCGATTGCCGGGCCCACGGGTGGTGGAAGGGCTGCTTTTTTTATTTATATAAAGGATGATGTGACGGTGATCATCCTGACAAACCTGATCTTTTCAGCACCGCAAAGTTATATCGAGGATATTGCTGCTTTTTATATCCCCGGTCTTCACCCTGCAAAATAAAAACAATGAGTTACCAGTCCAATGCATTTACCCGCATCATCCTCACCGGCGCCACCGGTATGGTCGGCGAAGGTGTATTGTATGAATGCCTCCAGGATAACAGGATCGCCGCGGTGTTGGTGATCGGGAGAAGAACCTGCGGCTATACCCACCCCAAGCTCAAAGAGATCATTCATCCCGATTTCACCAACCTTTCTCCCATTGAAGACCAGTTGCGGGGGTATGATGCCTGTCTTTTTTGTTCCGGGGTTTCTTCTGTTGGTATGAAAGAACCTGAATTCTACAAACTCACCTATACCCTCACACTGGCTTTTGCTCAGACATTGGTAAAGGTCAATCCTTCCATGGTCTTTTGCTATATCTCCGGTGCTCACACAGACAGCACGGAGAAAGGAAAAACAATGTGGGCCCGGGTAAAAGGGAAAACAGAGAATGACCTGGTGAAAATTCCATTTAAAAGTGTCTACAATTTCCGTCCCGGCGCGATGAAACCCACCAAAGGACTGAAGAATACCCTTGGTTTTTACAAATGGCTGGGATGGTTGTTACCAGTCATCAAAATAATTTCCCCAAATTCCGTTTGTACATTAGGGCAACTGGGTAAAGCGATGATCAACGCGGCTGTGCAGGGATATGAAAGATCTATACTCGAAGTAAAAGATATAATCGCTCTTTCCAAAAAAATGCTAGTGTCTCAGTTTGAACCACAATAGGCACATAGAGACATAGGGTTCACATAGACTATGTGTTTTTCTACTGTGCCCTATGTTCTTATGTGGTTCAATTCTAACCCCAAATTTAATTGTCAATCAAACTGAGACACTACCCAAAAAATAAATACCGCCTTAATTTCAAAAAAAACAATACAATCATACACGACCCGCCCGATGCAATTCTCATTCAAAGCAAGCATTTATAAAACCGGGATCAATACCTGTGTGGATGTGCCCGGAAAGATCACGGCCAGCATGAAAGGGGTGAAAGGATACATTCCTGTGAAAGGAATAATCAACGGGTATCCTTTTATTCAAACGCTGGTACCGGTTAAGGATGCTCCTTACCGTTTATTTGTGAACGGACCAATGCTGAAAGGCTCCGGTACAAGGCCGGGAGATATAGCCACCCTTAGTATTGAACAGGACCTCGCACCAAGAACTGAACCGTTCCCTGCCGGATTGAAAAAAGCATTGTCAAGTAGCGGTCTCCTGGCTGAATTTGATCAATTGACGCCGGCCAGGAAAAAAGAAGTACTGCGTTATCTCAACCATCTCAAAACAAAAGAATCATTGCAGAGAAATATTGAAAAAGTGATCGCACAACTCCAACAAAAGAGCAGTGATACAAAAGGTTTTTTACGTGTCCTGCATCCCAAAAAATAAAACTCCCCGAAAAACGGGGAGCTCAATTTTCTTATTCCTTATTTTTTATTGCGAGGCAAAGCCGAAGCAACCTTATTTCTTTTTTCCTTCTATGTTGAACCCCTACGGGGTAATGCTTTTCGATTCATTAAGCTGTCCAACTTCCTCATTCCTTATTTCTCATTCTCACTCTCCCCAAATATTATCCTTCCCCTCCGCCCATAATTTCACCAGGTCAGTTGTAACAGACTTCGGTCTCTCCAACGGGAAGCCGAGGGCCCTGTCCCAGCAAAGACTGGCCAGCACACCCAATGCACGGCTAACGGCAAACAAAACAGTATAGTATTCATATTCTACCAGGCCATAATGCACCAGTAACGCGCCACTGTGTGCGTCTACATTTGGCCAGGGGTTCTTGATCTTTCCTAATGATTGCAGGATCGGTGGTACCGTTTCATAGATATCCCAGACCGTATTCACCAGCGGATCATCAGGCATATGTTTTTTCCCAAACTCCATCTGTGCTTCAAAACGCGGGTCGGTCTTGCGGAGTACAGCATGACCATAACCCGGAACTACTTTCCCTTCACTCAATGTTTTCTTTACATACTCGGCGATCTGTTCTTTACTGGGTGATTCTGTTTTCAATTCTTCGCGCAGTTCAAATATCCATTTGATCACTTCCTGGTTAGCGAGACCATGCAAAGGGCCAGCCAATCCATTCATACCTGATGCGTAACTTAAATAGGGATCGCTTAAAGCAGAACCTACCAGGTGTGTTGTATGTGCAGATACATTTCCCCCTTCATGATCGGCGTGGATGGTCATATATAAGCGCATCAATTCTTTGAAACTCTCATCTTCGTAACCCATCATATGGGCAAAATTGCCGGCCCAGTCAAGTAAGCCATTGGGTTGTATATGATCCCCGTTCTTGTATTTCCGGCGATAGATATACGCCGCTACACGGGGCAGCCGGGCGATAAGGTCCATGGAATCATCAAAGACCGCTTCCCAGTAATCTTTTTTATTCATGCCGGCGGCGTACTTCTTGGCAAACTGGCTTTCTGTTTGCAGGGCCATCACACCCACCACGAATTGTGTCATCGGGTGTGTATTCACGGGCAATGCTTCAATAGTAGCAAAGACATGGTTGGGTACATGACTGCGGCGTTGCCAGACAGAACTAATATGATGGGCATCCTCTTCGGAAGGCAACTCTCCCACCAGCATCAGGTAAAATAAACCTTCCGGTAGTGGCTCGGACCCACCCGGAGCCTTAGCGAGTTTCTCTCTTAATTCAGGAATAGAATAACCCCGGAAACGTATCCCTTCCTGTGCGTCGAGCAGGGATGTTTCGGTTACCAGTCCTGTCATTCCCCGCATTCCCTGGTAGACTTGTGATAACTGAACCTCGCCAATCACTTTGTTGCCATGTTCCTTTAATAACTCTTTTATTTCACCCGAAACGATATCGGATTTGGCTTTAAACCTGTCTTTTATGATTCCCATGATTCCTGGTATTTCATCCCGCCGTAGCTGGCGAAACGGTAAAAAAATTTATCGTTAAAGGTAAAGAATGCCCCCGGCCGGAACAAAAAATTAACTGGTTGCTGGTTGCTGGTTACTAGTTTCTGGGTACTGGTTATTGAAGACTGTAGGAACTTTTCATCCTCTAAGAAACCAGCAACCAGTAACCAGGAACCAGAATCGTTACTTAGGAGTTCTGCGGTAAAGCCAATACGCCACCCCTGAAAATACAATATTGGGCAGCCAGGCAGCCAATAAGGGTGGAAGACTTCCCTTGGTCGCAAAAACGGTAGAGAAACGGTCCGAGACGATAAAGAGCGCCGCAATAATGATCCCCAGGGCAAGGTGCATCCCGCTTCCGCCCCGGGTCCTGCGACTGGCAATGGAAACCCCGATCATGGTCAGTAATAAAACAGCTGCCGGCGTGGCGGTGCGCCGGTATCGCTCCACTTTAAATGTATTGAGCCCTTCTGTTCCTCTTAATTCTTCCTGCCGGATAAAAGCGACCAGTTCGGGTGTCGTCAGTTTATCTTTTAAATAATTATCCTTTCGCAGTTCACCGGGATTCAGGTTGAGCTTGATCTTCAGGCTGGGATAATGCTGCACTCTTTCCCCCACGCTATCGATATATCTTTCGGTAGCATTAACAAGTTCCCATTTATTGGAAGCTGTATCCCAATGGATGATCTCTGCGCGGACATTATAGATCATTTTATTATTGCTGATACGCTCGAGGAAAAAACCACGGGAAGATCTTGCCGCCGTATCATAATCCTGGATGCCGACAAATGTATTGGTATCAATACGCAGGTAATAACATCGGGGACAATTGCCCATGATACGATTTTTGGTCGCGTCATTTTTATCAACATAGTTGGTCTGGAAAAAACTCCTGATCCCGTTGGCCCTGGGTATCCAGTAACGGCTGCCTACCCACAATACAGCGGAAAGCAGGAGACCCCCTACCAGGTAAGAACGAAGAAAGCGGTTATAACTCGTACCACTGGCCAGGATCGCGATGATCTCGGACCGGCTGGCCATCCTGCTGGTGAAAAAGATCACCGCGATAAATACAAATAATGGAAAGAGGAGGCTCCAGATATAAGGAACAAACCCGATATAGTATTTGTTGATGATCTCGCTGGTACTGAAATTGGCTCTTACAAAATCATCGGACTTCTCACTGCTGTCAATGGCCACCGCGATCACCGTAAACAGGAGCAGGCAGAAAATAAAAGTGAAGAGAAGCTTTTTCAGTATGTACCAGTCGATTTTCTTCATACAGGGACCGCCTTCTCCGCGGGGTGGCGGATATGGCGTCGGGCAAAAGTAACTGAAAATGTGTTGAGGGATTGTGAAAGACCTTAGCGGTGCCGTTAAGCTCTTTCTTCAATTCCTGGTGATGCTTTTAGTGTCAGCCTGAGCCAGGAAAAACCGAGTATACCGGCAATAAGTGAAGCAGTAAGAATTGCAATTTTTGAATCATTGATGATGTCCGTTTTGTTAAACGCAAGAAGTGTAATGAAGATGGACATTGTAAAACCGATACCGCCCAAAATACCCGCTCCTATTATGTTTTTCCATTTCAGGTCTCCCGGCAATACACAAAGACCTAAACTAACGCCAATAAATGAAAAGATACAGATACCTAGAGGTTTTCCAATAACAAGTCCGGCGATTATACCTAAACTGTTTGTTTGCCCTAAACTGCTTTGCCAACTATCACCTATGGGAATGCAGGTATTGGCAATGGCAAACAAGGGAAGAATAAAAAAAGCAACAGGTTTGTGCAGGAAATGCTGAAGAATATAGGAGGGAGATTTTTCACCACCATTACCAAATGGGATAGCAAATGCTAATAAGATTCCTGCTACGGTAGCGTGAACGCCTGAATGCAACATAAAATACCACATTACAACACCGCCAATTAAATACGGTACCAGGTTGTGAACTTTCAGTCTTTTCAGGATAAGAAGAAGACCAAAAATGATCCCTGCAATAAACAAATTTGTAAACGATAAAGAAGCGGTGTAAAAGATCGCGATTATAATGATTGCTCCCAGGTCATCTATTACCGCTAAGGCTGTCAGAAAAATTTTGAGTGAGGCCGGAACACGGCTGCCTAAGAGCGATAAAATTCCTACCGCGAAAGCAATATCCGTCGCCATTGGTATACCTGTGCCAGCCTGGGTGCCTGTACCAAAATTAAAGAGCAGGAATAGTCCGGCAGGAACAAGCATCCCGCCAATGGCCCCAAA
>JANMKG010000084.1:0-10553 GCA_031371915.1 Chitinophagaceae bacterium | reverse complement strand
ACACAAAGATAAAAAAGTATAATACCCCGCTTTCTAAAGCTTCGCATCTTTACCGGCTCATTCAAGGTGGCTTTTTGATTCCTCATCTCATTGTTCTTTTTATGAAATCTTTTTTGTTTTTGGCAAGTATTGTGGGTTTCATTGTTTACCAGGCTGAGAAGCGCCCTGCCGATGGCCGGGAACTTCAGAATCGTAAAACGGAACCGACCGAAAGAATGAAGAAAGAAAATGCCAACTCCCCAGTTAATACTGTTTTATACAGGCGCCCGGCACCCTATTCATTCAACCTTACCAGAAACATAATAAACTAATCATTATGCCCTTAGTTACTATTTTAATTGTACTTGTTGTCGTTGGTGTCCTGCTCTGGCTGATCAACACCTATATCCCGATGGATCGTAAGATCAAGAGTATACTCAACGTGGTCGTGGTGATCGTGCTGGTGATCTGGCTGTTACAGGCTTTTGGGGTAATCGGTTCGCTGAAAAGCCTGAAGGTCTGAGGGACGGGTTAAAACTTCAGAGCGGCTGGCATATAGTTTGTAACTAAACTAGTTATAAAATTCCCGGTAATGCGACTGTTCAAAGATTTTAGTTTTACGGCTGCACTGATCCTGGCAACTGTGTTGCTGGTCACGGCCTTTATCCTTTTCTTTGCTTATTCCGGCTCCGCAGCCACTAACCAGGTGCCAGTTATAACCGCGGGAAAACTCCCTTAAGTTGTTGTATTTACCGCTTGAAGAAAAGTATAAAGCGGGTTCCCCTACCTTTTATTGATTCTACTTTTATGTCCACCTTGTTTTGGCGAAGAATATCGTAAGTGGCAGACAAACCGATCCCTAGGCCACCCGGTTTATTGGTAAAGTAGGGTTGAAATATATTTTTCAGATCGCTTTTACTGATACCGCAGCCATTATCACCGACCTGGATGATATATTTGTCTTCCACTCGTTTCGTTTTGAGCCGTATTTTCCCCGTTCCTTCCTGCATTGCCTCGATCGCGTTGATGATGATATTGGTGAGAGCGATCTTCATTTTCGGCCTGTTGAACCCGATCTTCTCTTCCGGCGCTTCATACTTTTTGACCACCGTGATCTTTTTCATCTGGAGCCTGTCTGCTGTTGCGACCAGTATCTCATCGATCAATGCAGGAAGCGAATGCTTTTCCAGCCCGGTCTCTAAAGGGGGCAATGAGCTCAACAGGTCATTCACAATATCATTGATCTTACCTGAACCCCTTAAAATAATATCAAGGTAGCTTTTGTGCTGTTCGTCCTGGAGTACCGACCGAAGCATCTCGGTGGCCAGTTTAATGGTCGTTAAAGGATTCCGGATCTCGTGGGCTAGCACAGCTACGAAGCGACCCGGTACTTCGGGTAAAAGTTTTTTGATTTCCGGGAAAGCATGGATGTAACAAGGAATTGTTTCCGGCATAGGATCAGCCACTGCTAAAGAGGAAGAATCAGGTGTATGAAAAGCGTGGAGGTTCACTTTTAGGGTTTAGCTGGTAGCACATTTAAAATATGCTTCCTAAAGCTGCATTAATTTTTTCCCCAATATGTTACATCCCCCTATTTATTATTTATATAATTCACAGGTATGCATCCCTATTCATAGCCGCTTTTAATGATCGTGGAGATCATTTTAAACCTACCGTTGGGTTTGATAAAATTCGACGAATGGGCGGGTATAATGATCCCCTGGCCTGATTTCAGTAAGTGAGAGACCTTATCAATCACGATCTCGGCCTTTCCTTCAATGATCTGTGTGAAAGAATCAAAAGGCGAGGTCTTCTCGGTCAAGCCTTCACCCGTATCAAAAGACATGATGCTTATGTTTCCCGTTGATTTTTTTATGATCGTCTTGATAACCACTGCATTTGCCATATATTCAATTATTTCAACAATGATATGTGTTTTTGATTTTTCCAGTTCCTTACCATCCGGTTTCCCATTCTCCGCCTTTTTACTGGATTTCAATTTTCCATCTTTATTTTCCATGATACTGGTTTTAATAATCGTTTAATACTATAAAGGTCTGTTTGTTTCCCGGGTCGCTATTGTATAATTGCTTATTTAGATTATAACATTCACAGTTTAAGCTGGGTATATTTCACTGCAAAAAAAGCCCCTGTAACAGGGGCATTAACCAAAACCTACTGCTATTTGAAAAACGATTATGCTGTTTGAATATTGACGTGTTTGATGATGAGTATAAAGGTCTGTTATATACCCTGTGCAACTATTACATCATTCCCGGGAAAAATTATATTATTCCCACACTTCGTATGTACGTTTGAAAGTCCGCCGGGAATTGGCGGCCTGGAATATCCCTTGTTCTTAGAAGACTGGTATCCCGGTAACCGGCAGACCGTCCTTATACTCGCCAAGGACGATTACTTTTTTGTCCCCGGCATACCGGCTGGCGATGGTTTCCATATCCCGCTGGTTTTCGCTTCTTATTTTCATTCCTCTTTTTGCTCCATCCTCGAAGATCTCGATATAAAAACCGTTCTTTAACTGTATGGCACCCTGTACGGGCATTCTCCTGCTTTTCATAATGAAAATATTGAAAAAGATGATATCACTGAATAATACGGGGGCTGTCTGTATGGCGCCGCTTTACTGTTGTGAAGATGGCTGTAAGGTAGCCTTAATAATCCACAATAATTGGTTTCATCTGTTAATACCAGGGCCCTTTACATCTTGTCCAGCATGGAACGGCGTTTATCTTTCAGCTGTTTGAAGTGGGAAGGGGTAAGACCGGTCACTTTCTTAAACTGGGTGGAAAGATGTGCCACGCTGCTGTAATGCATCAGGTAAGCGATCTCTGTAAGGTTGAGTTCATTATACACCAGTAACTCCTTTACCCGTTCGATCTTGTGAGCGATGATAAATTTCTCAATGGTAGTACCCTGTACTTCTGAAAAAAGGTTGGCCAGGTAGGTATAATCATGGTTCAGTTTCTGGCTGAGGAATTCGGAAAAATTGACATGCAAGGGTTCTTCTGAATAATGGACCAGTTCAACAATAACATTTTTTATCCGCTGTATGAGTACACTTTTTTTATCATCCATTAATTCGAGACCATATTTTAGTATACCGCCTTTAAACAGCTCCAGTTGCTCCCTTGACAATTGTTCGAGGGTCTCCACTTCCCCCAACTCCACGGTATTAAATTGTAACCCCAGTTTGGTGAGTTCATCCTTTACGACCAATTTGCACCGGATGCAAACCATGTTTTTAATATACAATTTCAAATCACTTATTTAGGGTTTTCAATACCATTACAGGAGCGGAAACTGCGTCAAAGCGACGCCTTCATTTCAAGGGAAAAGAGTGGCGATAATATGTAATTTAAGCTTATATGACCCCCCCCCTCCGAATGTGTGAATCTTGTAATGTTTTACCTTCTTGTTGTAACGATTACCGCCTGGAAGAGTTCGGATTTCACGAAAATGATATCCCCCTGTATAAATTACGAAAAACTTCCCATAGAACCTCTTTTTTGATGTGTGTAGTGGGTCAGTTTGGAAAAAAAGCAGGTTATTTAACCCCAAAGAGAAGGAGAAGCAGAGATTACACAGGGTTCCTTGCGCAATTTTTGCGTCCTCTTTGCCTCCGCGGTTAAAGTAAATTCAAAATGGCCCACTCCGGATCCGTTTTCTTCCTGATACCCACCCTTGTAAAGACGGTCTTATAAAGTTCCGGATCATTCTTCCTTTGGCACTTTTAGCTCCAGTTTCAGTTCGTCAATATCCAGTTCCCTTTCTACCATACGGATCGCACCATCACTGAATTCTCCCTCTTTGTGCATTTTGAGTAAAAGATCCCTGCGGAACCTGCTGATTTCGAGCTGGGCGCTTACGAGTGCATTGGGCGGCGGAGGTTTTAATTCTTCGTCATTCCTTATGGCCTTTTTGTGACGCCGGAGTTCCTTTGACAGTTCATTTATCAATGAAGCATATTTGTTCTTTAATTGGGTCAATGATTTGTTATCAAGTTGTTCTGCCAACTCCTGTTCGATAAAATTAAGTGTGCTGGTAGCCAGTGATAACTGGAGTTCTTTTTCTTCTGCCGCCGTATTATCCTGTGGTTTTATCTTCAGCCATTTTATCAGCAGCGGAAGTGAAAGCCCCTGTACTACCAGTGTAATAAAAATAACCACGAAGGCAAGGAAAATAATGGAATGTCTTTTGGGAAAAGCGGCTCCATTCTGCAGAAACAGTGGCAAAGCCAGCGCCGTTGCCAGCGAGATCACGCCCCGCGTTCCTGTCCAGGCCACTACGAGTACATTCTTCCAGGTACTGTCAGGGCCCTGGTCAGGGAGCAATTCAGTTTTTTTTCTTTTTTGAAAATAATTTTGCAGACCCGATCCCGCGATCACCCAGATGATACGTACGAGGATCGTTACCGCGCTGATAAGTAATCCATACCCCAGCATATCCTGGAAGGAATAATTACCGAGATCTTTAATAATAGAAGGTAGTTGCAGCCCGATCAGGATGAAGACAAAGCCGTGTAATAAAAATACCAGGGTATCCCATACTACTCTTGTCCGCATTCTTGCCTGGTAAGAAAAAACCTCCGGCGAGCGCCAGGCGATCACCAGACCGGTACTGACCACCGCGAGGACACCGGACATATGAAACTCTTCTGCCGCGAGGTAAGCAACATAAGGAGAAAGAAGCGTAAGACTGGTTTCCACAACAGGATTGTTTTCGATCTTTTTATGCGCAAGAACGAACAGGTAACCCGTGATAACACCAATGATGATCCCCACTCCCGCTACCATCAGGAATTCCAGGCCGGCTTTCCAGAAAACAAAAGTGCCCGTTGTTACTGCCGCTACGGCATAGCGGTAGGCGATCAGGGCAGAAGCGTCATTTACCAGGCTCTCCCCTTCCAATATGGTGACCACTTTTTTATTCAATCCCAGTCCTTTTATGATACCCGAGGCGGCTACTGCGTCAGGCGGTGATACTACAGCGCCCAATACAAAAGCAAGTGGCCAGCTAAATCCCGGAATACAAAAATGCGCGGTAATGGCGACTACTACGGTAGTGAAAAATACCAGTGTAATGGCCAGGGCGGAAATAGGCCGGATAGATGTCCTGAACTCATGCCAGGATGTTTTTGATGCCGCGTCATAAAGCAGGGGTGGCAGCATGATGAGGAAAACGATCTCGGGGTCAAGGGCCAGGTCGGGCAACTGGGGTACAAACCCAATGATCAGCCCTGCGGCCACGAGTAAAATGGGGTAAGGTAGCTTTCTTTTATTGGCGATCGCTGTTACACAGATCAGGATAGCCATGATAAATACGACAATTTTGAAATCCTGCATATTGTCTAATCTACGCAAAAAACAGCCCAGAATGGAGGAAGGCCAAAATGAATTTACAGGTGGTTTTCCTCAGAAAATGCGGATAGCATGAAACACCAGGGACTTATTTCTTTGTTCCTGTAAAGAAAAAAAAAGAGGATAACAATTGTTATCCTCTTTAATAGCTACTAAAAACTATTAATGATGATGAAATAAATAGAAAACACCTAACTGGAAGCCCCGGTTAGTCGATTTGACTGATCCGTTCTCATTGATATTACTCACCCCAAGGTTATACCGGGCATCAAAACCCAGTCCTGATTTGGGATGCACATACCCTGCTCCAAATCCAACCGCGACATCAACCGTGTTTAAATTGTCACCGATATCGGTACTGTTATTATTGGTTTCTGATTTAGCACTTACCAATACACCAACCTGCGGACCTGCCTCCAGCCTGAAGCCATTGTGAAACATATACTGGAGCATGACGGGTACATTAATATAACCGAGTTTGAATTTAGTCTTCACCCCGCCTACCGAATATTCTGCCCCCTGGGCTGAATAAACAAGCTCAGGCTGGACGGCAATTTGCTTGTTGAGATGTATATGACCGATCAGCCCGGCATGAAAACCGGTCTTTGCGTCATAATTGACATTGTTATCATTATGAATGGTATATACATTCACCCCGGCCTTAATACCAATATTCACTTTTTGGGCATTCGCAGTACTTACCATACCGATTACGATCAATAGAGTACTAAAATAAAATTTCATATTTTTTTGTTTTTTGATTTAAGGTTGATCGACGGGACAACCCCGGGATCTCATAAAATGAAAGTTGTTTAAAAAGAAGCCCCTGAACAGGGGCTTTCATCAATGCTAATAGTTTAAGAGATAGATAGTTGTTTTCGTATGGGAGCCAGATATGCAAATATGAAACCTATTACGAATATTTTTATTATACAATTCCGGGTGTTTATTATATAATTATGGTTGGCCTGTATTTATTCGTAATGTGTGAAACATATAAGAGACATGCCGGGCGATATAACATTTACCCTGGTAAGTGTACTGAACTTTGTGCACAAAAAATATCACACAAAAATTACTATTTATGATCGTAAAGAAAATCCTTCCCTTCTTCCTGTTAACCGGGATGCTGGCTGCGTTCTCCTCATTATCGGCCCAGACAGAAGTGAAAGCCCCATCAAAATTTGCTATGAAAAAAGATGGTGACGGGGATGGAGTAAAAAATAAACTTGACAAATGTCCTTCTACCCCACCGGGCGTCCTTGTAGATGGTACCGGCTGTCCTTTGGATACCGATAAAGATGGCGTGGCTGATTATTTAGACAAATGCCCGGGTGTACCCGGTGATGCGGGTATGAACGGTTGCCAGGATAAAGACAGGGATGGCGTTAGTGACCCGGATGATAATTGTCCTGATGTACCCGGGCTGGCAAGGTTCAAGGGTTGCCCTGATAGTGATGGTGATGGTATTGAAGATGCAAAAGATAAATGCCCCAATGCAAGAGGGCTGGACAGGTTCCAGGGATGCCCGGATACGGATGGAGATGGAGTACCCGATGCCAGTGATAAATGCCCGGGTACGAGAGCGGGAATAAAAGTAGACGCGGGTGGTTGCGATGCTGACAGTGATAATGATGGTGTGCTGGATAGTGATGACAAATGCCCGGGTACCACGATGGGTATCAAAGTGGATGCATCGGGATGCCCTGCTGATATGGATGGGGATGGAATAATTGATAGTGAGGATAAATGTCCCGGTATAAAGGGCGATGCAGCTAATTATGGGTGCCCCGTTGTGAAAAAGGAAGCACCTAAACGTTTGCAATTCGCTACCCGCCGTGTAATGTTTGAACCAGCAAATGCTCTTGTAAAATCTGTTTCCTACCCCATGCTTGATGAGGTTGCAAATATCCTGAATGAATATCCTGATTATAATCTCCGTATTGGCGGTCATGCAGATGGCCTGGAGAAAAATTCATTGATCGTTTCTCAAAGTCGTGCCGATGCGGTAAAATCTTACCTGTTAGGTAAAGGAGTTCCTGAAAGCAGGATCACCCTTACAGGCTTTGGCAAGACCCGGCCTTCGGGTTCCAATGCTACTGCTACTGCAAGAGCGCAGAACAGGAGGGTTGAACTGGATCTATACCTGCGCTGACCTGGCTGAAAAAGTTATTATAAGCAGAATAAGCAATCGGTAGTATAATAAAGAAACTCCTTCGCAGGAGTTTTTTTATTATTGTCTTACCTGATTTGAAATAGCGCTGTATCTTTTCCAAATGATTATCCGATTGCAGGGCTTTCAGCCGCAGTATGAACAGTTTTGCATTTAATAATACCAGGCGGGGCTTTTTTTCAGTGGATGATTTTACCAACTTCTATGGATTTTTGATCACCCCTCGTACGCTTTTTGAAGGTCTGGTATACTGATCTTCTTCATCTTCATCATGGCCTGCATTACTCTTCCTGCTTTGGCGCGGTCTTTATCACCCAGGTATTGACCCAGCACAGGAGGAACAAGTTGCCAGGACAGTCCGAATTTATCTTTCAGCCAGCCACACATGCTTTCCTGCCCGCCATCGGCTGTTAGTGCATTCCAGCAATGATCGATCTCTTCCTGTGTTTCACAGTTCACAAAAAAGGAGATCGCTTCGGTGAATTTAAATTGCGGTCCCGCATCAAAAGCATGGAACCGCTGCCCATCCACTTCAAACGTCGAGGACATTACCTGCTCTTTCGGGAAAGGGCTTCCTTCTCCCCAGTAGGAGATATTAATGATCTTCGAATTTTTAAAAACAGAAGTGTAAAGTTTGATGGCTTCTTCAGCTTTACCATCGAACCAGAGAAAGGGAGTGATCTTTTGCATATAATTTAATTTAGTTATTCAATTTTTTGAAAGTTAACTAAACAAACATACGCCCGGAAATTCAGTTTGCATGGTGTAAATGCGACAAGATCAGGCTCTTTTGCGACAAATTAACCAGCCTGTTTACATCCATCCTCCCACCCTCCCCGTATATTTGTCGTGCTGAAATTTCTTCAACGGATAGTATACAGTTTTTGTCTTTGTTGTGCCTGTCTTATTGCTTCAGGGCAACGGATCGATCATTTTTCCACGTTCCGCAATATTCAAAGCGATCATTATTTCCGTTTTCATTATGATAACGATTATTTCACCGCCACCGACAAATATTACACACAGGGTATTACCCTGGAATATGTATCCCCTTCCATAAAAAGATCTTTCCCGGCGAGGCTCCTGTGGAAACCTTTTGCTTCTGTTCCGCAATATGGTATCAATTTTAATTTGTTTGGCTATACACCGACCAGTATATCCAGCGACAGGATATTATACAATGACAGACCCTTTGACGCGAACCTTTCCGTGAAAATATTCCTGGTGCAGGCCGACTCCCTTCACCAGCAACAATTGTCAAGCGCCCTTAGTATCGGGGTGATGGGACCGGCCGCGTTGGGTAAAGAGATCCAAACGGGAATTCATCGCCTGACAAAGAATACCCTGCCCCATGGATGGGAATTCCAGGTAAGCAATGATATTATTCTTAATTACCAGCTGAATTATGAGAAGAAACTGGCAGGCAGCAGAGATCATTTTCTCCTGAATACAATCGTGGAAACAAGGCTGGGGACGCTGGATGATAAGCTGAGTGCCGGGTTCAATTTTATGGCAGGCCGGTTTAATAAAAGATACCACGCTGTTGGAAAAGAAAAACGAAAAGCCGAGTTCTATTTATTTGGCCAGGGGAAATTAAATGTTATTGCTTACGATGCAAGCCTTCAAGGTGGCTTATTCAACAGGAACAGTGCTTATACGATCCCTGCAAAAGATATTTCAAGGATCAGTTTCCAGGCAGACGCAGGAGTGATCCTTAATTTTAAGAAAATATTCCTGTCTTATACGCAATCTTTTCTTACCAAAGAATTCCGTACAGGCGGTCAGCATCGCTGGGGCGGACTAAGTATCGGGTTTGCCCTATGATCAAGAGATGAGTTGCATATTTGGGAGGCATTTAGCCCCGTAGGAGCTAAATGTCAGTAGAAAAATATTCAATGCGATTTTAGCTCCGTAGGAGCGATATGTAATATATTTCGCTCCACCTATGGCGGACTCTGAAAATCTTATTATTACATTTCTACTGACATATCGCCTCACTGAGGCGAAGAAAATTAACTCCGCCAACGGATTACTTTATTTACTTTTTTTACGACTAAAGAACGATTTTATCCCGCGACCTGCTTTTTCTTCTTCTTCCTTTTCCAGGAGTGGCATTACCTCTCTCCTGTAATCATGCTGCAGGTCCTCGTGAAGTGTTAGTAGAACGGCATTGATTTTTTTTAGTTGCCCGTCATAGATATTACTGGTAACAGGACTCTGTCGGAAAGGAATACCGGAATTCTTTAATTGCTGGCAGAAAAAGATACGCAATTCTATTTCCGTTTGTTTTTCGCCGCTGTAACGGCAATATTTATTGATGACCCGCAGGATCTTTCGCAGGGTCTTTTTGGCAAAATAGAGCTGGCTGAGATTGATCGTACTAAATAACTCTTCTATTTCCAGTTTGATGCCTTTGATATAGCTTTCTTCGTCCATGGCCTCAAACAAAAGGTAGGTCAGCAGTTCCTTATTCTCTTTCTTGAATCTTGCCAGGCGCAGGCAAAGACTGGCAAGTTCTGCCGCTTTCAGGGTCAGCAGTTCCTGCTTTATTTCATGAACGGAAGATGATCTCATGCTGTAAAATTAAGCCCTTAGTTTGATCCATTTCCCAGCTTACTCTCTTCCCGTAAATAAAATAAGAAGGTCTGTTAGTTAGCTTCCGTATATTTTTTGAAATTGTTAAGGATCGCCTGCCATCCACCCTTCTGCATTTCTAAGGGATTCGTGGTCTCCGCCTCGAAACTTTCTGTGACTTTTGTACTGTTTGCCTTGCCCGAGAAATTGATCTTCACATTGCGGTTATCTCCCAGTGTATACTCAATGTATTCGTGGTCCCTTACCTCATCATAAGCACCGAAAAAATCAAATCCGATACTGCCGTCTTTGGCTTCCATCCGGGAAAGGAATTTTCCACCGGTACGAAGGTCATTCTCGGCACGGGGTGTGTGCCAGTCATCTGATGCACTACACCATTTAGTGATGTGTTCGGGCCTGCTCCAGTATTCCCATACTTTTTCAACGGG
>JANMKG010000114.1:0-9141 GCA_031371915.1 Chitinophagaceae bacterium | reverse complement strand
CGTTCGGTTGTAGTGGTTTTACCCGCATCGATGTGAGCGGCAATACCAAAGTTTCTTTGAAATTTTAAATCTGCCATGACTGCTTTATTTTCAGATGTTTAATGCTATTAAAAAACCTTCCGGTTTTGGAGGCGCAAAGGTAGGGAAAAATGCGGGGAAATAATGACCTCCGCTTTGTTAATTCGGCCTGTGGATAAAATGAAAAACTCCTTTACCAGGGTTACCAGCTCGTGTTGAGGAAGCATTAAAATCTTTTTATCTTTAATTCCACGTAAATACGCTCCATGGAGAGAAAGATCTATAACCCGATACAGAAAGACCAGGTGATCTTTCTAAAAACCCATGCCGACAGTAAGGGGGAATGTACGCTGGTGGAAGTAGAACTGGCCGATGGCGGTGGTGTAGGGCTCCATTTTCACAAGACCTATTCGGAGAAATTTGATTGCCTCGAAGGAGAAGTGGAAGTACAGTTAGGTAAAACCATTCATCAACTGCAAGCGGGCCAATCGGCTACCGCCGAACCCAACATAAATCACCTTTTTCGTAACAGGAGCGGTAAACCTTGCAGGTTCCTCGTTGAACTAAGACCGGCAAGCCGGGGTTTTGAACAATCCCTGCAGATCGGTTATGGCCTGGCCAATGACGGGCTGACAAAAAAAAACGGTTTCCCCAAAGATAAACTGGCGCTCGCCTGGCTGTTTGATATCAGCGAAAGCAATCTGCCCGGCTGGATGAGTTTTTTTGAATTTATCTTAAGAGTCCAGGCCAAAAAAGCAAGGCGAAAAGGAATTGATCAGCAACTTATCCAACGCTACGTAAAATTCTAAGTAATCCCCTAATAGAAAAGTCCTCCTGTTCAAGGAGGACTTTTCTGTTATTAAGCAACTGGCTTATTTATAATAGCTCATTTTCATTTCTACACGACGATTCTGCTGGCGACCCGCAGCCGTTTTATTATCGGCGATCGGCATTGTTTCACCATGACCGGCAGAAGTGATACGGCTCGCATCTACTCCCTTGCTCACGATATAATTCATGACAGAAGCAGCACGGTTATCACTTAGCGTCTGGTTATAATCATCTTTACCGACGTTGTCAGTATGGCCATCGATAGCAAGACTCATACCGGGGTTCTCCGTCATGATCTTCACTACATCATCCAGTCCTTTGTAAGACTTGGTCTGCAGTTTGGCGCTTCCCGTTACGAAGAGGATGTTCTTCGCGGCAAGGTCAACTCTCTTCTTTATCTCTTCAGAAATGATAGGGCATCCGAAATTCTCTTTTGGACCAGGTATCGTAACACATTTGTCTTCTTCATCGTTCACACCATCTCCATCTGTATCGGGGATCGGGCAACCCTGGTAACGGGCGAGGCCGAATACAGTCGGGCACTTATCTTCTTCATCGTTGATACCATCACCATCAGTATCAGGAATGGGGCAACCCTGGTAACGGGCTAAACCTGGAACGGTCGGGCATTTATCATCTTCATCATTGATGCCATCCTTGTCTGTATCTGGAATTGGGCAACCATCATATTTTGCCAGGCCTTTCACAGTGGGACACTTATCAAGACTGTCAATTATGCCGTCTCCATCGGTATCCGGTGGTGGTTTGGGTGGCTCAATTATTTTAGGTACTTTCTTTTTACCCATCCGGCCTGCGATCCCGATACTGTGCTGCAGGTGATAGTTGGAAGTTTCCGTAGTGATCGGCACACGGTAAGTAGAGGTTATGAAAAGATGGGCCTCGTCAAAAAAGTTGACTTTTAAACCAACACCCAATGGCAGGAATGCCCCATAATATTTGGCATATCGATGTGCACCTACACCCAGTGATAGATAAGGTTGTACCCAATATTTTTCTGATACCATTTTAAGGTTCAGGGCAGCATTTCCTTCAAGCAGGAATTTATCATCTGAAAATATCTTTCCGGGCATCGGGTATCTTACAAAGGAACCACCAAGGGTGGCGGCCAGGTCCACATGTCTTGTCATGCCTTTGAAATAAGTAATGGCTAAACCGGGAGACATCTCCCTCATTTTTGCAAATTTCTTATTGCTGATTACGGTGCTAAGTGAAGTGGTACGTATCCGTTCTGGCGTAATAAAATCATTGAGAAAGAAACTAATACCTAGAGCTTTGGGCCTGATTTCATCATTCTGGCCATAACTCTTGTTTGGGACAAGCAGGTACAGCGCAAATAATGCTGATAATATCTTCTTCATAAAGAGATAGTTTGGTTTAAAACTGAACAAAAATAACAGGTAAGTTCAATATCCTAAAATAAATTATTTCCTTAATATTCACAGGGTTGGAAGGGTTTCTTTTTCCCCAAAATACCCCGGGACCCCCCGGCCATACTTTCATCGGGCTTATCTGCTTATTTGGATGCAAAATACTGTTCCCTTAGCCGCTTGTCTTCCGCGTATACATCATCAAAGAAAACCAGCTTCCCATTCTGACCCTCGCAGGTGAAATAACGAAGAAATACCGGCATTTTACTCCGGAGGGTAATACTCTTTTTTTGCTTTTTTTGAAGCCAGCTTTTCACTGAATCAATTTTTGTATACCCTTTATCACCAGCGTTCATGCTGTCATTCCGCAAGAGGTAGTACGTAAGCTTTTCCCATTCCTGCACCCTTACACAGCCGTGGCTTAGGGACCGCATCGGGCTTCCAAACAAGTACCGCTGGTTCGTATCATGGAGGTAAACGGAATATTTATTACTGAATACAAATTTCATGATCCCGAGCGCATTGGCGTCACCACTACCCTGCACGACCCGGTAAGGAATGCTTTTGTTATATTTTGACCAGTCAACGGAATAAGGATCCACTTCATTTCCTTTGGAATCCACCAGGCTGAATCCTTTCCTTGCGAGGTATCCCGGGTTCTTTTTAACGGCTGGCAATATTTCTTTGGTAATGATACTCGATGGCGGCACCCATTGGGGGTAAGTGATCAGTTCAGTGATATTGCTGGTTAGCAGGGGTGTCCTTGTTTTCGGTTTACCGCAGATCACTTTAGAAGAAAATTTTACGGAATCCTTTTCCACTACCTGCAAGTAATTGGAAGAGGTGTTTACCCAAATATAGCGGGCCGGCATTTTCTCCGGCAGCATTTTATACTTATCCATACTGATAGCAATACGGATAAATTTTTCCCGATCATTTACATTCAGCATTCGCAGGGTCCCCTCTCCCGCTCTACCATCCACCGTAATTCCTTTTTTCTGCTGGAATTTTTTTATCGCCGCCGCCAGTTGCACCGAATCGGCCCTAACGCTGTCAGTAGCAATGAACCCACCTTCGTATAATCTTTTTTGTAAAGCCCGGTTGAATTGCACGGGGTCTTTACCGGGAGGAGGAACGATCGTATATTCTTTATAATCGGCGCTGTCAAGGAATTGTTGAATACCCTCCTTCAATAACTGGTAACCCCTTTGCCGGGGCTCGAGTGATTGTATAACCGCCATCAATCCTTTTTGAGGCAGCGCATCAAATTGTTCGAGGTAAAATTCATCGCTGAGGACAGAATCTTTGCGGAGCGTGATGCTGTCCTGTGGAAGTCTTCCCAATTTTACATCTTTTATGATCCGGGCAAAAGCATCGGTCAGCATTACATCCGCTTTGGCCCATAATGCTGCATTCTTCCGGTCCCCTTTGGTAAGACTGTCGGCCAGGAATCGTTGGCGGATCTCTTTCAACGATGTTACATGATAGTCTTCCGGGAATAAGCCCCAGAGCCTCGATGATTCTATAAAATTAAACAGGGAATCCCCGGCGGGTAACCAGGCTTCTTGTTTACACCAGGCAGGCTCGTAGTTATTTTTCTTATAGATCAACGCGGTAATCCCTGTTTGGTTGAGAAGCATGGATGTATCACCGGTCCTGCCACTATCGGCAGTCGCTGTTTCAAGTATCTGCTTTACAATATCCGTTGCTTTTTCCTGTAACTCCTGCGGTGTGCTGGCAATACTGTCGTGCATGATTTTTTTATCCTTGCAGGAGACAAAGACAAACAGGCATAAGGCTATGCCAATAATAAATGGGTACAATCGGGGTAAGGTCATATAGGTGGTGTAGTGGCGGCGAAAGGCATATCCGGTTTTTCCACTAATTTACTTTCACATTCACAACCGGTTATGCCAAACAATTTAAGAAATCGTTTCTACATTAAAGCTACCCTGCTGCTTATTTTTTCAACATTCCGGTTGGCTGTTGTCACCGCGCAGGACACAGGCTATACCCGGCCTCCACTTACTGACAAATGGGATGTGTATAAGAACCAGGTGAAAAATGACAGCAGTAAAAAAATGATCGAGTTAAAATCGTGTATACCCGGCATTGTATATGACCTGCGTTATGCTACTACAAATAATTTCATGCACCGGTTGATGTACCCGGCCACTACCAAAAACACGTTTATGCGGCAGCCTGCTGTAGCAGCATTACAAAAAGTACAGGCCGAACTGAATCAAAAAGGACTGGGATTAAAGGTCTTTGATGCCTACCGCCCTTATTCCGTAACGGTGAAATTCTGGGAACTGGTAAAAGATGAACGTTACGTGGCCAATCCTTCCAAAGGCAGCGGTCATAACCGGGGCATCGCCGTTGATCTTACCATCATTTACCTGGCGAACGGTCATGAACTGAATATGGGAACAGGTTTTGACAACTTCACCGATACGGCCCATCATACATTCACAAAACTCCCGGAGGATATCCTGCAAAACCGGGAACTCTTAAGATCAACAATGGAGAAATATGGGTTCAAAGCCTTTGAATCCGAATGGTGGCATTATTTCCTGGCAGAAGGGAACAGGTTCGAGATATTGGATATTGATTTCAACAAACTGAAGAAAAGTCTATAAAGGGATTGTATCGATCACAGCATCTGTATTGATCGATCCATAAACATGGGGGAAAGTATCGGCCGTGGAAGGTGACCAGTCAAATACAAATTTGCTCGTTAGCATATCGGTATCTATCACCAGTTTCAGCAAATTGTTTTGCCCCTCAAAATATCGTTCCAGCACACCAGCCACCTGGTGATCCTGTGAGCAATGGATGAATCCTTCCGCTTTTAAGGAAGGGTGTTCATAAAACCCTTTTCGTAAAGCTTCTTCCCAGTCAGTCGCTGTTGTTACATGATAGATTACAGGCATACTCGATAATTTCCTTTAGGAATTGGAGGTTAAAACTCTTTTGATCCGTTGTTCCAGTAATAAAAGATCAGCCAGTACAATTGCCGTCACTGCTTCGAGGATCACAGGAACGCGGAGAGCAATACAGAGATCGTGACGACCTTTGACCGAAACGGTTTCTACCTTTTCAGTTTCCCAGTTCAATGTTGTTTGCTCTTTGGGAGTTGAGGATGTGGGTTTGATGGCGATCCGGAACACCAGTTCATTCCCGTTTGTTAATCCCCCGACGATACCACCCGCATGATTACTGCTTGTTCTGCCCTGCATATTTTCGATCGCGTCATTGTGTTCGCTGCCAAACATCTTTGCGGCGGCGAAACCTGTTCCGAATTCAATACCTCGTACAGCGGGTATACCAAATACGATATGACTGAGTAAGGCCTCCGCGGAATCAAAGAAAGGTTCACCAAGTCCAATGGGTAATCCATTGACGCGGCATTCGATGATACCACCAATGGAATCCTTGTTGTCTATTGCTTTTTGCAATCCTTTGTCGAGGTTGGTTTCTCCACCGATCTCGAGGATGGATGCAGTTATTTCGACCTCACCCTCCAACTCCCTCTCCGAAGGAGAGGGAGAGTCCGCCTCCGATGCAAGATGATTTCCTATCTCTTCGATCACCCATCCAATATTATTCAGCACTTGCTCATTGGTAAAACGGAGCATTTTAAATTGAGTGACGGCTAACCATTTTGTTCTTATATCATCATAATTTTTTTGTTCTTTTTCATCATGATAAGTACCATCAACTTCAACAACCAACTTTTTTTCCAGGCATACAAAATCAGGGATAAATCCATTAACTGGATGTTGCCTTCTAAACTTATACCCACTAATTTTCCTGTTCCTTACTTCCTGCCATAATTTATCTTCTGCTTCTGTTGCATTTCTCCTGTTTTCTTTTGCTAACGCAGATAACGAATTATAATTATCTGCTGGATTAGTAAAGTACCCCGGTACGGAGTCTTCGAAAGCCCCTCTCCTTCGGAGAGGGGTTTGGGGTGAGGTCTCAACACAACCCAATAATTTCTTTGCAATAACACCGGCAGCTACCAGCGCCACGGTCAACCTGCCGCTGAAATGGCCACTGCCACGGTAATCCTCGAAACCACCGCCTTTTGCCCTTGCCACAAAATCCGCATGCCCCGGTCTTGGAACAGCTCTTTGCTTTTCATAATCACTGCTGCGGATGTTTTTATTCTCAAATAAGATCGTGATTGGGGCACCGGTTGTTTTATTATTAAAAAGACCGCTTTTAAAAATAGGCAGGTCTTCTTCCTGTCTCGGTGTGGTTCCTTTCTGTGTCCCCCCCTTTCTTCTTTGAAGATCAGGAAGAAAATCTTCCATTGTCAGTGACAAACCCGCCGGGCAACCATCTATGACAATGCCCACGGACTCGCCATGTGATTCTCCAAAAATGGAAACACGGAATATGCGGCCAAATGAGTTCAATCTAATTTAAAATTAAAGGGTTGTGGTAAAGATACATCAGCACCAAGGCTTTTCAAATCATAATAGAAATCGGGATACGATTTTTTGACAACCCCCGGTTTTTCAAGAATTGTTTTACCTCCGGCACCCAGTGCCGCCACCGTGCAGGCCATGGCGATACGATGATCCAAATGAGAATGAACAGTAGCACCTCTCAATGGCTCACCCCCGCTGATCCACATCAGGTCATTCTTGACCCTTATATCCACTCCCATTTTACCAAACTCTTCCCAGAGTGAAAGCGCCCTGTTACTCTCTTTATAGACCAGCCTGTTCACTCCTTTTAAAATTGTTTCGCCTTTACAATAGGCTGCAAGAGCTACCAGCGGTGGAAACAGGTCGGGGCAATCGGTAGCGTCAAATTCAAAAGCTTTCATTTCTCCCGGGTGTATTTTTATTCCTTTTGCCTCGATCGCTATTCCGGCATTCGCCGCCATTAACGCATCCACGATCGCTTTATCCGCCTGCGTGGAAGTAAGATCCAACCCGGTGACAGTGATAGGTCCTGCAATAGCTCCTGCTACTAATAAAAAAGCACCCCCGCTCCAATCCGCTTCAACGGTGTAGTTAATATCCTGTTGATTGCCTGCGACTGACCTTTCTGTAAAAATAAATTCCCCGTAGTTCCTGTTCTCGGGGGTATTTAAACCAAAAGCTTTCATCACGGCAAGGGTCAGGTCGATATAGGGTCTACTCTGCAGGTCTTTTACCTGGATGGAAACATCCCTGGCATCCGCCGCGGCGTAAGCCATGAGTAAACCGGTAAGGAATTGAGAACTTAAAGAACCATCGACGGTAATGTTCCGCGGGATCAAAGGGCCTTTCACTAGCAGTGGCAGCATCCCTTTTTTTGAACTTACCTTAACTCCCAGTTGTGGTAATACCTTATCAAAAAAGTCCATTGGCCTGGATAAAAGGCTGCCCGTTCCATTGATCAGCATCTTCTTTTGACTCAGGGCTACGATCGGGGTGAACATCCGAATACTCAAACCCGATTCACCGCAATTGATCTCATTTGCCTGTGGATTGACGCCTTCACTGTTCACGGTGACCGTTTCATCCTTGTGGCCAATATGAGCACCCAGTTTCTGAATGATATCCAGTGCCGCCTTATCATCGTTAGAATGGCCGGGATTGCGAATGATCGTCTTTCCTTTCCGGAGTAAAGCTGCAGCACAGGCACGCTGCATAGAACTCTTTGATGCCGGCGCCCGGACAATACCTTTTAACTGCGATGGATTGATAGTAGCGTTCACGATTATAGTTTCGCGATGATCTTTTCCAGTTGGTCAAGTGAAATAGGTTTCACTACTGCTTTGCCTATTTTTTCCAGCAACACGTAATTCATTTCTTTTTTTTCTCTTTTCTTATCCATCTTCAGTACCTCAAATACTTTTTGCTTGTCGAAAGCAGCATAGGTCGGTAGATTATATTTTTCCAATAAACTCACAACTCTTCCCGTGTGTTTAAAACCCACCAGTTGTTCAGAAATATGACAGGCATAGGTCATCCCGATGGAAATGGCTTGCCCGTGCAATAATTCATATTGATTCTCCAGCGCATGTCCCAATGTGTGACCAAAATTCAATACCCGTCTCTCCCCTTTTTCAAATTCATCGCGCTGCACAAGTTTTGTTTTAAGTATCGTATTGCGCTGCACAAGTTTACAGATAGCTGTTTGCCTCCCGCGGTAATAGGGCAATGATCGGTCTTCCAGTTCTTTGAACATAGCTGCATCCTTTATACAGGCATGCTTGATGATTTCGGCAAAACCATTTTCCCATTCCACAACTGGCAAGGAATTCAAGAACACCATATCATGGAGGATAAAGGAAGGCTGGCGAATGGTGCCTGCCATATTCTTATATACGCCCACATCGATCCCGTTCTTACCGCCGATAGATGCATCCACTAACGACAAAACGGAAGTGGGTACAAATCCAAAACGAAGTCCCCGCATATAAACAGCAGCTACGTAACCCGTAATATCCGTGATCACTCCTCCACCTACCCCTACAAGGGTTGTTTTCCGGTCGGCTTCCATCTCGATTAGTTTTTCGATAATCGCATCCACGGTCGCCTGCACCTTGAATTCTTCCCCGGGGTTTAATATAATGGTGTTCCATCCCCTGAACCGTTTTGTATGGGCATTATAAATATGCTCATCGGTGATCAGTATCGTGGAAGTTGGATCGGTTATCTTTTTAAGATGACTGATCCCGTAGGCCAGGTAATAATCTGTAGAAGAATTGGAGAATTTATAAGTGATTTTTTGCATTCCGGATCTTTAGTACCATTTCGATTTAAAACAACCAAAAACAATAAACCATATACGATGAACCTTAACTGTCCATTATTTTTTTCTGGTGATTGATGCTTTCCATATGCACGGCATCAAAATATTTCATGATGAATTCCCGGCTCAAACCCAGTTTATCTCC
>JANMKG010000347.1:0-10961 GCA_031371915.1 Chitinophagaceae bacterium | reverse complement strand
CATTTCCCGCCAGGCTCCTTCCCTTTCGCTTTTGGCGAGTGCTACGGCGCTTTCACCAAGTTTGGCCACCATTTTATTGTATTCAATAACAAGGTCCCCGATCTCATCATTCCGGTTCCAGACGATCTCATCATTGTGTTTACCCAGGTTCACTTCCTTCATCTTATCGCTGATGATCGAGAACGAATTGGTGATGCGGTTCGTGATAAACAGGGCGATCAATCCAGCGATCAGGAAGATAAAGGCATTCAGGTTGATGATCGTCACGAGGAAATTCGATATTTCCTGCCGCAGTTCGGGCTTGGAGGTAAAATAAGGAATATTAATATAGGCATACACCTTCCCTGCATCATCCCTTACCGGGGAATAGATACTCAGGTAAGTAAAATTCCCGATCTTTTCTTCCTGTTTATGCTGCACCTGCCGCAACCTGTCAAGGTGATAAAAAGCTGTGGGGTCCATTTTTTTACTCAATACTCCCTTCGTGTACACATTGGCTTCCGAGGATACCTGGAGATCACCTTTCAGGTCATATACATTCACATCCACACCATGGATATCGGAGACATCATCTACGAGTTTTTGAAGACCGCTGTTGGAAACGGAATCGTAGATCTTCACCACATCATCAAAAGTGTTGTGCTCCGACATTTTTTTCTCCATTTCGTTCACCATGATCTTCATGGTCCGGCTTAGTTTCTCGCTATTACTGTCTTTGTTACGGCTGATAAAGAATGAAATGGTAGCAGCCCCGATCACGAGAAAGGAAAAGATGCTGATAAAAATGATCGTTGTATGCACCTGCGAGCGGATATTTAACTGGAACAGCTTCCGCAGTCCCCTCCAGTTATATCCTGACTTCAACACAAAAGAGATCAGCTGTACAAAAGCGACCAGGAAAAGGAAGGAGCAAAAGATATAGGAGAAAAGGGTGATCGTCTCGATCATGGTCTCTTTCTTCCTGGCAACGACCACTACTTTTTCACTTCCTGCCCTGTACCACATTTCATCGTAATCCCCGTTGATATGCCGTTCGAATTCTTCCCGGGGAACTTCGGCCTTGGTCAGCCAGATAGGAAAAGGATAATTACCGGGAGGCGATACCAGGCGCAGGCTATCGTAGACCGCGTTGGAATAAATGGGCGAGTTCTCGGGATCCGTCTCCTTAAACTGGCGGAATAATTCCGGGAAAAGGGCCTCACGGCTGTAACTCTTGAGATTGGAAACGATAAAAAAAGAACCCAGCTTTTTCTTTGCGGGATCAAACACATCCCGCCGGGTGATATAATTGAATTTATCAAAAGAGGTTTCATAATAATACAGGCCTTCAGTATTGGTGGTCCTTGATTCAACGGAAATAATGGTATTGAGTGCCTCGTAGGAGGTCGGGTCTTCATTAAAAAGCGGTTTACCCTTCTCATCATATATATACAAACGTGTATCATATTTATTCAGGTACCCGCTGTAGCTGTCTGTAAGGATGCTGTCCTTTAACATTCGTCCTTCGTCTTCCATGGCGAACCGGTAAAAATTATCGGCAAGGAATTCATTATCCAGGTAGCGAATGGCAATACTCATCAGTCTTTCGCTGGACGGATCGGTCTGGTCAGATAATTTTTCCGCGATCAATTTTCTTTTCTCCCATTCAGCTTTCCGGTTCTGAGAGAACATGATCACGGTGATCGATACGGAGAAAATAAAGATCCATGAAAGAATACCCGCAATATTGATCTTGACCCGGTTGAAAATGACCCCCTTTCGGTTGACCAGCCAGGTATAGGCCATCAGCCATAACAAGACCGGTAAATAGAATAATACTTCCTGGTGACCGGATCTTGCCGTAAGATAAATAAGGCCTGTAAACCCGATCGCGAAATAGATAAGAAAATTTCGCCCGGCAAAAAGCGGGAAAATAAGCCGGAACAATAACTGGGAAAAATAATAATAAGATAAAGAGAGGCAGGCCAGCACAAAAAAACCAACCACCGTAAAGCGGTTCAGGCTGAAAAAATTAGTTACATCGAAAGATATCTTGGAATCCGCTACCAGGCTGCGTATTACAGTGGCAAGGATAAAAGTGGAAAAGATCAGGAGACATAAGGCAAGAATACCTGTGACCCATTTCACCCGCGTGGAAAACCCGGCAGCTGGTTTTTCCACGTAGCGTAATTTTGACCACGCAAACAATACCACCCAGCAAAAAAGTACAGAATTGATCAGCAGGTCACCCAGCGATCGCTGGATGGCATTAGAGCCATAGACCAGCGGGCTGAATAATTCAAACTGGCGCAGGTTCAGGATGGATGGATAATAATAAGTAAGTAGCCGAAGTACAATAAGCAGGGCCGTTAATAAGCCGATCGCCCTCCAGGTACTCCATCTCCGGCCAGCCGCTTCGGCCGCCAGGTGAATAAAAAGAAAAAGCAGGAGTATCGCACCAAAACGCAGGAGAATGGTGGGCTGGTCATTGTAAGCCACTGCTACGGCTGCTTTTTTATCCAGGTAAAAAAGTATTTCTCCTGAAGGGCTCTTTACGGGGAAGTCGGTCTTTGTCTCGCTTATTCTTACTCTTTTATCGGCGGTATTACTGAAATAAAAATGCTGCGGAAGGTAATCGGTGGTGATAAAGAATTCAGACCGGACCGGTACCATGGCATAAGCGATGATCTTGTTCCCGGTACCCTGGACCGCCAGGCCCTTTTTGACCACATAATACCAGCCATTGGATTCATTCAAAAAATATTCGCCGTCGGGTGCTGCCATCACATCGGAAGGAGGCACGACCAGCTGGTCATTCCAGAAACGCATATCCACGCTCCCGAATGGGCTTTGCGAATAAAGAAAGATGCTGTATTTCTTTGCGGCCAGGCGATTAAAATCAGTAAGCGATTCCGCCTGCGCCAGCAGGCTATTGATAAGAGCCGTGTCCCTGCAGAATGAATTGAAATCATCGTATTGGCTGTGGATATATTTTTCCGCAAGGTTGACTTCCCGCGTCACCGATGAACGGTCACTGTATATCGTATTAAATACAAAAGAAAGTGTAAAGAGAAGAACGGCCAGGACCAGCACCAGGTACTTGCCTAAAAAGATATTTTTAAAAGATGGCTTCACTGATCCCGCTGTTGTTGTTTGATGGCATTCCAGATAGCATCCATTTCGGGCAGGCTCATATCGTTAAGAGATTTCCCGGTTTTCAGGGCTTGCTGTTCCATCTGTGAGAAACGGTGGATGAATTTCTTGTTCGTCTTTTCCAGGGCATTTTCGGCATCCACCTGCAAAAACCGTGCGTAATTGATCAATGAGAAGACCACATCGCCGAACTCCTCTTCCACAGCGGCTTGCAGCTCCTGGCTCCGGGTTGTTGGCTGTTGGCTATTGGCTCCCGGCTCTAGGCTTACGGCTGCCTTCTCCCGCATCTCAACAGCGTGCTTCAATTCTCCTATTTCCTCTTCCACTTTCTCCCAAACCTGTTCTTTATGATCCCATTCAAATCCCACCTGCCTGGCTTTTTCCTGCAAACGCATGGCTTTGACAGTGGCCGGCAACGATAAAGGGACACCACCTATCACGGAAGTTTTGCCTTCTTTTAACTTGAGTTTCTCCCAGTTCCTCTTTACTTCTTCGGCATCCTTCACTTTTATAACTTGTCCCGCATTTGCGGGATCGCCATAGATATGCGGGTGCCGGGCAATCAGTTTTTCGCAGATCCCGTTGATTACTTCATCGAGTTCAAATTGCTTTTGTTCACTCCCGATCTTCGCGTAGAAAACAATATGGAGTAAAAGGTCACCCAGTTCTTCTTTGATCCCTTTCCAGTCTTCCTCGGTGATCGCATCAGCGAGTTCGTAAGTTTCCTCGATCGTCAGTTGGCGCAAGGAAGCAATTGTTTGTTTTTTATCCCAGGGACATTTTTCCCGCAGGTCATCCATGATATCCACGAGACGTGAAAATGCAAGTGTTGTTTTCTTATCCATAGTAATAAACGCTTAAATGGTAGCTGCTGAGAAAATCAGGAAAATAGTGAACAGGATCAGCATCATGATGAAGGACAATATTGTGACGAACAGGAATTTTAAAAAAGTCTTGAACCAGCCCTGCTTGTAAAAATTGCGCATCCCGATATAGAGATACACTCCCAATCCCACGAATAAAAAACCCTGCAAGGTATCCAGGAATCCCCAGTGGGTCAGTTCCCGGAGTTTATCACATCCAAAGACGACCATCAGCACAAGAAAAGAGAAGACATAAAGATGGATCGTGAACACCCCATGATCCGCAAAATAAAATTGCCTGCGGCGTATATAAACCAGCCGGAGAATAAAAGCAAATAGTGGCAGGGAAACAAAAAGCAGGTAAGGGAGGCGGTGTACAAATCCCTCCGCGATCTTTTTGGTCGCTTCTTCAGGATTATCACGGTATTTATTATTGAGGTTGATACCAAGACGTGCAAATTGCCGGAGCAACCAGCCATCTCTTTGACCAGGGGGACGTGTTTTTTCAACCGAATCATATTCCGCGAAACTCTGGTAATCCCTATCTGTAAATTTGATGGTAAGGCCTTTTTTACCATTCTCTGCTTCAAGCATATCCTTGAGAGTAAAGGGCCGGCTGGTATCTTTTAACTCGGCGATCTTTTCGATCAGCAGGTGGTTGATTGAGTCTTTGTTGTTAATAGAATCTTTTTTCAGCCTGTTTTGCAACGTAATGATATAATCAGCCCTCTTTTGAGCATCCCATGGCTTTTGCGGATCCAGTTCACCACCACTCTTGGTACTAAAAACGCTGAAGAACAGTAAAAAGAAAATAGCCGAGGTAAAGACATACATCCGGACAGGATGCAGGTAACTGGCCCGGCGCCCTGCAGTATATTCTTTAGAAAGAAAACCGGGTTTTAAAATGAGGTGATGAATGGTATGAAAGAAGCTGCTGTCGAAATGCGTAATATCATAAAAGAAATGGGTGACCATATGCCAGAAGGTTTCTTTGGGAACCACATTTTCCTGGCCGCAGTTCTGGCAAAAGCGGCCTTCAACGATCGTACCGCAGTTCAGGCAATCCTTCTCTTTTCGCAGTGGGCTATGGGACAACGTAAAATTTTTCTTAAAAATAAGTACAAAAAATACAAGCAGCCTTTCTTTTTCGTTCCTGTACAATTAAGGTAACTTTGAAAAGCAAAAACAATATCGCTGATATGAAATTCCTTTTACCGGCCTTACTCCTGGTCACTTCCTCCCTCCGGGCACAATACTATTACAACGATATTATCGGGACCGAAGAAACCAACCGCCAGATGAAGACCTACCTGGAGAATAAGGTAAGAAGCGTTTCCGCCAGCGGGTATGACCAGCGGGGTACCAAGGCCACCGATTTTTCAGAAGTACAGGAAGTAAAAGAGAATGGAATGGCCCTGCGCGTTTCTTCAGTGACCAATATGAACAGGACGGTCATCTATTCCAGATTTGATGCCAAAGGAAGAGTGATCAGCATGATCGATTCCTCCACTGCGATTGAAAGTATTACGACTTACGAATACGATGCCAATGGAAGGATCGCCCGTATAAAAAATACAGTGAAAGATTCCGCAAGGGATTTTAACCAGGAAGAAATTCACCAGTGGAGTTACAATGCGAACGGCAAAGCTGAAAAAATGTGGCGTATCATTAATAATACAGACAGCCTGGAACTTCGGTTTATTCCTGATGAGAATGGCAACCCCGGTGATGAAAGAAGTTATAAAAAAGGAGTGGAGACCGGCCAGTACTATTATTATTTAGATGATGAGAAGAAGCCCAAATATGTCCAGACCGGTGTGATCTATTATTATTACGACGACCGGAAACGGCTTACGGATATTGTACGGTTCAACCTGAAGGCCAAACGCCTGCTCCCGGATATCATGTTTGAGTACGACGATAAGGACAGGATCATCCAAAAGATCACCACTACGTCAAGTGTCAACCTCGGCTACCTGATCTGGCGCTATATTTTTGATGAAAAAGGTTTAAAAAGCAAAGAGGCACTTTTTAATGATGATAAGCAACTGACGGGGAAGATTGAATACAATTATACATTCGGCCAGTAATTAACGTAGCCGGAAAGTTTTAATTTTTCGAACCCTATATTGACGTAAGAATATAAAAAAAGCGACCTAAGTCGCTTTTAGAAGTGCCCAAGACTGGATTCGAACCAGCACACCCTTTCGGGCGCCACCACCTCAAAGTGGTGCGTCTACCAATTTCGCCACCTGGGCAACCTTTTTAAGAACTTTCGTCATTGCCTTTTAAAAACTTTCGTCATTGCGAGCGCAGCGAAGCAAAGGACTGCAAATGTAAGCGGTTTATTTTTTCAGAACAATTCTGAATGTGGTTCCTTTTCCTGTTTCGGATTGTTTGACAAAGATCTCCCCTTTGTGATACTGTTCGATGATCCGCCGGGAAAGGCTGAGCCCCAGTCCCCACCCTCTTTTTTTCGTGGTGAAGCCGGGTTTGAATACCCTTGTAATATTTTGCTTGCTGATTCCCTTGCCGGTATCGGTAACATCAATATGTACCTGTTTTGTATCATCCCTGATATCGACTGTTATCGAACCCTTGCCTTCCATCGCGTCCAAAGCATTCTTCAAAAGGTTCTCGATCACCCAGTCAAAAAGCGGGGCGGATACCCTCGCCGGGATATGCTGTTTATTATGTGTATTAACAGTAAAGATGATCTTCCCCGTAGCTCTCCTCCGCATATAATCTACCATATTATTGATCTGGCTAACGAGATCGATCTCTTCCAGGTGCGGGGTACTTCCAATTTTACCAAACCGGTCCGACACCAGCCGCAGCCTGTCCACATCCTTTTCCAGTTCCCGGATGATCTTTTCATTACCCGAACTTTCTTTAAGCATTTCCACCCAGCCTTCAAGCGATGAAACAGGCGTTCCCAACTGGTGAGCTGTTTCTTTGGCCATTCCCGCCCAGACCTGGTTCTGCACGGACTGGTAACTGCTTCGCAGGGATATAAAAACAATAACAATAAATAACGCTACGATGGCAAGTTGTATCAGCGGGTAATAGCGAACTTCATTCAGCAATTTTGAATCGCCGTAATAATACCGGTTCAACCGGGTTGAATCCTTTGGGTCAGCCCATTCTATAGCCGCGTGCTGCGATTTAAATTGCCGGAGTTTCCTTTCCACGTATACTTTGTCCCGGGATTCTTTAGCCGAGTCAAGATTAACAGAGGAAATTATACTGTCTTTTTCATTTGTCTCAATGATAGGGATGGTTGTATTCCTGGTCAGTATCATAGAAGCCAGCCTGGTATCGGCATCCAGCGGTGAGTTAATGAGGAACTTTCCTGCTTCGATCCATTGTTCCACCTTCTGCTTCTCCTCTTTTGCGATCTTCCGGGCCAGGTATTGCGAGTAAATGACAGTTCCGCTTACGATCAGGATAGCGATCAGTGCAAGGCCGGTTCTCCAGTTCAGGAATTGTCGAAACATGTTTCGAATTTAGCGAGGATAAACCGGCTTCCCTTATTTTTGAATAAATATTTTCCACCCATTGAGCCACTCACCAACTGTTGCTATTGTCATATTAAACTGGAACGGTCAAAAATACCTGCAACAGTTCTTGCCTTCTGTCCTGTCTACCCGTTATGACAACTATAGCGTAGTGGTGGCGGATAATGGTTCAACAGATGATTCCGTTTTTTTTCTTGAGAAGAATTATCCCGCTATACGTCTCATTCGTTTTACGGAGAACTATGGTTTCGCGAAAGGTTATAATGAAGCGCTCAAACAGGTGGAAGCAGCATATTATGTCATTCTCAATTCTGACGTAGAAGTGGAACCGGGCTGGTTGCAACCAATGGTTGACCTGCTGGAAAAAGATGACTCCATTGCCGCGTGTCAGCCCAAATTGCTTTCTTATACGGATAAAAAGATGTTTGAATATGCCGGTGGTGCCGGGGGCTGGCTGGATAAATATGGTTACCCCTTCGCGAAAGGAAGGATCTTTGATATCCCGGAAGAAGATCATGGGCAATATAATGAGGCGACTCCTATATTCTGGGCGAGTGGCGCGGCCATGTTCATTCGTGCTTCGGTCTTTCATGCCCTGCAGGGATTTGATGCGTATTTTTTTGCCCACCAGGAAGAGATCGATCTGTGCTGGCGGATACAACTATCCGGGCACAGGATCTATTCCTGCCCGGCATCGGTAGTTTATCATGTGGGGGGTGGCACTTTACCAAAGGGTAATTCCTTAAAGACCTACCTGAATTTCAGGAATAACCGGATCATGATATCGAAGAATATGCCCTTGTCAAAAAAAATATGGGTAGTGCCTGTAAGAAATTTACTGGATGCGATTTCCGCGTGGAAAGGACTGCTCAGTGGTGACGGAGGCTATTTCATCGCAATCCTGCGGGCGCAACTGGCTTTTATAAAATGGTGGTTGTTCAATAAAAAGAAAAGTCTTTTTCCTGCCAGCAAAAAAGCACCTCTTTCGGGCTACCTGGATAAGAATATCGTATGGCTCCATTTCCTGGAAAAGAAGAAGTATTTCTCTGAAATTGTGGGTAAAACAAAGTGATTTTTTAGCCCGAACCCTTATTTTTGCAACACAAAATTTCCTTATGAATAATCCACAGGAATACAAGCAGGAATTACAAAAGATACAGGATAAGGATTTTGCCCACAACTGGGTATCTTCTTCCGCTTTTCTTTTTTACCTGCAGGTGGCATGTATGGTGGCGTTTGTATTGGGCGGTTGCTATATGCTTTATACTAAACGCTTTGACAAGCCGGATGTGAAAGTGCAGGAAAGCACTTTGTATACTCCCAAGTACAAATAAGTAGGTTTAAATTTTTTTAAAAAGGGCTCATGCCCTATTTTTGCGACCCCAAAGTTCTTTAAACGCTGGCTACGAGCCGGCAACAGCACATCGCCTTCGTTAAAACTACGGCGGATAAAGCGGAAGTAGCTCTCCCGAAGAATTGAGGGATGGTGGTAGGATTAAAAAGTTCTTTTAATAACCGGTTTGAGACCGGTAACTAAATATGCGGAAGTAGCTCATTTGGTAGAGCACGACCTTGCCAAGGTCGGGGTGGCCGGTTCGAGCCCGGTCTTCCGCTCCAAGAATCCTTCCTCCTGTGGCGGAGGGATTTTTTTTGGGTTTAAGCGACTGGCTTATTAGTCGGATCAATCGTTCTTTCAGAACCTTAAACCTCAAACTTCAAACCTGGAACTTCCAGGCCCTGGTGGTGGAATTGGTAGACACGCAGGACTTAAAATCCTGTGGGCCGTAAGGTCCGTAACGGTTCAACTCCGTTCCGGGGCACTTTCAAAAGCGACTTAGGTCGCTTTTTTTATTTGTAGATTTGAAACAAAGGAAGAATAAATGGCAACTGACATAAAATGCCCGAATTGTGGTACCCAGTTTGAACCGAATGATGCTATCCGGGAAGAAGTGGAAAAGGAACTACGCTCCAAAGCCGCCGACTGGCAAAAGAAAAAGAACGAAGAGTTCCAGGTAAAACTGGACCAGGAGAAAAAACAGCTGCAGCAATCGCTGGAAGAAACCCTTCGCAAAAGCATTTCAGGTGATTTTGAAAATAAACTGCGCTTGCTGGAACAAACCAGTAAAGACAATGAAGAGAAGCTGAAATTGTCAAGAGAAAAAGAACTGGAATTCCTGAAAAAAGAACAGGTCTTGCTTAACAAAGAAAAAGAATTAGACATTAGCCTTCAACGTATGTTACTGGAAGAGAGAAGCAAGTTGTCTGAAATTATCCGGAAAGAAGAAGCGGAAAAAAGTGCCCTAAAGGATACCGAGTTCCAAATGCGTTTAAAAGAAATGGAAGAAAAACTGGAAGCGCAAAGGAAGTTAGCAGAAGAAATGAGAAGGAAGGCCGAACAAGGTTCCATGCAATCACAGGGTGAAGCCCAGGAACTGGTATTAGAAGAACTGCTGAGGACCAGTTTTCCCTTTGACATCATCGCTGAGGTCGGTAAAGGTGTCCGCGGTGCAGATTGTATTCAAACGGTCCGGAATAACCTGGGACAGGAATGCGGGAAGATCATTTTTGAAAGCAAACGAACCAAAGACTTCGCTGCCGACTGGATCCAGAAATTAAAAGCAGATATGCGCAGCCAGGGTGCTGATGTAGCAGTGATCGTTACACAGGCGTTGCCAAGAGATATGGAACGTTTTGGTGAGAAAGAGGGCGTCTGGATCTGCAGTTTTGCGGAAGTCAAACCCATTGTACAAATGCTGCGTGACGGGATCATTAAAATAGCTGTTAGCTTAAAGAGCCAGGAGAACAAAGGAGATAAAATGCACCTGTTATACGATTACCTGACCAGTCATGAGTTCGCCGAACAATGGCAAGCCATCCGGGAAGGATTTATGAGCATGAAACTCTCCATCCAGAAAGAACGGGATGCAATGGAGAAATTATGGAAGCAACGGGAGAAACAACTGGAAAAAGTTTTGCTGAATGCGGCGCATGTACGCGGCTCGATCGAAGGTATCTCCGGGAAAGAAGTTGACCTCAACTTACTCGGGGATGGCAATGATGATCTGCAACTGGACTAACTCATTACCCAAGCCAGTACCAGCCCGTCAAACTGGCGATAGTGAATGCGGAGTTCTGATTCATCTTTTGAAAAAAAACAATCAATTGTTTCGGTTGCTTCATGGAGTTTTAGTAACCGGATCTCTTTACGGAAATCTACACCGCCGTTTCCATACCACTTAAAGAAGGCTTCTTTCGCTGACCAGAGAAGTGTCGGTTCATCATATGAAATAGCCAAGTTGCCTCCTGCTCCGAGGATGAGCCCGAACAGTTCATGTTCTTTCGCACTGAGAAATTTATACATTATCCTGCCAATCTTTTCTACCGGTATTTCTATATCAATCCCCACCCGCTGGTTCTTACTGACGATAGCTGCTGCATAATCACCGCA
>JANMKG010000322.1:0-2173 GCA_031371915.1 Chitinophagaceae bacterium | reverse complement strand
TTTGGAGATCTTCGATATAATTGACCAGGACCCGTGTATCTTTTTTGAATTCAATATTGAAACGGTATTTAGGAGGCTTGGGTATACTGTCTTTATCATAAGTAAAAAAAGGGCCACCAAATACCGGTTCATTTTTTTCATTGAAGGAGAGCACTTCGATCCATTTCATACTGCTCATGGCATTATTATTATCGAAACCAAAAAGTGTGTAATAATTTTTGCCTTTGTATTGGGTCTTTACCATATTATAATACATCGCCCCAATCCAGTTATTCCTGCCGCGTACAGAGTCCTGGGGTTTGCCTGTAAATTCTGATACATCACGCAGTGGAAGTAATTTCAACGAACCATCCGCTGTCCGGAACTGGATAGCGCCTTTCTGTCGTGAGTAGTAATCGTCAAAGGAGATCGTCCAGGTAATGATACGAAAACTGGTGTCGGGGGCATATATTTTAGAAATACCCAGAACAGAATCAAAAGGGTAGTAGAAAGAGTTCCTGACCTGCAAAGCTCTTACCAGGGTTTTGGTGAAAGCACTATCGGCGATCATCCGGTCTTCCGGCAGGCTGTCAGTATTGAGATACATGGAGTATTCTGATAGCGTATCTTCTTTGGCCCTGAGCTTTTTGAGATCAGCGTTCGTTATTTTTTGCGAAAAAAGAGTATGGGGGCAGATAATAAGGGCAAGAATGACCAGGCAGGTATTGAAAACGGTTCTTTTCACCAGGATGGTTGTTGATTTTATCATGCTAAGTTACAGCTTACTACAGATGCTGAGAACGCAAAAAGGGTTGTAAAATTTTGTGAGGAACTATAAAGCTTTGGCAAAATGGGCCAGGGAGTCAAAACGGAGGTCAATATCAGGGTGGGGGAAAGCCATATCGGGGTTGGTGGTTGCTACAAAAACCGTGTAGATCCCGGCATTCCGGCCAAAAAGCATATCACTGGGTTTATTCCCAATCATGAGCGACTTTTCCAGGTTGATCCCCGGGATATCACTTTGGGCTCTAAAAGCCATACCAGGATTGGGTTTCCTGTCGGGATGTTTATTATCGGTACTGGTGCAATAATAAATATGATCTATATGGCCACCCTTTTCTTCGATTGCTGCCTGCATTTGCCTGTGAATAGCTTCCAGGTCAGCCTCTGTCATTAAACCTTTCCCAACGCCACGCTGGTTACTGACCAGGATGACTTTCCCAAATTTGTTGCTGATCTGCGCCAGGGCTTCTTTCACTCCATCGTAAAAGCGGAACTCCTCTTGGTTAAGGATATAATCTTCTTTTTTCTCATGGTTAATGACGCCATCGCGATCAATGAAGATCGTCCAGCTTTTATCAACATTGTCCAGTGCAAGAGGGGGCTTGGTTAGTTCGCTTTGTGCGCGGTTATAATCCCCTGGTATGCCAATATCAATAAAGTATTCATCCTGCACCAACCCATAGATGCGTCGTTCTTTGTATGATCTTTCGAGGTAATCTTTTTCAAAAGAAAATTTTGCCGCGAATTTTTCCTCCAGGAATTTTGCTGTATCCAGGATATAGAGACCACCATTAATGGTCCCGCGTGAATAAAATTGTTTCTCTTTAAAACTCCTTAGCAACCCATCCTTTTCAAGATCTACAACGCCGTAGCGATCAAAATCCTCCATCGGCTTCAGTAATAAAGTGCATTCTGCATTATTATGATCGTGGAAGATGGCGGCTTTATGAAGATCAGCTTTGAACAGGGTGTCTCCATTGGCGATCACTAAATTTTTTTCAGTTGCTTTTGTCAGAGCCAGTTGGATAGCGCCACCTGTTCCCAGCGGTTCTTTTTCAATGACTGTTTGGTATTGCAAAGTAGAGAACTGGTCAGCCAGGTATTCTTCGATCAATTCATGTTTGTATCCCAGGGAGAAAATAAATTTTTCAATCCCCTGGCTTCCCAGGTAATTGATCACATAAAAAAGAAAAGGTCTCCCGGCTACTGGGGCCATGCATTTGGGCAGGTCAGGAACTGTTTCTTTTAATCTTGTTCCCAAACCGCCAGCCAGTATAAGAGCCTCTTTGATCATACAGATTTTTCTTAAGCCCCTTTAGGGGTTTGGGGCAAATATTTTTTTCTTCCACGAGCTGGCAAATAATATGCCCGATAGTAATATGGCATTCCTGTATCCGGGGTGTATCGGCAG
>JANMKG010000319.1:0-2280 GCA_031371915.1 Chitinophagaceae bacterium | reverse complement strand
AGATACTACTCATGATGAAGAACAGTTTGTGGTTGCCGGTGAAAGTGCAAGAAAGGGTTTTGCAGGCATGGATAAAATGCTGATGGAAGCGGACATCACGCCCGACACCATGAAACGTTTGGGTGAAGGCTTCAAGCAACTCAATACTACAGTTGTCGGCATGAATGGTATCACAGATACTATTTCTGCAACCGATGATTTTGCTGCCAAAACAAGAGAAGTTACAGGTCATCTCGATAAGGTAAAGAACGCATACATGTCAGCGGCGGATTCCGTAGGCGCATTTAACCAGGCTACAGAAGGCGCTAAAAACTTTCATGAGCAGATACAGGTTCTTACCAAGAATCTTTCTTCGCTGAATACTATTTATGAGTTGGAATTACAGGAAAGCAATAACCACCTGAGAGCTTTGAATGCTTTCTATGGCAAACTTTCCGAGACCTCAGCTTCCATGCTTAACAGCGCGGAAGATGCCAAGAAAGTACAGGAACAGATCGGGAGCCTGGCTACAAACCTTGGCCGCCTGAATGGTATTTATGGAAATATGCTCACAGCAATGCAGGGTCGCAACTAAAACTAACAATTGCACTTCTTTGTTCGAACAGGGCTAAGAAGTGCAAACCAAAACTGTCCGAATCCGTGATGCAAAAAGGTCACTATTACTAAAATTAAAAACCGAAATTCTTCATGTCTTTACCTAAAGAACCGCGGCAGAAGATGATCAATATCATGTACCTGGTGCTTACAGCGCTCCTGGCGCTGAACGTATCATCAGAGATCCTCAATGCCTTTAAGACGGTAAACAATAGCCTGTTAACTTCTAATACTCAAACGAATCTATCTACAGGTCAGATCTTTACTTCGTTGACTGGTAAATTAGCCAAACCTGAATATGCTGATAAAGCCAAGATCTGGCAACCTATTGCCAAAGATATCGTCGACTATTCTACCGAAGCGAACTCCAAGATCGAGGCCATGAAATTGGAGCTAATGGTGGCTGCAGGGGGAAATAAGACCGACGGTGCAGGATTTAAGGACGATCAACTGGATGCTGCTACAAGAGTTTTTGTAAAGAAAGGAAGAGGAAAAGAGCTACTTCAGTTATTAAAAGATTACAAAGACAAACTATTAAAAAGAGACACAGCTATCAATGCTGCGTTTGTAAATTCTCTTCCTATTAATCTTGAAAAGCCTAAGTCCCAGACAGGTGATAACAAAAAAAGCTGGGAAGAATCATATTTCCACATGGTTCCTACTATCGCAGCGCTTACCATACTTTCCAAATTTCAAAATGATATCAAAGTTTCAGAAAACAAAGTTGTAACGTTCTGCCACCAGAAGGTTGGAGAAGTTGAGGTCATACAGGATGCTTTTGCTGCTATTGCGGTAGCCAATGCGAATTATGTACAGCCTGGCCAGGAGATCGAAGTAACTGCGGGAGTAGGTGGTTTTAGTACCAGAGTTTCACCGCAGATCAGTATTAATGGTGCGGGAGTTCCTATCGGAGATGATGGAGCTGCACATTATAAGTTTAATGCAAGTGCACTTGGTTCTCGTACTATTCCTGTTCATATTTCTTACACTGACCAGAATGGAAAAGTACAGACCAAGGACATCTCAATTCCATATACAGTAGGACAATCTAATACATCCATTGCACTCCCGGAAATGAATGTCCTGTATGCCGGCTGGGATAATCAAATTGTGATCGCTGCAAGCGGGGCTGGAGACGATAGAGTAAGTGCATCCATTGAATGCGGAACAATAAGTAAGCAAGGGGGAGGTAAATACATTGCCAGAGTGACCGGGCAATCCGACAATTGTAAGGTAAATATTTTAGTTGATGGAAAAGTTGTTGGCAGCCAGGCTTTCCGTGTTCGCAATATCCCCGCCCCGGTTGCTACAGTAGGAGGAGTTATGAGTAATGAGAACATGACATCGGGTCAATTCAAAGCGCAAACAGGTGTAGGCGCTTTCATTAAAGATTTCCCCCTGAACCTAAAATATACTGTTGTCAGCTTCACCTTAGTAGCTGACGACGCTGATGGAAATCTTGATGAAGCTCCTTGTACAGGCAATACATGGAGCCCTAAAGCGTTAGGTATGATCAGAGGCCTTGGTCCAAACAGAACTGTTACGGTTGATAATATCAGGGCACAATATCCTGATGGCACCGTGCATAAGGTACCGGGTCTTACTTATTATATAAAATAAAAATAATTGAGATGAAAAACTTTGTTATTAAAAGTGGGTTAATGTTTCTGTTGGTGGTATTGCTGG
>JANMKG010000282.1:0-8073 GCA_031371915.1 Chitinophagaceae bacterium | reverse complement strand
ATATTCCCAGTTATGATGAACCCCTCCAGATGGCGGGCGGAGAGAACAATGCTTATACCACTAATGACCTGACCAATTATTATATCCAGCTCCCGGCGGAGAATCTTGAAACCGCTTTCTGGCTCGAAAGTGACCGGATGTTATCACTGGCATTTGGCGACAAGAGTCTCGAGACACAACGCAAAGTGGTTTGTGAAGAATTCAAAGAACATTATCTCACCAAACCTTACGGTGACGTATGGCATAAAATGCGTGAACTGGCGTACAAGAAACATCCTTATCGCTGGATGACGATCGGTAAAGAGTTATCCCATATTGAAAACGCGCAACTGGACGATGTAAAGAATTTCTTCTTTAAACATTACCGCCCGTTGAATGCCGTACTGGTAGTGGCAGGAAATGTGAAAGTGGAACAGGTAAAATCGCTGGCGGAAAAATGGTTTGGCGATATTCCCTCCGGTTCTGCTTATAAGCGGAACCTGCCGCAGGAACCCGAGCAGACGGCGGAAAGAAAACTGGAGATAAAAGCCAATGTGCCGCTGGATGCTTTATACAAATGCTGGCATATGCCGGGACGGCTGGACAGGCGCTATTATATCATCGACCTCCTGACGGATATCCTGAGTGGTGGCGGTTCTTCCAGGCTGTACCAGTCCCTGGTGAAAGAAAAACAATTCTTCAGTAATATCGAATGCCATCATTTTGGCAGCACCGATAATGGACTGGTGGTGATAGAAGGAAAGCTGGTAAAAGGAATAAAAATGGAAGAAGCCGAGATGGCCGTGGAAGCCGAGCTTGATAAAATGAAGAATGAACTGGTGAGCGAAGCGGAATTACAGAAAGTGAAGAATAAAACGGAAAGCATGATCGCTTTTGAAGATATGAGCGTGATGAGCCGGGCCAACAGCCTTGCCTACTATGAAACGCTGGGCGATGCGTCGTGGATGAATTTTGAACTGGAGAAATATGCTTCGGTGACCACGGAAGATATTTTACAGGAAAGCCGGACGATCTTTCGCAACAGTAACAGCAATACGATCCATTATCTCTCCAATAATTAACCAGGAAGCAACGAAAGGAATTATTATGCCAGACAGGAAACAAGCCCCGGAAATAGTTGATGCGGTTGATTTTAATCTCCAGCTGAAACCCGCCGATAAATTTACCCTGCGAAACGGGGTGGAAGTGTATAGCGTGAACGCGGGTGCTGAGGAAGTGTTATCGCTTGAATGGGTCTTCTTTGCCGGTAACTGGCAGGAGGAACAAAACCTGGTAGCTGCCACTGCCAATTTCCTGTTGCGCAACGGAACTTCGGCCAGGACAGCCTTCCAGATCAACGAACATTTTGAATATTATGGAGCCTACCTCAACAGGGCTTGTTATAATGAAACCGCGACCATCACGCTTCATTGTCTTGCTAAGCATATAAAGGAGCTGTTACCAGTAGTAAAAGAACTGATCACCGACTCTGTCTTACCGCAGGACGAACTGGATATTTATAAACAGAATATGAAGCAGCGGTTGCGGGTAAACCTGAAGAAAAGTGATTTCGTGGCCAGCCGCCTGATCGATGTTTACTTATTCGGAGAACAACATCCCTATGGAAAATACAGCAGCGAGGAGGATTTTGATGTGCTGAACCGCGAGCAGTTGCTTGAGTTTTATAAAAAATATTACCAGCAGGGAAAGCTGGTCCTTTTTGTGGCGGGAAAACTACCACAGGGGCTTGATGTTTTACTGGACCAGTATTTTGGCGACCTGCCTAATCAGCCTGTTGAAGATAAAAAGATCATCACCCTGCCCGCGACGGAGAAAAAATTCAGGCTGACCAATGACGCGGAAGGGGTACAGGGATCGATCAGGATCGCCCGGCCATTCCCTAACCGCCATCATCCTGATTTCTTACGTGTGCAGGTACTGAACTCCCTGTTCGGTGGATTCTTTGGTTCAAGGCTGATGAGCAATATCCGCGAGGACAAAGGTTATACGTACGGGATCCACAGTTATTTGCAGAACCATATTCATGAATCGGCCTGGATGATCAGTACAGAAGCAGGAAAAGATGTGTGCGAAGCAACGATCGCGGAAGTGTATAAAGAAATGAAAGAGCTACGCGAAGAGCTGGTAGATGAAGAAGAATTGTTGCTGGTCAGGAACTACATGATGGGAGGTATTCTCGGCGACCTGGATGGCCCTTTCCAGATCATTTCCCGCTGGAAGAATATTATTCTCAACAACCTCACGGAACAATACTTTTATGATTCCATTCAAACTATCAAAACGATCTCGGCGGAAGAACTGCAGCGGCTTGCCCAGCAGTATTTGCAGCCGGAGGATTTTTATGAGTTGGTAGTGGTGTAGGTTTAGGTACAACACAGAGGTACAGAGATACAGAGTTACACGGAGTTTAAGTTTCCGTTGATCCTGCGGCGTATGCCCTCTTTCAGTAGAACAACATTGAAATTGATAAGCAGGCCCAGCTTTTTATTTGCCAGCTTTAAATAAGTACTCAACTGGGCTTCGTGAATTGGCAGAACAGATTCAATTGATTTTAACTCCACTACAATTGCATCCTCCACCAGGAGATCGATCACAAATATTTTATCCAGCACTTCCTCTTTAAAACAAACCGGAACCACAACCTGGCTCTTAAAATTCAGCCCTTCTCTCAGGAAGACCTTCCTTAAACAAACATCATATACAGATTCCATCAATCCCGGGCCAAGTTCTTTATGAACTTGTATCGCACAATTAATTATTCGTTTGGTTATCAAATTATACCATTCCGCAGTTGCCATAGGAGTAAACCTATCAAAAAGTTTTAAAATGCAACTGGTGTTTACAACAAAGCAATGAGGGATTTTCCTGCCTAAAACTCTGTGTAACTCTGTCTCTCTGTCCCTCTGTGTTGTACCTTCGCAACATGACCTTCGACCCCAAAGACCTATCCAACGAACAACTGGTCCAGTTTTACCGTCACCTCCTTTGGCCCCGCATGATCGAGGATAAGATGCTGGTGCTGTTGCGACAGGGAAAGATCTCCAAATGGTTTAGCGGAATTGGCCAGGAGGCCATTGCGGTGGGCGCTACCCTCGCTTTGCAGGAAGATGAATGGATCATGCCATTACACAGGAACCTTGGCGTATTTACTTCGCGGAACATGCCCCTGAATAAATTGTTTATGCAATGGCAGGGAGCACAGGAAGGATACAGCAAAGGAAGAGAAAGAAGTTTTCACTTTGGTAACAAGGAACATCATATCTGTGGGATGATCTCGCATCTCGGGCCACAACTGGCCATTGCCGATGGGATCGCGTTGGCACACAAGCTGAGAAAAGAGAATAAAGTTTCCCTTGCCTTTACCGGTGATGGCGGAACCAGCGAAGGTGATTTTCATGAAGCGCTGAACGTAGCCGCCGTATGGGATTTGCCCGTCATCTTTATTATTGAGAACAATGGTTATGGATTAAGCACCCCGGTGAATGAACAATACCGTTGCATCAGCCTGGTCGATAAAGCAAAGGGCTATGGCATGGAAGGGGTACAGATCGATGGAAATAATATTCTTTCGGTATACGATACGGTAAAAGGGGTGAGAGACTACTGCATCAAGAATCAAAAACCTTACCTGATCGAATGTCTTACGTTCAGGATGCGGGGACACGAAGAAGCCAGCGGTACTAAATATGTACCCGCTGATCTTTTCAGGTTATGGGAAATGAAAGACCCGGTCAAGAGCTATGAAAGATTTTTAATTGAAAGCAATGTGCTCAAGGAAATTGATATCGGGGATATACGGAATGAGTTCAAAGAAAAAATTGAAAGCGAACTGGCGATCGGTTTCAATACACGACCTGTTGTGGCTGATACAGAGGAAGAACTGGAAGATGTGTATGCGAAGCCAATAGTCATGAGCCCAGAGCCAGGAGCCAGGGTGATTGATAATTCAAAGCCATGGACCATGGACGCTAGACCATCGGCTGAGCTCAGAATCATCGATGCCATCAAACAAGGCCTCCATCAAAGCATGCAACAACATCCCAATCTCATCCTTATGGGGCAGGATATTGCAGAATACGGGGGCGCTTTTAAAATAACAGAAGGGTTTGTCGATGATTTTGGAAAAGAAAGAGTAAGGAATACACCACTTTGCGAAAGCGCCATAGTCGGGGCCGCATTGGGTTTATCACTGGAAGGATATAAAAGCATGATGGAAATGCAGTTCGCGGATTTTGTAACAGTGGGGTTTAACCAGATCATCAATAACCTCGCAAAGATCCATTACCGCTGGGGCCAGAACGCCGATGTGGTGATCCGCATGCCAACAGGCGGCGGCGTTGGCGCGGGTCCATTTCATAGCCAGAGTAACGAAGCATGGTTTGTAAAAACACCGGGATTAAAAGTTGTTTACCCCTCCACGCCAATTGACGCTAAGGGTTTGCTGATCGCCGCGATCAACGACCCCAACCCCGTCATGTATTTTGAGCATAAGGCGTTGTACCGTTCTGTCAGCGGACCCGTGCCGGAGGATTATTATTCCATTGAGATCGGGAAAGCCCGCCATGTAAGAGAAGGCGAAGAAATTTCCATCATTACATATGGTGCTGCTGTACATTGGGCAGAAGATTATGCAGCCGAGCATCCGGAGATATCCATCGATATACTGGACCTGCGCACCCTGTTGCCACTGGATTATTTTGCTATCCGGGAAGCCGTACAAAGAACCGGGAGAGTTTTACTACTGCATGAAGACACGCTGGTGGGAGGTATCGGCGGGGAGATCGCTGCCTGGATCGGGGAAAATTGTTTTGGATTGCTGGACGCACCCGTGATGCGCTGTGCATCTTTAGACACACCTATCCCCTTCAGCATTGAACTGGAAAATAATTTTATGGCGAAAGCAAGACTGGATGAAACGATCCAAAAACTACTGAGTTATTGATCGAATGTCCAGGAATAAAAAAATCCGTCTTTAGACAGGCGTTTTTTATTTAATAATCAATAATAATCTATAATTTGTTGGTAATTCCCCCTGTGCAAGCTGTTTACTCCTGCCTTAGCACCACCAAAACCAACACTACATGTCTACCACACTGGCGGCTCCCGTCAACCAATCCGAACGTATTATCCTTCTCGATTCTTTAAGAGGCATTGCCATCCTGGGTATCTTATTGATGAATATACCTGGCTTTGCGTTACCCGACCCGGTCTTGTATGACCCTTCCGTGCTTAATGAATGGGGCACCCGTGATTTTAAAGCCTGGTACTATATCGAATGGTTCATGGAAGGCAGTCAACGGGCTTTGTTCTCCATGCTCTTTGGCGCCGGGATCATTTTATTTGTGACGCGACAGGAAAAAAGAGTGGAGGGCTTATGGCCTGCCGATTATTTTCTCCGGCGCCAGTTATGGCTGATGGTCTTTGGATTATTCAACGCTTTTATCCTTTTGTGGTTCTGGGATATTTTATTTCACTATGCCTGCCTGGGGATGATCATGTTTGCGTTTCGGCGCCTTACTCCCAAAGCGCTGATCGTGGGAGCTGTTATCTCTTTATTGTTAATGACAGCCAGAGAAAATGTGGATGCCTTTCGCGACAGGAAAATGATCTATAAAGGAGAGATGATCGCAAAGATGGATACAACGGTTACCAAACTGACCGACGAGCAAAAAGCAGACCTGGGTGCCATGACAGAAATGAAAGAAAAAACAACCCCGGAAGCTAAATTGAAAAAAATGGAAAAAAACCTGGCAACAGTCCGGGGTAGTTATGGAGGGTTTTATGAATACCAGAGCGAAAGAAGTTTCAGAGGAGAAATAAATTATCTCTACTACGGAGGCTGGGACATTTTTGTTTTCATGTTCCTGGGCATGGCTTTTTTCAAAAATGGGGTGTTGACTGGAAAAGCATCTTCTAAAGTTTACTGGGGATTATTTATTGGTGGTCTTGGGCTAGGACTCGTGCTGTCTTATTTCCGGTTACAGCCACTGATCGATTATAAGTTCAATTATTTCGACTACACAAAGAATACCTCCTTCGAATTTTATGAAATCTCCCGCACGTTCAGGGCGCTGGGTATTTTTGGACTGATCATGCTCTTGTACAAATCCGGGTGGTTTAAATGGCTGTTCGCACTCATGCGTCCCGTTGGTCAAATGGCATTCACCAATTATCTTATGCAATCCCTGCTGGTAGGGTTATTCTTTTATGGTGTTGGTTTTGGTATGTATGGTAAGCTCACCCGTTTTCAAATGTATTATGTAGTGCTTGCCACCTGGGTCCTGGAGATCACCTGGAGTCATATCTGGTTGCGCTTTTTCCGCTTCGGTCCGCTGGAATGGGCCTGGCGGAGTTTGACCTACTGGAAAAGACAACCGATGCGAAAAAACAACCCTACGGAAGAATCTAACCTGGTCGTTTAAAAAATTACTTAACCACGCTATATGGCAGATGCAATCATTACACCTGGTGCCGCACCTGTAAGTCAGCAGGAAAGGATCGTTATACTGGACAGCCTCAGGGGATTTGCAATCCTGGGAATCCTACTGATGAATATTCCAGGATTTGGATTGCCACCACCTGCTGGCTGGGACCCTTCTGTATTGAACGAGTATGGCACTATTAATTTCAGTGTCTGGCATTTTGTGGAGTGGTTTCCCGAAGGAACTCAACGTGCCTTATTCTCTATGTTGTTTGGTGCGGGTATTTTGCTTTTTATCGGGGGCAAAGAAAAAAGAGTTGATGGAATGTTGCCGGCGGATTATTTTTTCCGCCGCCAGTTATGGTTAATGGTCTTTTCCCTGTTTGATGTTTTCGTACTCTTATGGTGGGGTGATATATTACTGGATTATGCCTGCCTGGGGATGATCATGTATTCATTCCGTAAATTATCGCCAAAGGCCTTGCTGATCGGCGCCGGTCTTTGTTTCATCTTTATGCTGGCCAGGGAAAACAGGGACTTTTACCAGGATAAAAAAATGATCCATCGCGGTGAAATGATCGCTGCTATGGATACAAGTATCAATAAGCTTACAGATATTCAGAAGGAACGACTGACTGCTATGAAGGAGTTTAAAGAAAAGAATACCCCGGAGAGCAAAGTGAAGCGGATGAAAAAGAACATTGCAAAGAACACCGGGGATTATGAGACCTTATATGAGTACAGGACGGATAATTATACTAACAGTTTGGTACGGTATCTTTTTTTTGGTGTTTGGGATGTGCTCTTATTCATGTTCCTGGGCATGGCTTTTTTCAAAATGGGGATCTTAACCGGCCAGGCCAGTATCAAAGTGTATGGGGGGATGTTTATCATCGGCCTGGGTATAGGATTGACGTTGTCCTATATCCGGTTACAACAGATGGTAGATATGGACTTCAACTGGTATGAATACACCAAAAAAATCAACTTCGTATTTTATGAAATGTCAAGGACCTTTCGTTCTATCGGTATCCTTGGGTTATTGATGCTCTTATACAAGTCCGGGTTGTTTAAGTGGTTATTTGCTCTGATGCGCCCGGTCGGGCAAATGGCGTTTACCAACTACCTGGCGCAATCATTTTTATGCGGCTTAATCTTTTATGGTGTTGGTTTTGGAATGTATGGGAAACTAGAACGGCATGAAGTATATTATGTTGTTGGCGCTGTGTGGTTATTCCAGATCATCTACAGTAATATCTGGCTGCATTATTTCCGGTTTGGTCCGCTGGAATGGGCCTGGCGGAGTTTGACCTACTGGAAAAGACAGCCTTTCCGGAAAGAAAAGAATTCAGGAACTTTAGCTGAATAAAAAATTGTTATGTATATCATCCGCGAGATATTTCACCTGCAATTTGGGCGCTACAAAGAGGCTAAAGCATTGATCGATGAAGGGAGGCAAAAGAAATTATTGTTGCAACCTCCGGGTAGTCGCGTATTGACAGATTTCAGCGGGGAGGGGTACCGCCTCATCCTTGAATTACCCTATGCCACGCTTGCTGATTATGAGACCGATTTGCAAAAAGAATTGGGTGGCAGCGACTGGCCCGAATGGTACCCCTCGCCCCGGGCAGGGCCCTGGTCGAGCGTGGTTC
>JANMKG010000269.1:0-8934 GCA_031371915.1 Chitinophagaceae bacterium | reverse complement strand
CCTGGGCAAAAAGGTACAGGAATAAACAGCCTGCTTCCTTTCTTCTTATAGCTTGCGTAAACCATATTTCTAAATCAATCCAGTGGCCAGCAAAATTTATTTTCTTTCTGATTTTCACCTCGGGGCACCGGATCATACGAGTAGCCTTGAAAGAGAACGATTGCTGGTGCGATTTCTTAATGAGATAAAAAAAGACGCTACCGAGATCTTCCTGGTCGGGGATATGTTTGATTTCTGGTATGAATACCGGAGGGTAGTACCCAAAGGCTATGTGAGATTGTTAGGTAAGCTGGCTGAATTATCCGACAGCGGTATACCCATCCATTTCTTTGTTGGTAACCACGATATGTGGATGCGGGATTATTTTCAAAAAGAACTGAACATCCCCGTTTATTTCAAACCGGAAGAATTTGAACGAAGCGGGAAAAGTTTTTTGATCGGTCATGGTGATGGATTGGGACCCGGTGATCATGGTTATAAAAGATTGAAAAAGATATTCCGTAACCCCGTTAGCAAATGGCTGTTTGGGATCTTTCCCCCGAGGATGGGCATGGGACTGGCCAATTTCTTAAGCCGCCGCAGCCGGGCCCAAACAGGTGCTTCGGAAGAAATATTCCTGGGGGAAGACAAAGAATGGCTGATCACTTATTGTAAAGAGGTACTGGCCGGAAAAAAGATCGATTTTTTTGTGTTTGGGCATAGACACCTGCCGATTGATTATCGTCTAACTCCCATCTCCACGCAGGGGAGAGAGGAAGGGGGTGAGGCCCGTTATATCAACCTGGGCGACTGGATACGGTATTATACATATGCCGTATTTGATGGCTCGTCACTGGAATTAAGATCTTACCAGGGAAAAGAAGATAAGATCATCCGTAATTAATGAAAAGATCACTGGGTATATTATTGCTATTTTCCTGCTTGTCGCTTTATAGCAAGGCACAAACGGATACCACGTTCAGCCTCCTGAGAACGCTGTCGGGGGATATTGTTGATTTTACGGTAGACAACCTGGATAATGTCTATATTCTTAACAGCCGCAACCAGGTTAAGAAATTTGATGCAAACGGTGATTCGGTCGCGGTCTTCAACGATATCAAGAAATATGGTAAAGCCACTTTGATCGATGTCTCCAACCCCTTGAAAGTATTGGTTTATTACAATGATTTTGCTACCGTGGTCATGCTCGACCGTTTCCTGAATGTGGTAAATACCATTGACCTGAGAAAACAGAAGATACTCCAGGCAAAGGCCATCGGTCAGTCCTACGATAATAAAATATGGGTATACGATGAGCTCGAAGGCAAATTGAAAAAGATAGGTGAAGATGGGAAACTTTTATTGGAGACACCCGATTTTCGGCTGTTGCTTGGCCAGGCACCTTCGCCCCTGAAGATATTTGATGAGAACAAATATGTCTATATCTATGATTCCACATTGGGTGTGTATGTATTTGATTATTTTGGGGCCCTGAAGAATAATATCATGATCCAGCACTGGCAAAACTTCAAAGTAGCCGGTAAATATATCTTTGGGTCAAGAGCCGATATACTGTACCGTTACGAGATCAGTACTTTCCGGGTGGATGACTGGAAAATGCCGGAAGAAATTTACAAAAGCAAGGCCTTTAATTTTTCTTCGTCCCGGCTTTATGCGCTGCGACCCGCCTGTTCCGGGAAAGATAACTGTGTCTTAATTTATTCCATTCGCTGACCCGTTCTCCCCCGGATTCAATATTTTTAGGGCTCAAATTTTTCCGACGGCATGAATGATTTCCTCGAACAGGTATGGCTGGACAATCCAATAAAGAATTACTTGATTGTTGCAGGTGTTATTTTGTTCGTCATTATCCTGAAGCGGATCATTTCCCGGTACCTGGCGGGTCTGTTGTTCAAACTGGTGAGCAAGATCTGGAAGGACGTAGACAAAAGATCCTTTACCAGCCTGGTCATCCAGCCACTTGGTTTTTTCCTGCTCATCCTTGTTGCCATCATCGGGTTGCACAAGCTTAATTTTCCCACGCGGCTGAATGTAGAGATCTACCAGTACAGCGTCAAACAGGTACTGCATTGCATGGCCACGATCATTCTCATTGTTTCTTTTATATGGTTACTGCTTCGGATCATTGACTTTATCGCCACGATATTAGAAAAGAAGGCTGACCTTACTCCTGATCAGACGGATAACCAGCTGATTGTTTTCTTCCGGGATTTTTTTAAAGTAGTCATTTCGATCGTTGGGGTGATGATGATCCTGAATTATGCTTTTGATCTCAATGTCGGGAACCTGGTAACCGGGTTGAGTATTGTGGGAGCCGCTATTGCACTCGCTTTGCGGGAAAGCCTCGAAAACCTGATCGCTTCCTTTATCATCTTTTTTGATAAACCTTTTACCCTCGGAGATCTTGTAAAAGTGCTGAATATAACCGGTACGGTGGAAAAGATCGGTCTTCGCAGCACCCGGATCAGATCGGACCGGAAGACCCTTGTCAGTGTTCCCAACAAACAAATGGTAGATAGTGTCCTGGATAATTTAACGCTGCGGAGCCAACGGCGCGGTGACCTGAAACTGGAGCTGGGGTTACAGACCCCTGTTGCAAAATTGGAGCTCTTATTAAACGGGATCAGGAAGATAGCAGGCAGGAAAGATATAGAAGAATCGAATGTAGTTATGTCAGAGATCACGGGAAATGCACTCGTACTCGTATCGGATTATTATACAGCTCCGGTGACCATTAAAGAGTTTAATAAGATCAGGGAAGAGATCAACCTGGAAGCATTAAAACTAATGGAAGAATTGAATATTGAGATCGCGGGTGCCAGTACCGATGTGCGTCTCAGCAAAGATGCCTGATCATTTACTTAATGGAACTGAGGATCTCTCCCAGTTCTTTATCAAATAACCCATACTTACCAAACTCGACTACCCTGCCAACCTCTTTGCCATTTTTCAGAACAATGATCGTAGGCACATTCTTTACATCCAGGGCTTCCGAGAGATGACTCAGTGTTTTCTTTTGCCGGTCTACACCGATCAGGGTGATCCGGTCATTAGAAAAACCCGCGGCATCGGTCAACGCATAGAATTTAGGAATGATAAAATGTGAATCCTCGCACCAGGTTCCCATAAATGTGAGAAGTTGAATGGAATCGGCATTTTTTTTCAGGCCCGCAAGCGCTTCTGCATTCGGGGTATAACCTTTCAGGTTCTCGGCATACCATTTAAAAGCAGTATCATACTGGACAAGGTCCCGGGAAATGATGCCTTTAAAGGTCTTTTCACCGGGTCTTTCAGACAAGACCTGGTATTGGTTCTGAGCAGTTGCGAACTGGGTAAGCAGTAAACAGGCTAATACTGGTAAGATCAATTTCTTCATGGTGTCGAATAAATAGATGGCAAATATAAAAAGGGTGATGAAGGAAGGCTTGTTAAAGTTGCAAAAGTCTCCCCTTTAGGGGAGATTTAGAGGGGCTAAAGATTGGCCTTTAGCTCAAGCAGAAATCCCTTGATCTTCTCCAATGACTGTATCATCGTGAATTTCTGTTCGGCTTTTTTATTTTTCCTCAGGTAATCCTTGGCGCCCTCAATCGTGAATTTGCGGCGGCGGAGGAGGTCATAGATAAGGACCAAATTCTTGATATCCACCGGCCGGAAAAAACGGTCGCCCTTGCGGTTCTTGCGTGGCTGAAGGATATCAAATTCCGTTTCCCAATAGCGGATCAGTGATTGGTTTTCGCGGAACATTACGGCCACTTCACCGATCGAATAATACTGTTTTTGAAAAAGAATGTCATCCGGGGGGATATTGACCAGGTCGGCATGTATGGCAATATCTTTCAGCGAACGGCGTCCCCGCTTACCCGCTGACGGCGTAGAAACCACGGCAGGGTTATCTTTTTTGATTTCTAGTAGCGCTTCATTGTCCACTGGCATTTCTTCTTCTTTTTGCATGGCAACCTTTTCTTCCACTATAACGGGAGAATCGGTTGCAGAAGTATTTTCTGCCTCCTCCATAGCAATAAAATCAAAAGTTATTTGTGACAGTTGTTTTCCCATGCCTATAAAGGTACGATGCAATACAGAGAGACTTTGCAGTTATACATCAATGTGGAAAAATCAGTTATAGTCTGGAAGGAGAGGTACAACACAGAGATACAGAGACGCACAGAGAGTTACTTATCTTCTCTGTGGAACTCAAAAACTCTGGGCTTCTGTGTTGTACCTCCTAATCGAAGCTTTGATTGGAGGCCGCCGCTTTTTTCAGCAGCATATCGAACTGTTCTGGCGTAAGATCATTATAGAAGAAATAGATGGGGTCGATCTTTTCGCCGTTCTTGTGTACTTCATAATGACAGTGTGGCCCGGTTGATTTCCCGGTGCTGCCTACCCAGCCAATCACTTCACCTCTTTTGATAGTTTGCCCGCCTCTCACTTTTACCCTTACCATGTGACCATACAATGTTTCATACCCATAGCCATGCTGGATCACAACGTGGTTGCCATAACCGTTACCCGTGCTACCGGCCGTTGTTACAGTACCATCCGCGGTAGCGTAGATGGGAGTTCCCTGTGGTGCTGAAAAGTCAAGACCGGCGTGGAATTTAGTGGTCTTATAGACGGGATCGATACGGTAGCCAAATCCCGAAGCTATCCGGTTCAGGTCTTTATTACTTACCGGTTGAATGGCTGGTGTATGCGAAAGCAATTGTTGCTTATTCTTTACCAGGTCCTCCACTTCATCATAGGATTTTTTTTGCGCGGCCATCCGGCTGGTTAGATTATTCAGGGTATTAACAATGGCAGTGACCAGCTGGTTATCTCTTAATTTCTGGATCGTAGCGATCTCGAGTTTATTTTCCAGTTCCTTGGCCCTGGCGCTGTCAGGTATGGGGCTCGCCTCGAAAATAGCCCGGTACACATTGTTATCTCTTTTTTCGAGTTCCTGCATTTGTTGCTGGATAGATTCTATCCGGTCTTTTAGCTGTCGGTAATTGTCCCGCAGGTCCTCATTCTGCTGCTGGAGTATCTTTTCCTTGGGAGAGCCGATGAACTGGAAGGCGACATAAGAAATCAGTCCGGCCGTCACAAGCGCTGCGGCAATAAATCCAAAGATTCGCAACAATTTTACCCGCAAAGGGGTTTCGAGCTTTTCGTAACGAAGCGTATTGGTATTATAGTAATATTTGATTTTCTTCATGAAGCGGCCTTAAACCTGGTCCCGGAAAAATGCCACCTGAATATTTTACCTTTGCAATCCCGGTTTTACCGAAATGGAAGGAAGGGAAATATTGAGGGGTGGACAAATATAACCCGATAAACCGCAAAAATCAACCCACTATACCTGGTTGTTAATCAAGAGAAAGGGAAAATGCTTATGTTAGCAGCAACAGTACTTATATCAATATACCCAAAGGATACTTCCCCAACTTTTAAAAGGTTATGTTGGCTATTAACCACTTTCTGCTTTAAGCAACCAGCATCCAGTACCCTGAAACCAGCAACCATATGATGACCAGCGCAGACATACGACAGGCTTTCATGGATTTTTTTCGATCAAAAGGACATGAGATTGTGCCTTCAGCACCGATCGTGGTAAAGGATGATCCTACACTGATGTTCACTAATGCAGGCATGAACCAGTTCAAGGATTATTTCCTGGGCAATAAAAAAGCGGCTAACCCAAGGGTGGCCGATACACAAAAATGCCTCCGGGTTAGTGGCAAACACAACGATCTCGAAGAAGTGGGGGTGGATACTTACCACCACACCATGTTCGAGATGCTGGGTAACTGGAGCTTTGGCGATCCTGCCCGTCCGGCAGGCGGGTATTTTAAAAAAGAAGCCATTGCCTGGAGCTGGGAATTACTGACCGAAGTATACAAACTGGATAAAGACAAATTATACGTTACCATTTTTGAAGGGGATGCAAAGGAAGGGTTACCAAAGGATGAGGAAGCCTTGAATGAATGGAAGAAATATGTATCAGAAGACCGGATCATCCCTGGAAACAAGAAAGATAATTTTTGGGAGATGGGAGATACGGGTCCCTGTGGTCCTTGTACCGAAATACACGTGGATTGCCGGGCGGAAGAAGAAAGAAAAAAGATACCCGGGAAGGACCTGGTGAACAATGATCACCCGCAGGTGATCGAGATATGGAACAATGTATTCATCCAGTTCAACCGGAAAAAAGACGGAACCCTTGAACCCTTACCTGCAAAACATGTGGACACCGGGATGGGACTGGAAAGGTTGGTGCGGGTGCTTCAACAGAAGCAGAGTAATTATGATACGGATATTTTCACAGCGACAATCGCTGCGACAGAAAAAATCACAGGCAAGAAATATAACCCCGAAGTATCGGAGTCTAAAGCCCCTCCTTCGGAGGGGTTTGGGGAGGCTTCAGCGGGGGGCAGGGGGGCTATTGCCTTTCGTGTTATTGCTGATCATATCAGGGCGATCGCATTTACGATCGCTGACGGGCAACTGCCTTCCAATACCGGTGCGGGTTATGTGATACGACGCATTCTTAGAAGAGCAGTGCGGTATTATTATTCATACCTCGATTATAAACAACCCCTGCTGCACAAGTTATTACTAGGTCTTGCCAAACAATTTGAAACTGTATTTCCGGAATTGTACAAACAGCTTGATTTTGTAAGCAGGGTGGTGAAAGAAGAAGAGGATGCTTTTTTAAGGACCCTGGATAAAGGCTTAAAAAGAATGGATGACATTATCGGTTCAGCTTCCGCAAAACAAATAGCAGGAAGAGATGCTTTTGAGTTATATGATACCTATGGATTCCCGGTTGATCTTACCAGGCTGATTGCAGCGGAAAATAACCTTGCTGTGGACGAAAAGGAATTTGAAACAGAAATGAAACAGCAAAAGGATCGCAGCCGTGCCGCCACTGCCGTTGACAAAGAGGACTGGATCGTGTTGAAAGAAGGAACTAATAAATTCGTGGGCTATGATTGCCTTGAAGCAAAAGCATCTGTTTTAAAATACCGTAAAGTAAAAGCAAAAGGGAAAGAAGGTTACCAACTTGTATTGGATACTACCCCTTTTTATGCCGAAAGCGGCGGCCAGGTAGGAGACAGGGGAGAGATAATAGTAAATAGTGAAAAGATAATAGTGAGTGATACAAAAAAAGATAATGACCTTATTATTCATTTCACGGAAAGTATTCCCGCTGATCTTTCGGGAGAGGTAATCCTTAAAGTAGACACTTTAAAAAGAAAGCACACCGAACTCCATCACTCGGCCACTCACTTGCTTCATTCGGCTTTACGAAAAGTACTGGGAACGCATGTCGCCCAGAAAGGGTCATTGGTCAACGAGGAACATCTTCGGTTTGACTTTTCTCATTTCGCTAAATTGACGGATGAGGAGATGATGAAAGTGGAAGCCCTGGTCAATGAAAAGATCAGGGAGAACATTCCTGTTGTCATTAAACAAATGCCCAAAGAAGAAGCCATGAAGCTTGGGGCTATGGCTTTGTTCGGCGAAAAATATGGAGATGTAGTAAGAGTGGTGATCATTGATCCCGCCTATTCGGTAGAGTTATGCGGTGGTACCCATGTAGGTTCGACGGGTGAACTGGGTTTCTTCAAACTAACCAGTGAATCAGCTGTAGCGGCAGGAGTCAGGCGGGTAGAAGCGGTTTGCGGTAAGCTGGCAGAAGAATATATTAATGAACATTTCAGGATACTGGATGAACTGAAAGAGGCTTTAAAGAATCCAAAGGACATCAGCAAAGCGATCGGGAACCTGCAGGCTGAAAATGCCGACCTTAAAAAACACCTTGAATCCCTGGAAGCCCGGCAACTGGTGGTGATACGTAATGAACTTTTACAAAAAGACGAGATCATTAACGGTGTGAATTTTATCGGGGACATCATTGAAGTAAGCAATGCAGAAGCATTAAAGAAACTTTGTTTCGATTTAAAACATCATTTACGGGATCATGTGGCCGTATTATGTGTTAATATCGATGGCAAACCTTTTGTCGCCATAGGGATCTCAGACACCGTGGCGGCAGCAAAAAATTTAGATGCCGGGAAGATCATCAAGGAACATATCGCCCCGCTGATAAAAGGTGGTGGTGGAGGTCAGAAAACACTGGCAACAGCAGGAGGACAGGATGTAAGTAACCTGGCCGGGGTGATCGCAGCGGTTAAGAATTTGTTGTAAGCTATGAATATCATTATCGAAACAAATCGCTTAATACTCCGCACGTTCACCATTGAAGACGCACCGCTGATTTACAAACTCAACCTGGACCCGGATGTCATCATGTATACAGGAGATCCTATAAAAAATGTGGAACAGGCCCGCGAAGTACTTGAACAAACTATCCTCCCTCAATACGCTCTTTATAATCATGGACGCTGGGCAGTGCATGTAAAACCGGATCTGGAGTTTATCGGGTGGTGTGGGTTAAAGACCAGGCCCGAAAGGAATGAAATTGACCTTGGATATCGGTTCCTTAAAAAGGCCTGGGGAAAAGGGTATGCGACGGAAGCCGCTTATGCCTGTATCAAATATGGGTTTGAAAAACAGGGACTCCGGCGTATCGTGGGGAGGGCAATGCCCCAAAATACAGCCTCCCTGAAAGTGTTAGAGAAGTGTGATATGCAATATGTTGGAGATGAGATAGTGGACGATCACCCTTCGAAAACCTACGAGATATTCAACCCGCTCATCACAGAATAGTACCCCTCAAAAATGACCGGCCATTTAACATTTCCGAAACATTTCGTATTTCAAAAAATGTCTTTATATTTGGTCTACGAAACTTAACGTAGATAATTTATAAATTTAAATGTATGAAACAGACCTGGGTGAAATTCTCCGCTATTGTCCTCGCGGTTGCTTTGCTGCTTCCGGCTGCTGTGCTGGCGCAAAAGGAAGAAAAGGAAAAGGACAAAGAAG
>JANMKG010000220.1:0-2441 GCA_031371915.1 Chitinophagaceae bacterium | reverse complement strand
GGATCACTTGAGTTTTCCGCCCGTCCAGAGAATGGAGTTGTGGACGATCGCGCGATACGACGGATGGCGGAACGGAGTGTGGTCGTGGCCGAGCTGGATGAAGACGACTTTGGAAGTCGTGCAGGGGCCAATCCACCCGACGGTGCGATCATTAATTATTATACAAGCGCAAACAGTGATGAAGTATCACTGGAGATCCGGGATGCAAAAAATAAATTGGTGAGAAGGTATAGCAGTCTTGACAGTATGTACAAGATCCCTGCGGACAATACCCCGCCCTACTGGATTCGCCCGCAGCAATTACTTTCCGCCAGGAAAGGATCACATCGTTTTACCTGGGATATGCATTATACACCGCTTGAATTACCTCCTTCCTATCCTATCGCAGCTACCTATATGAATACGGCGCCTGATCCTACTTCACCCTGGGTGATGCCGGGTACTTATATTGCGCAGTTAACAGTGAACGGAAATGTTTATAACCAATCATTCGAAATAAAAATGGACCCCCGGGTAAAAATATCCGTGGCAGAGCTGCAGCAGCAACATGATATGTCGTTTAAATGCTACGAAGGAAGAAAACAATCTATGGCCCTGCAACAGGAAGTACACCGTTTCCGGGCCGGTCTTCAATCTCAACTCACCAGCGCTGAGATACATGTGGCGGAAAAATTAGGACCATTGGAAAAACAGGCGGGGCAACTGGAAAATACACTGCCCGGCAGCCAGGAACCAAGTTTTGGAAGACTCAATAATGCTTTTACTTCCCTCTTTAATACGTTACAGGACAGTGACCGGCCACCGACAGCGCAAACGATCAGTGCCTTGGCCATTGCGCAAAAACAATTGCAGGAACTGGTAGTAAAGTGGAATGAGCTAAAGAAGAAAATCTAATTCACTAAAGAATTACATGTTTTGGAACCACATAGACACATAGAAACATAAGGATTCACATAGCTATGTGTTTTACTAATGTGGTCTATGTTCCTATGTGGTTCAGTATTTATCTTGGTTTTCATGTCATTGCCAAAAAACTGCCAATCCCTTACCTTTGCGGCTTCCGGTCAATGACCGGATCATTAAAACAATTCATACTATGGCAGATATCTTCGAGAAATTAATGAAGAATGCGGGTCCTCTCGGGCAGCATCGTGAAAGAGCACATGGCTATTTTGCCTTTCCAAAACTAGAAGGAGATATTGGCAGCCGGATGATCTTTCGCGGAAAGGAAATGATCGTGTGGAGCCTGAACAATTACCTCGGACTGGCCAATCACCCCGAAGTAAGAAAAGCAGATGCCGATGGCGCGGCGAAATATGGTTTGGCCCTCCCGATGGGTGCCAGGATGATGAGCGGGAACAGTAATCTCCACGAACAACTGGAAGCCGAACTGGCTGCTTTTGAAAACAAGGAAGACGCGGCCTTGCTGAACTATGGTTACCAGGGGATGGTGAGTATCATTGATGTATTGTGCGGTCGTCATGATGTGATCGTGTACGACGCCGAAAGTCATGCCTGTATCATCGATGGTCTACGTTTGCATCCCGGTCACCGGTATGTGTATAAACATAACGATACGGAGGATTTTGAAAAACAATTACAAAGAGCAACCGCTTTAATAGAGAAACAAAAAGCCGGCGGTATCCTCGTGATCACCGAAGGTGTGTTTGGTATGGCGGGCGACCAGGGCAACCTGAAAGAGATCGCCGCTTTAAAAGATAAATATGAATTCCGCCTGCTGGTAGATGATGCGCATGGGTTCGGCACCCTCGGGAAAACAGGAGCCGGTGCGGGTGAAGAACAGGGTGTGCAGGATAAGATCGATCTTTATTTTTCTACGTTTGCCAAATCAATGGCTTCGATCGGCGCTTTTGTTGCCGGTGACAAACAGATCATTGATTATATCCGTTATAATATTCGTTCGCAGATATTCGCCAAAAGTTTGCCCATGCCGCTTGTAGTGGGTAACCTGAAGCGTCTTGAATTATTAAAGACACAACCACAGCTCAAGGACAAACTCTGGGAGAATGCAAAAAAATTACAGCAGGGATTAAAAGAAAGAGGTTTTGATATCGGCAAAACAGATTCCGTTGTAACCCCGATCTATATGAAAGGAGAATTGCCGGAAGCTACTGCCATGGTAATGGATATCCGCGAAAATTACCACATCTTCTGTTCCATCGTGGTGTACCCGGTAATTCCCAAAGGGAATATCATTTACCGTCTTATTCCCACCGCCGTGCACACGGACGAGGATATACAGAAAACCCTTGAAGCTTTCTCAGCAACCAAAAAGAAACTGGATGCAGGGGAATACAGGGCTGAAGCCATTCCCGATATGGCAGAAGTAACGGGTAAACGTTTTGACTACCTGACAGAAAGGCCAAAAAACAAATAACCGAACGATATTTTAACTTTCCCACGTCGGCATCCTTTCAACG
>JANMKG010000183.1:0-23391 GCA_031371915.1 Chitinophagaceae bacterium | reverse complement strand
AGAAAACCCCACTCTTTCCGAACCAAATCTTGCGAGGTCATAATGTGAACCCATGGTAGCCATGAATTCAATACCGCAGCAGGAAGTAGCAAAGGGAAGCGGCCAGATTGAATTTTTCCGGGCCAGGCCGATCACGTTGTTCAGTTTGGTGGCAAAAAATCCTTCGCCCATACTGCCTTCCGGCATCTCCGCCATGCTGATATCAGCCTCCAGCGGTTTTTTGATCAGGTTATATGATACTGGGCGAGCCATTTTTAATTAAGAATTTAGAATTAAGAATTAATAATTATCTATGGTCTGATAACTGATAATACTATGCCGAAGTTCAAGTAATTATTAATTATTAATTTTTAATTATTCATTACTAATCTTCCCATTTCAAAGCACCTTTTTTAATAATATATATAAACCCGCACAGGAAGAATCCAACAAATAGGGTTACTGCCCAGAATCCCTCCCAGCCAAGCCCTTTAAAATTTACCGCGTAAGGATAAAAAAAGATCACTTCTACATCAAACAGGACAAATAAGATAGCGGTCAGGAAATACTTGATCGCCATCGGCTGGCGTGCATCACCATGTGATTCGATACCACTGGCAAAGTTTTGCAGCTTATCAGAAGTTTTTCTTTTGGGACCTAATAAATGGGTAACGACAGTGAGAAAGACCACCAGTCCTACGGCAATAAAAATCTGCAGGGCTACCGGCAAGTAAGAGCCGGAATCCGCACTATTCAGACTGGTTTGCAAGAAATAAATCATAGGTTTTACTCTGTCGGCAAAAATAAGGTGACCCGCTGAAAATACCTTATTTAAATAGCTCTTCTGTCATTCTGTTTTCCCCTCTTGTCAACCTTTTAAATGAAAAATCCCCTACCAAAAAGGCAAGGGATCTTTCGTTGTAAAAGAAGAAAACCGAGTTCTTATTTCTTGACAACAGTAGTTTTTTTGACTGTTGCTACTATTTTAGGTTTTGCCACCGGGGCCGGTTTGGTCCCATTCCGGGTAGAGCCAGGTTTGGTGGCAGGCATTTTCTTGATCTGGTCAATATAGTTCTGGATCGTCGGTGCGTTGGTAGCATCAGCTTCCAGCCATTTGGTGAAAAATTCGAGTGATTTTTCTTTATCCTTTGCAACATTTACATAATAAGCTGCGAGGTACCTGACCGAATTAATGTATTGCTTCCTGAATTTTGCTGTATCCTTTTGTGCAAAATCATACAGTTTTAATGCATCCGGTACAGCGATACTGTCCTTTTTCACAGAATCGAGCAACTGGCTGTTATTAAAGGCCCATTCATATCCATATACCTGGTCAGGGAATTTTTCTTCCATTGTTAAGGTCGTTTCCCTGGATTTAGCATTGTTATTGGCGAAATAGTAAGCGAGTGTCAGGTCAAAATAATCGTTGATCGTAGGTTTGGGTTTAAGGGCGATAAGTTTTTCCAGCATCTTGGCTTCACCTACGCGCTGCTTATTATCTTTGAAATAAGTGGCTCCCTTTTTGATGAAAGTGACTTTGGCGTCCAGGGTAGTGTCAAGGGCAGCACCTTGCAGGTAAACATTGTATACGTCATCTTCCTTTCCTCCTAGTTTACCTAGTACCAGTGCTCTTATTTCGTAATCCGGGAGAATGATGTCATCAGGATTTTTTTTGATAAAAAACATGTCGCTGTTCTTCTTAGCGCTCATAAAACTCACTTGCGCATTTACAGAGTCTCCTTTCTTGCTTAACAAGTCTCCCTTCTGATAGTAAGCATCTGCCAGCAGCCTGTAAACTTTGGGTTTGGTAAGATCACCCATAGCGGTTATAACACTTTCCGCTTTTGTTATAGCACTCCCAAAATCTTTCCTGGCCCAGCCAAGCTGCGCGTAGAGGTATTCATCCTGGATGTCCTTTTCCGGCAGTTTACTATTGATATATTTCTGTAATTGCTCTTCAGCTTCTGGAAATTTCGCACGGAAAAAGTTATAGTAGAATAATTCATAGAAAGCAGGCGTATAATTAGCATCCCTTTTAATCGCATCATTCAGGTATTCGGTGAATAAGTCCCAGTTCTTCTGTGATTCAAACAGTTTGGCGAGGCGGAGGTCTGCTATCGCAAAAGAAGGATCAATTTCAAGTGCTTTTTTATAACTCTTATAAGCATCACCACCACCTTCACCGGGTCTTGCTTTACGATAAGCATTACCCAGTTGTAAAAAAACATCGGGGCTTTTTTCGCCTTTATCAGCAGCGGCCATTAATTTTTCAATGGCATAATTATAATCGCCACTTTTTGCTTCAGCATTAGCACGTCCCACTGCGCCGAGGATAACGGGATCATCTCCCTTCCTGCCGCGTGTCATCGTCAGGGCCGTTTCAAAATGCTGGCGGGCTTCATTTAGTTTATTCTCGCGGAGCTCCACGTGTCCCAGTCCAACCAGTAACAAAGGAGCATTGGCGCTGCTTTGCAAAGCCTTTTCATATAACTGGCGGGTAGATGCTACCCTTGCCCCGGCGATCTCATCCATTTCCAGGTAGGTTTGACCCAACCAGTAAGTGGCTTCGATATTATTGGGATTCGTAGCTAACAATTTTTCAAAAACGCCCGTGGCGCTTTTAAACCTGTCGGCATACAGGTGGTTCTTGCCCTCCTGTATGGTCTGGGCTTTTAGCCCGCTTACCAGGAGTAAGCCGGAGGCTAAAAAGGTGATTAGGGTTTTCTTCTTCATGTCTTCTTCTTTTAAGTTTGTAAATATAGATCAACGCTTCTTTTACTCATTTTACTCATTCAACCTTACCGGCCTGATCCCGAAGTTCTGTTTTGCCGGCGCCAGGTACGCTCGCCTGAAAATCATCTGCCCGATCTCTCCACTCATAAAATTCGCGAACGCTGTTCCCAGCCCTTTGTAATTTTCCTTGACGATATAATTCAAATCCCGTACCATAGGATACCGCTTTATGTAAATGTTTGCCTGGTAAGCTTTAACATATGCGCCGGGGATATCCGTACTTTCGATCGCGGCAACCCTTACTTTCTTCAAAAAACTAAGCTGGGCGGTATCTTCCGGGTTCCCGATCCAGCTTACGCCGATAAAACCTATCACACCCGGGTTCTTCGAGACATAATCGATCACTCCTTCGCTGCTGCGGGCCGCCATAGCTTTAGGGGTAAGCGAATCACCACGCAACACAGAATCGATGACAAAACGCACCGTACTGGTTGCTTTTACGCCATCAAATACAGGAATTAAAGTTTTCTTAAACCTTCCGGTAAGTATTTCCTTTATCTCCTCCATGGTAAAGAGAGTGTCTGGTATGGAAGGATGGACGATGACTACGATCGCATCCCTTGCCACCGTCATCGTCCGGGGTGATTTTCTCAGGGAATCCACGATAAAAGCTCTTTCATCATCGTGACACCATCGCGTGGCGATCACCATCCTGATGCTGTCCAGCAACAGATCCTTAAAACATTCTGCTTCTGGTTTATACTGCACCAATATTGTAGTACCGGGATGGTTCGCTTCGTACACTTTTACCTGTTCATCGATCACCGGTTTGAAGGATTCATCAGCGCTGACATTGATCGTGCCCTTCCGCCCGTTATCCGGAAGCTCATTTTCTTTTTCCTTAAATGATTTACAGCCTCCCGCAACCAGGCATAGGAAAACCAATAATATAAAAGAACTGCTGCCTTTCATGGTACGGATAAAATTCATCTGAAATAATTTTTCTTATACCCGCGGTAAATACGCCAGGCTCCATATACTATACAAACAGCCCCAAATATCTTATCGATATCATTGGGGGGAAACCGCTGGTTAAAAGAAATATTCCCGAGCTTTTGCCGGAAACAAAAGACGACCCCCGCCAGCAGGATGAGAATTCCCATTCCATAGTCGAGCAGGGACTTCATTAATGAAACTTGCTTCTTTTTTTTCCTTTCATATTCGTCAAACATCCGGGGCATTTTAGGGGCTGGCAAATTATTGAATTTTACTCTTCCACCCCGATAAATGTTACCGGCAGCACATAGCTTACAGGAACATTGATCCCGTTCTGAATGGCCGGCATCCACTTGGGCATTTTTTTACAGACCCTCATCACTTCATTATCGAAGCTGTCGCCACCACTGGTAACTATCTCAAACGTATTGACACTGCCATCTTTATCTACTTTGAACCTGATCCGGACCACTTTCTTTTCGCCTGTCTGCAATGCGTCAGGGGTGGTAAGATAGCGGGCCAGGAATTTTCTCATGGCTTCTGCACCACCCGGGAATTCAGGCTCCCTTTCCTGGATAATGAAATCAGTTTCTTTTACCGGTTGTGAAGGGCCGCTGCCCATACCTTCTTCAACCGGCGAGATAGGCGCCTTTACTTTTTTATCCTCCGGTTCACCAACAACATTCTGCACAGCCACTGCTTTGTTATTTAACTCTTCCACTGATGCAATAGGGTCCTTTACCACTTCCACAATTTTGGGAGGAGTAAATTTTGCCTGGGCTATTTTTTTAGTTGCCAGTTTGGCTTTCACTACTTCTTTTAGCTGCTCCGGTTCCAGGGGTTTAGGTTTTGGCATTTCGATCGCCCTGATCACTATTTCGGGTTTCTCTATAACAACCGGTGTTGAAGAAACAGTATTACTCTTCATCATGCTGGCGGTTACAAAAAGAAGGACCAGGGACATACCCGTGGCGAGTGCTGTAAGCATCCGGTTATTATATCCTTTCCGGAGCGCATAGGCTCCATAGTCTTTATTGCGATGCTCGAAGATGATATCGAGTACACTTGCTTGTAAGATCTCTTTGTTTGTCATGGGTCGAGTTTGGTAATTAGATGCTCTCCTGTGGGAGAATCCATACTAGATTAGCCGGGTGCCGCCGGCGATTTACGGGTGTTTACCGGCGTGGAAGCATGCAGCCGGGTTCTTATCTTTGCCGCATGAAAATTTTAATGGTTTGTTTGGGAAATATCTGCCGAAGCCCGCTGGCGGAAGGTATTTTGCAGGACAAAGCCTTTAACGCGGGATTAACCTGGAGTGTAGAAAGTGCCGGCACCAACAGTTACCATCTTGGTGAACCGCCCCATCCTTTATCACAAAAAGTGGCCAGGCAGCATGGCATCGATATCAGCCGTCAAAGAGCAAGAAGATTTACTCCTGGAGATTTTGCTGTCTATGATAAGATCTATGCGCTGGCAGCCGATGTGATGGAGGAGATAAAACGAATCGCTAAAAATAAATTCGACGCGTCGAAAGCTGAACTGCTGATGAATGAATTATACCCGGGAAAGGATATGAATGTGCCAGATCCCTGGTACGGACCGGAGCCAGGCTACCATGAAGTGTACGAGATGCTTGATAAAGTATGTGACAGTATCATTCAGAAATATATCCCAACCCCTAAAGGGGCTTTACGAGAAACAATTAATCAGAAATGACTTTATAAATGGCAAAACCATCACTTCCACAAGGGACCAGGGATTTTGGACCGGAGGTTGTTCGCAAGCGGAACTATATCCTGGATACCATTAAAAACGTATTCGAGCTATATGGATTCCAGCCGCTGGAAACACCTGCGATGGAAAACCTGGATACGCTGATAGGGAAATATGGTGAGGAAGGGGACAAACTAATCTTTAAGATCCTGAATAATGGACTTGATAATACGGAGAAAGAAAAACAAGTAAGAGATGATTTTGAAAAAGTCCTGGCCGGTAAAAGTGTAAAAGGTATTACAGAAAGAGCGCTAAAATATGATCTTACCATTCCTTTTGCCCGTTATGTCGCAATGAACTATGGACAACTGACATTCCCTTTTAAAAGATACCAGGTTCAGCCGGTGTGGAGAGCGGACAGACCGCAAAGAGGAAGATACCGGGAATTCTTTCAATGCGATGCGGATGTGGTAGGAAGCAATTCCCTGCTTAATGAAATTGAGTTGGCAAGTATCTATGCTGAAGTATTCAACCGGTTGGGGTTGGCAAAATATGAACTAAAGATCAATCACCGGAAGATCCTTACCGCCCTCGCTGAAAAATGCGGTGGCGCTGATAAAATGATCGACATCAGCATTGCCATCGACAAACTGGATAAGATAGGTTTGGATAAAGTAAAAGAGGAATTGCAAAAAAAGAAGCTTTCTTCAGAACAGATAAACATTGTTGAAAAATATCTTAACATTTCTGGCAGTAATGAAGATATTATTGCTGGTTTAAATGACCTGATAGGTAATAGTGATACCGGGAAGAATGGGATTCAAGAGGTTGGTTATATTTTAGACAACCTTAAACATCAAACTTTAAACATCAAACCAGATCCTACCCTTGCCCGTGGATTAAATTATTATACAGGTATTATTTTCGAAGCCAATGCCCCTGTGGAAGTAAAGATTGGCAGTATTGGCGGTGGTGGCCGTTACGATGACCTTACCGGCTTATTTGGTGTTCCCGACATACCGGGTGTCGGCATCTCATTTGGTGTTGACAGGATCTACGATGTAATGGAAGAACTGAAGCTTTTTCCAGTTGATGTACATGTTGGGACACAGGTACTGTTTTTTAATCTCGGGGAGAAAGAAAGTAATAGAGCATTTGAACTGCTGCAACAACTTCGGCAAAAAGGTATCCGTGCCGAACTCTATCATGAATCTTCTAAATTCGACAAGCAATTCAAATATGCTGAAAAAAAGAACATCCCCTGGATCATTATCCTCGGGGAAAAAGAACTGGCCGACAATACCTGTAATATAAAGAACCTGGCCAACGGTGAACAACAAACCATTACCCAATCAGCATTACCAGATTTTAAATTTTAAAACTGTGACGAAAAGTCCATTGTGTAACAACCGGCTTAAATTGGTTGGGTCATAATGATCATCGCCGGCTTGCAGCTATTCCCTTAACCAGCAGCGAAGTGTTCGCGCCCTCATCCGTTTTTGTTCCTTCCATATTCACATCGCCGGCCTGGATTTGTATCCCGGTTATTTTCCCCTCTGTCCGCTTAAATGTTGCCGTTCCGTTATAGGCGGGTATCTCGAAAACATCAACCGTGGAAGTCTGTTTGAATTCGGTGCTACCCATTGCCGAATTGGCCATCAGTGTCCCGTTCTCGACCTTGAACACTATTTCGGTTACAGGACTTCCTTCCTGGAATTTGAACTTACCGGTATATTGCTGTAAGGTAGTATCAGTTTGAGCATTGACGGCCACGAAGGTGAACAGTACGAGAAGGGAAAGAAATATCTTTTTCATATTGTATTATTTAATACTAACGGAAATTACAGGAAAAAAGTTACCGGGCGTATTAATTTACCATATTCTCATAGATTATCGCGGCTCCCTGCCCTACGCCGACGCACATCGTGGCGAGGCCATATTTCGTTTTTCGTCTTTTCATTTCATACAACAGCGTCGTCGAAATACGAACCCCGCTGCATCCCAACGGGTGTCCCAGCGCTATGGCACCCCCGTTTACATTGACGGTCGTACTGTCAAGTCCCAGGTCTTTTATACAGGCGAGGGATTGAGACGCAAAAGCCTCGTTCAGTTCGGTAAGACCGATATCTGTTATTTTCAAACCCGCTCTTTGCAAAGCTTTCTGTGTGGCGGGTACAGGACCGATCCCCATAATAGCGGGGTCCACCCCGGCAACGGCCATAGAGCGAACTTTCGCCACTGGTTTTAACCCATATTTTTTTACCGCTGCTTCACTTGCCAGTAACATCGCTGCCGCGCCGTCATTGATCCCGGAAGAATTACCGGCTGTTACAGTTCCATCTTTTAAGAAAGCGGGTTTTAATGTGCTTAATTTTTCCAGGGATGTTTCCCTTGGATGTTCGTCCACATTAACCATTGTTTTTTCCTTTCCCTTCATTATTTCAATTCCCGCTATCTCATCTTTCCATTTACCCCCTGCGCTGGCCGCAAAATATTTTTGTTGTGAAGCCAATGCGAACTGGTCCTGCTCTTCGCGGCTGATACCCCATTGTTTGGCCACGTTTTCGGCAGTCTCCCCCATCGTATAAGGATGATAGAGCGCCGATAAATTCTTATTGATAAAGCGCCAGCCCATGGTCGTGTCAAATATTTCCGCAGCGCGGCTGAAAGCTTCGGCGCTTTTGGGTATCACAAAGGGTGCCCTTGTCATGCTTTCCACCCCGCAGGCAATGACTAGTTCCGCGTCCCCACAGATCACTTGTCTTGCTCCGTCCATTACCGCCTGCAAACCCGAGGCACAAAGACGATTCACCGTATTGCCGGCAACTGTTACCGGCAAACCCGCGAGCAAGGCGGCCATCCGCGCAACATTGCGGTTGTCTTCACCGGCCTGGTTAGCGGCACCGGCGATCACATCCTCTATCTCATTGATGTCAATGGAGCTATTTCTTTGTAAGAGCGCTTTGATCACTTGCGCCAGCAGGTCATCCGGCCGGATCGAACTCAACACACCGCCATATTTACCGATCGGGGTTCTTATTGCATCAATTATATATACGTGATTCATGCTGTTTGCTTTGACCCGCAAATATCCGTGAATTCATTTAATCCATAAATGAGTGGTTATCTTTGCCGACAGATGAAAAAAACAGCTAAAAATATACGTCACCTCAATTTAGCCGAACTGGAACAGTATTTCGGGGAGATGGGGGAAAAGAAATTCAGGGCAAAACAGGTATATGAATGGCTGTGGCTTAAACCCGTGCAAAGTTTCGAGGGAATGACGAATATCTCCAAAGAGCTACGGGCCAGGTTAAGCGAGGAGTTTACCCTTCCGGGTTTGACGGTTGATACTATCCAGCATTCAGAAGATGGAACGATCAAAACCCGCTTTAAAACACATGACGGCCATTTTATAGAAGGCGTCCTTATTCCCACAACTTCCCGTTTTACCGCCTGTGTTTCTTCCCAGATCGGCTGTTCGCTGAGCTGTAAATTTTGTGCCACCGGTTATATCGACCGCAAACGAAATCTTGAGTTTGACGAGATCTATGACCAGGTCGCCATCCTGAACCAGCAATGTGAAAACGAGAACGAAAAAAAACTCAGTAATATCGTTTTCATGGGCATGGGTGAGCCCTTGCTTAATTATAAAAATGTAATAAGGTCCATTGAGAGGATCACTTCTCCTTCCGGGATGGCGATGAGTCCAAGACGGATCACGGTTTCCACAGCGGGTGTAGCAAAGGGTATCCGTCAACTGGGTGATGATAAAGTAAAATTCAAACTGGCGCTCTCCTTACATGCGGCGAATGACCAGAAGCGGCACGAGATCATGCCGATCAACGATACCAACAATATCAAATCCCTGATCGATGCCCTGAACTATTTCTATAAACAAACCGGGAACGAGATAACTTTTGAATATATCCTGTTCAAGAATTTCAATGACTCGCTGAAAGACGCTGATGAACTGATCAAGATATACCGGCAGGTCCCTGCAGACCTGGTGAACATCATCGAATACAATCCTATTGATTTTGCCAAATTTGAAAAACCCGAGGAAGAGAAAGTGCAGGCATTTATGGAATACCTTGGTAAACATCGCGTCAATTCACGCCTTCGCAGGAGCCGGGGGAAGGATATCGATGCTGCCTGCGGACAGTTAGCCAATAAGAACTAATCCCTTCTCATCATATTCAGGGCTTCTACTTTATTCTGGACGTGCAGTTTCTGGTAGATATGCTTGATATGCTGTTTCACTGTTTCATGACTGATAAAAAGTTTTTCAGCGATCTCTTTATAGATCAGTCCCTGGGCAAGTTGCTGCAGCACTTCCTGCTCCCTGTCACTCAATAACTCTGACACTTTCTTTTCTTTGGGTTGCTGGAAACTGGCGATCACACGCCGGGCTATATAAGGACTCATGGGGGAACCGCCATTCTTCAGGTCGTCGAGTGCTGCCAGTATCTGGTCGCCGGAGCTATCTTTCAGAAGATATCCCAGGGCGCCGTTCTTTAATGCAGAAAAAATAAATTCGTCATCGTCAAACATGCTGCAGATGATACACTGCACTTCTTTATTGGATTGACTGATATGCCAGACCAGGTTCGCACCATTCATCCCCGGCAGTTTTATATCAACGATCGCGATACCGCCGAGCTGGTTGATAAAAGGCATAGCCTCTTCCGAGGAAGAAAAAACTTTCCCCAACTGGTAGTTATTGCTTCCTTCCACCAGCGTTACAAGCGCCTCCTGGTAATCCTTGCTGTCTTCTATTATGGATACAACTGTCTTAATACCTGTAAATTAAACATAAAACGCTAATGAACGCTAATGAACGCTAATCTACGCCAATCAAAGATTACTGCTCATTGACTTCTACGAAAGTTTTCTGACTATGATTAAACCTTGCCGGCGGTACCGGGTCTTTAATAGGTCAATTTTATTACAAGCCCGGCCTGCTTTGGCAAAGCTTTAGCAGGCAAGCCGAAGGTCACCCCGGTGTTTCGGCGTCCAAAAAACAAAAAATTTATAACCATGAAAAAAATGATCTTCTCATTGCTGGTATTGTCAATGGCCGTTGCCGCCAACGCCCAGGAAATACCGGAAAGAAAAACTGAAAGACCCCATATGATGGAAGGTAAAAGACATCACGGGGATATGGATATGAAAAAACTGGACCTGACAGAGGACCAGAAAGCAAAATTCAAATCACAGAACGAAAGTTTCCATCAACAAATGGAAGAACTGAAGAAGAATGATAATATCACTGTAAAAGAATGGAGAGCCAAAGCAGAGAGCCTTCGCAAGGAGCATAAGGCCAGGATAGAAGGTCTCCTGACACCAGACCAGAAACAAAAACTGGAAAAGATGAAAGTGGAAGGAAGGCAAAGAGAGGAAGGGATGATGAAGGAAAGAGCAGAGAGAATGAAGACGCGGCTTGGTCTGAGCGAAGAACAGTCAGCCAAAATGGAATCGAACCGCAAAGAGATGGGGGAAAAAATGAAAGCCATCCGGGAGAACAGTTCCCTGGGTGATGATCAGAAAAGAGAACAAATGAAAGAGCTTCATAAAAAACAGCAGGAGAACATGAAATCGATCCTTACCGAAGAGCAATTGAAGAAATTAAAAGAAGCACATCGCGAGCATCCCGACGGGGACCGTAAAAAACCTGACGCGAAATCAACAACTATTTGATACGATCCGTTCGTTAGGAGAACTAAGCCCTTTGCACAAGCAGGGGGCTTTTCCTTTACCTACAAGGGTAATCCTTACCTTTGGCGCTCACTACTGTTGTAAAACAGCAAACACTACACATGAAAAAGAAAGTATCGAACAATTTCAGCCAGTTTACCAAAAAGAAAAGTAACGCCGCTGTTAAGGAACAATTCAAACAGGAAAAGAGGAAGTGGAAGAAAGAGCGGGAAGAATTCTTTGAAAAGAAAAAGTCAGAGACCCGGGGTCAGCGATCCGGGGCAAGTGCGCAGAGAGGTTCTGCCAATCCTGTTGTAGCACCTTCAAACCCCCGACCTGCAGGACCGGAACTCATGCCTTTGAATAAATTCATCGCTCATTCAGGGATTTGCGGCCGTCGCGAAGCCGCGGAAATGGTAAAGAAAGGAGTGGTAAAAGTAAACGGCGAGACCATCGCGGAACCAGGTTTTAAGGTCACCGCAAAAGACGAAGTAAGGGTAAATGGAAAAAAGATCTTCCGGGCAAAGAACCTTGTTTATATTTTACTGAATAAACCCAAAGATTATATTACTACCACCGATGATCCGCAGGGTCGCAAAACTGTGCTGGACCTGATCAGCCGCGCATCCCCGGAAAGAGTATACCCGGTTGGCCGGCTTGACAGGAATACCTCTGGTGTATTGTTATTCACCAATGACGGTGAACTGGCCCAGAAACTCACCCACCCGAGCAACGAGATAAAAAAAGTGTACCATGCTACCCTGAATAAACCGCTTGATAAAAAAGATTTCGAGCAGATCCTCAAAGGTGTTGTATTGGAAGATGGGCCTGCCAGTGTGGATGTGCTGGCCTATGCGGATGCAAAAGACAGGACACAGATCGGCCTGGAAATTCACAGTGGCCGTAACCGTATCGTACGCCGCATTTTTGAATCATTGGGCTATGACGTAAAACACCTTGACCGTGTCATTTTTGCAGGGCTCACCAAGAAAAATATTGAAAGAGGGAAATGGCGTTTTCTTTCTGAAAAAGAAGTGCGTGACCTGAAACATTTTGGAAAAGGGAAGTAAGAACGCTAATGCACGCTAATAACGCCAATGATGAAGATCACCGACCTGGTAGTTTTTGAGAACGATGAGCTGGTAGCCCTTAATAAGCCTCCAGGCTTGCTCTCTATACCTGACCGGCAGGGAAAAGAGGTCTCCCTAAAAACAATGCTGAAAGAAAAATACGGGAATATTTTTACCGTACATCGTCTTGATAAAGATACCAGCGGGCTCATCGTGTTCGCAAAGAACGAGGCCGCACACAAACATCTTTCACAGCAATTCGAGGAAAGACAAACCAAAAAGATATACCGGGGGCTTATTATTGGTTCCCTGCCCGGTGAAAAAGGAAGTATCAATGCTCCTATTGCCGAACACCCGGCGCTGAACGGGACCATGATCATCCACCGCAACGGAAAAGAATCACTGACTGATTACGAAGTGCTCGAGGATTTCAGTATCTATTCGTATGTGCAGTTCCGGATACATACCGGTCGTACCCACCAGATACGGGTACATATGAAGGAGACAGGACATCCCATCGTTTGCGATCCCTTATATGGAGATGGTAAGCCTCTTCTTGTCTCTTCGCTGAAATCCAAATTCAAATTATCTAAAGATGTGGAAGAAGAGAAGCCGATACTCGGTCGCCTGGCCCTTCATTCTTATCAACTGGAATTTAAAGGAACAGATGGCAAATCCATTGAGCTGGAAGCGCCGCTGCCAAAGGATATGCGGGCCACGTTACAACAGCTGGCCAAAAGAAAAAAAGGCAGGTAAATTTTGATGAATTCTATCCTTCAAAACGGACTTTAATAGTTGATGGTATGTCAGATGTACGAGGTACGATGTACGACTTTCTGGTAAATTGAAGAAACTTCAATTCCCTGGAAATGCGCACATCGTACCTCGTACATCTGACAAAAACCTGTCAATATAAATATCTTAATCAAGATCAGGCTGTGGTGTATAGCGCAAATAAGGCTTTACCACTTTCACACCTTTTGAGAATTTTTTGATCGCGTCTTCTGTAGAAACAGCAGGCACAACGATCACGTCTTCACCCTGTTTCCAGTCAGCCGGAGTTGCCACGCTGTAATTAGCGGTAAGTTGCAACGAATCAATTACCCGCAGCACTTCTACAAAATTCCTTCCTGTAGACGCAGGGTAAGTGATAATAAGCTTTACCAGCTTGTCCGGCCCGATCACAAACAAGGACCTTACGGTGGCGGTAGCAGAGGCATTAGGATGGATCATATCATAGAGGGTCGATACCTTCCTGTCCTCATCGGCGATCAGCGGGAAGTTAACCGTAGTGTTCTGGGTCTCGTTAATGTCTTTTACCCAGCCTTCATGCTTGTCCATAGGGTCCACACTAACGGCCATCACTTTTACATTTCGTTTGGCGAATTCTTCTTTCAATAAAGCCGTTTTACCCAATTCTGTCGTGCAAACAGGTGTATAATCGGCAGGATGCGAAAACAGAATTCCCCAGCCTTTCCCGAGGTATTCATGAAAATCAATATCCCCGGCTGTTGTCTTTGCTGTAAAATTTGGTGCAGCGTCACCCAAACGTAATCCCATAATACAGGTTTTTAATGGTTACAAAAATAACTGAATGACTTTATCCTACCAAACTGATAGACTTTTATACTACCAGGTCTTCCAGGGTGCGGTTTTCCAGGATTTGCAGTGTAGCATCCCTTACCTCTATCATCATGTCATGCAGCCCGCAATTCTTTTCATCACAGTTCTTACAACGTTCATAGAAATACAGGCTTACACAAGGAAGCATGGCAATAGGGCCATTGACCAGCCTTATCACCTGGGCCACTTTCACTTTTGAAGGCTCCTTCTTTAAAAAATAGCCCCCACCCTTTCCTTTCTTGCTATCCAGTATTCCTGCTTTCTTGAGTTCCAGCAGGATGTTCTCAAGGAATTTCAATGGTACCTTCTTCTTTTTTGATATTTCGGATATCAATACAGGTCCCTCATTGTACTTAGTTGCCAGGTAGGTGAGCGCCTTGAAAGCATATTGTGATTTCTTAGAAAGCATAACCGGGTTAATGGATATTTAATTTATAATTCACGGGTGAATTTTTCTTCAGCATGGCTGACACTCCGCAATATTTATCCAGCGAGAGATCGATGGCTTTCCTGATCTTGTCTTCGTTCTCCTTAGCCGTCCTGATATGATACGTGAGCAGGATATCCCTGAATACTTTAGGATGCTCTTCCGTTTGTTCCGCTTCCGTATCGATCGTAAGATCTGTAAAGTCCACCCGCATCTTTTCCAGGATATCCACTACATCGATCCCCGAGCAGGCAGCGAGCCCTGCCAGCAAGAGCGCTTTGGGACTAAAACCGTTCTGCTGGTTGCCATCGAGTTGAATGGAGTTCTTGTCCTGCGTGCTTTCAAATTCATGTTTTTTTTTCCAGGTTGTTGTTGTTTTCATGCTGCTCCGTGTTTTTTATTCTGGGAAATATTCTCCAGGGTCCAGTCGATCCGGGTCTCAAAATTATGCTGTCTTACCGGGCAATCCGCTTTATTGCAAATTTTACACTGGAAAGGAAGGCACCCATCTGAATGAACGAATAATTCCAGCGACTCTCCAAACTCTTTCCGGATCAGTTCAGCCAGGGCATCGATCTCCCGGTGGGCTTCATGCACATTCAGGTACCATGGCACCGTTAAATGGGCATCGACATGCAGCACTGTTCCGTATTTTATGACACGGAGGTTGTGCAGGTCCACCCAATTCTCCTGGCGACTGGCATTCAGTGTCTGCACCATTCTTCCAAGCAATTTTACATCTGCCTCGTCCATGATCCCGGCAATCGAACCGCGCAATATCTTATACCCCGTATAAATGATAAAGAACCCAAACAAGAGAGCTACTGCGCTATCGATCCATTTATAACCAGTGAAATAAAGAAGCACCAGGCCGCCGATTATACCAATCGTCGACCAAGTATCGCTTTGCAAATGTTTGCCGCTGGCCATCAACGCGAGTGAATTATTTTTCTTCCCGGTCCGGAGACAGGCATAGCCCACGATAAAATTCACCACCGCTGTTCCCGCCACGAGCCAGATACCATAGTCGAGTTGTTTCAGGGTGACCGGGTGAATAAGATGCTGGATCGCTTTGTAAAGAATGATCGCGCCGGCGGCACCGATCAGTGTGCCTTCCGTGGCAGCAGATAAGAATTCTGCTTTCCCATGACCATAGGGATGATCATAATCACGGGGTTTAGCAGCAACATAAAGACTATAGAGACCTATAAAACCGGCCACCACGTTCACAATACTTTCCAACGCGTCTGTAAGTATAGAAACAGAGTGCGTGGAATAATAGGCAAGAAATTTTACTGACAGCAGGAGTACCGATACTACTGCGACCCATTTCTGCACATAGAGATTTTGTTGTTCTGTTTTCAACTGCTGGTAATTGGCTTATTCACCCATTTTTTCTTTTAAAAATTGTCCTTAACTCCTGCGCGATCTGAAAAGACCAGCCAGGAAACGGCCTATCTTCTGGTATAATTCCTTGTTGAAAAGATTAGAGTCTCTCATGGCCTTATAGATCAGGAAAATGCCGATAGCTCCGAGGATAAAGATCGCCAGCCACATACCTGCAAAGGGAGTTAAAGTACTTTCCCGGGCCATTTTTTCACCGGCATTATTGGAGAAATAAAAGAGCAGGAAGAAAACGATGGCGAAGATCAGAGGTGTCCCCAGCCCGCCTTTGCGGATAATTGATCCCAGCGGCGCCCCGATCAGGAATAAGACCACGCAGGCCAGGGAGAGCGAGAGCTTCCGGTGCCATTCGATCTGGTGTCGCCGCAGGTTTTTTTCTCTTTCCTTTAAAGAGCTTGCAATGGATTCGGCATTCAACCGGATCGAGCCCGCGATACTTTGTACATTCTGGTTGACATTGGCAACAGCGGAGTCCGCCAGTATATCTTCAAAAGTTTTGATACTCGTATCCCGGTGTTCCGCGGTTTTTGTCCATACGGAATCCAGTAAGCCCGGAAACTGGAATTGCCGGAACAGGTCTTTTGCCGATTGTTCTTTCACCTGCACATTTTCTTTCTTCAGCGAATCGATGGCTTTCTCCAGTTGCCGCATACTGAACATCTTTTCGTTATTCTTATTAACACTGTCGGCGGTGCGGTTATTGAATCCAAGCGAACTGAGATCAAATTGTTTTTTGTATTCTTTGAAACCGATGCGGATAAATTCCGTATTGCCTTCACCATAATTGCTGCCCCGTTCCTGGTAACGCCATCCATCACGGAGATTAAATTCAAGGAATCGTTTGTTCCCTGTTACTCTCATGATACCGCTTTTGGCGATGATAAAATTATCCTGGAGGGAGTTGCCCTGCTCATATACGATCACATCCCTTATCACGCTGTCATTGGCTTCCTTCTTCCCGATCTTAATAGCGAATTGCGGGATCTTGTCATAAAAGACACCTTCCTTGAGATCAAAAGCAGGCTTGGCAAAAACGATATCCGATAACAGGGTCCTGGTCTTTAAATTGGCTACGGGTATTATATAATTGGAGAAAAGAAATGCGACGCCGCTAATCAATATGCTGACGAAGAACAGGGGGCGCATAAAACGCAGTAAGGAGATCCCTGCTGATTTGATAGCTACCAACTCAAAACTTTCGCCCAGGTTACCGAATGTCATGAGGGAAGAAAGCAATACGGCCAGCGGTAATGCGAGGGGTACAAGTGTGGCACTCAGGTACCAGATAAATTCCAGGATGAGTTTTGTACCAAGACCTTTGCTTACAAAATCATCGATATACAACCAGAAGAACTGCATCACCAGTACCAGCAGCGTTATAAAGAACGTGGCGATAAAGGGACCAATAAAGGCTTTGATGATGAGTTTGTCTAGTTTTTTGAACACTTACCTTTAGCTTATGAATGCAGCAAAAATAAGGCTTTCGGCAAAGGAGTTGGAACTGGTGACACAGCCGGACTGGATTTTAACAAAGAACGGTATCATAGAAAAAACGATCCTGTTGATGGGTTCGCTCCAGGCGAAACAGGAAGACCTTATACGATCAAATACGAACAGGCTTCCTGTGGATATTACGAATTCCCTCCCGAAAATATCACGGGGTGAGAAATACCAGGGATTGCCTTATGTAATGCTTGATTACCCGCGGTTGTTTGGGAAGCAGGATATTTTCGCCATAAGGACATTTTTCTGGTGGGGAAATTTCTTCAGCGTCACTTTGCACCTGGCAGGTTCATTCAAAAATATATCCGCACAGAAAATAGAGAACAATTATAAAACCCTTGCCGAAAGAAATATCTACTGCTGTACCGGTGATAAACAATGGGAACATGATCTTTCAACAGTAAACTATACGCAGGTGGCGAACCTGGATGAAAAGGAGTTTCAAAAGATAACCAGGGAAAAAGATTTTATAAAACTTGTTGCCAGGATACCGTTAGAACGATGGGATGATGCGGAGGAGTTATTGCTGGATGCTTTCCGTCTATTAATGGGTCTGGTAAAATAAGGCGAGTGGGAAATGGCTATTGGCTAGTAGGAATGTCCAACTTTCTTATTTCTTATTTCTTATTTCTTATTTCTAATTCCTTATTTATCCTGGGTTAATTGCCCAACCGGTGAAACAATTCCTTCACCTGGTAATCCCATAACATACTCTGGTCTTTGATATCTTTTTTCTCCGCGAAATCCTTTATGATCAGGATGGTCTGGTTCGTGATCTCAGATTTTTCAATTCGGAATTCAAAGAATTCTTCTTTGGGGGCGGTGAGCCAGTGGAAACGAATGTACTTGTCCTCTTCACTTTCCATGACATCTGCTTTTTCAAAAGCGCCATTCCAGCCAAAATAAAATGTATTATCTCTCTCGTCCACTTTATCGGCGAACCACTCTCCAAGGCCGGCGGGGGTAGAAAGGAATTCATACAGGATAGATGGTGAGCAGCGAACAGGAAACTCCAGGGTGTATAATTGTTTACTCATTCTTCTTCTGATCTAAAAATCATTGCGATAGCTGCAATAATAGAAAATAATTCATTGCGGCAAAATATTTTATTTCCCCCCGTTCTTAACGGCAGCCAAACGAGTGAAATAAATTGTATTTGAAATCGTTAAGAGTATGTCAAAATATATTTGGCTACAATTGGCTTTTGGGTTAAATTGCCTTGAAGTTCAATACGTTCTGAACAACCAATGAAACCGCGGTGGGTATTTTTAGAGTCATAAGTTACCAATCTTATTATTCTTAACCCTTTAAATACACCATTTATAAAACCATACCTATGAGCATGAGACAACTCAAGATCACGAAATCTATTACGAATCGTGAATCCCAAAGCTTAGAAAAGTACTTACAGGAGATCGGCAAAGTCGAACTCATTACCCCAGAAGAAGAGGTCAAATTAGCCACCCTTATCAAACAGGGCTGCCAGAAGTCGCTTGACCGGCTTACCAAGGCCAACCTGCGTTTCGTGGTATCCGTGGCCAAACAGTACCAAAACCAGGGACTTTCCCTGCCTGACCTGATCAACGAGGGAAATCTCGGCCTGATCAAGGCTGCGCAACGGTTTGATGAGACCCGGGGCTTTAAATTCATCTCCTATGCCGTTTGGTGGATCCGCCAGAGTATTTTACAGGCCCTGGCTGAACAATCCCGTATTGTTCGCCTGCCGCTTAATAAAGTAGGGCTGACCAATCGCATCCAGAAAGCCTATTCCCTGCTGGAACAACAGTTTGAAAGAGAACCCTCGGCCGAAGAACTGGCCGAAGTACTTGATATGGATATCGAGGAAGTATCGGCTACATTGGGTATCAATGCCCGGCACGTCAGTATGGATTCCCCTTTATCCGAAGGAGAAGAAAACACCCTGATCGATGTACTGGAGAATACCAATGCCGATAAGACCGACGGTGAACTGGTTCATAATCAGTCACTGAAAACTGAGATCGACAGGAGCCTGAAAACCCTGACCGAGCGCCAGAAAGAAGTGATTTGCTTTTTCTTCGGGATCGGGGTAGACCACCCCATGAGCCTGGAAGATATCGGCGAACGCTTCAGCCTGACAAGGGAAAGGGTAAGACAGATCAAGGATAAGGCGATCACCAAACTGAAAGCTTCCAATCGTTGCAAACTATTGAGAACTTATCTCGGCACATGATCACGGATTAGAGGATTTATAAGGATTTCACGGAAAGGTTTTCCTAGAAATAAACCTTATAATTACGGGTTAAACGTTTAAAAAGGATTTCACTGAAATAAACTTTACACTACTTTATCTTTTTATCTTTGCACTAATTTTGAATGTAACCTTGCAGGTTACATTCTTTTTTTGGTAATGATATGGCAGTGCAGGACCTGAAACATGCGGTGTTGACAGAAAAGATCATAGGCTGTGGAATGAAAGTCCATCGTTATTTTGGTATAGGCTTCCCGGAAATAGTTTACAAAAGAGCTTTGATGATAGAGCTGCAAAAAACAGGTATTTCCTTTAAGGAAGAAGTAGAAAAAGCTATTATTTACGAGGATAAAATTATCCATAAAAGAAGGTTGGATCTATTGGTCGAAGACGCGGTTCTTGTAGAGCTTAAAGCACTAAAAGAGGTTGATAAAGCTGAAATGAACCAGGTTCTTAACTACCTGCGGGTTTTTAACATTGAAGTAGGCTTACTTTTAAATTTTGGATCTTCAAGTCTTTTTTTCAAAAGATATATTCACACCATCAACAGCTAATCCGTATAATCCATTATAATCCCCAAATCCGCGATATATGTTTAATAGTCTCCAGGAAAAGTTAGAATCCGCCTTTAAGAATCTCAAAGGCCAGGGTCGCATCACCGAACTCAATATCGCCACGACACTAAAGGAGATCCGTCGTGCGCTGGTGGATGCTGATGTGAACTATAAGATCGCCAAGGAATTTACCGATAAAGTAAAGGACAAGGCCGTAGGTGAAAAAGTGATCAATGCCATCTCTCCCGGGCAACTGATGACCAAGATCGTCAAGGATGAACTGGTGGAACTCATGGGTGGACAGGAAGCCACTTTTAATGCAAAAGGAAATCCCGCCATCATTTTGATCGCCGGTTTACAGGGAAGTGGTAAAACAACATTCAGCGGGAAGCTGGCGAATTTCCTGAAGACAAAGAAAGGCCTCTCTCCAATGCTGGTAGCAGCGGATATCTATCGTCCTGCCGCGATGGAGCAGTTGAGAATATTGGGCGAACAGATCGGTGTCGATGTTCATATAGAACTGGAAAATAAAGACGCGGTTGATATCGCGAGGAATGCTGTAAAAGAAGCCAGGAGTAAAAACAAGAATGTGCTCATTATTGACACAGCAGGTCGTTTGGCCGTGGATGAAGTGATGATGACCGAGGTGGCGAACATAAAAAATGCTGTGAGTCCACAGGAGATATTATTTGTCGTGGATAGCATGACCGGCCAGGATGCAGTAAATACGGCTAAGACTTTTAATGAGCGGCTTGATTTTACCGGGGTCGTATTAACAAAACTGGATGGTGATACAAGAGGGGGTGCTGCACTTTCTATCAAATACACGGTGGAGAAACCCATTAAGTTCACCAGCAGTGGTGAGAAGATGGATACCCTGGATGTGTTCTATCCCGAAAGAATGGCGCAGCGTATCCTGGGTATGGGGGATATCACGAGTTTAGTCGAAAAAGCCCAGGAACAATTTGATGAAGTGGCCGCTAAAAAACTGGAAGCCAAGATCCGCAAGAATAAATTTGATTTTGCCGATTTCAAGACCCAGCTGGAAGCGATCAAGAAAATGGGGAATATGAAAGATATGCTGGGGATGATACCCGGTCTTGGTAGTAAGATAAAAGACATCGATATCAACGACGATTCCTTCAAAGGCATTGAAGCCATGATCAATTCGATGACCCCAGCTGAGAGGTCCGACCCTGACCTGATCGACGGGAACCGGAAAAAACGCATCGTCAAAGGTTCCGGTAAGGATATCCAGGAGGTCAATAATTTCATGAAACAATTCGAACAGATGCGGGGGATGATGAAGAATATGAACAAAATGGGGGCGCTGGGGAGAATGATGCCGGGAATGAAAAGATAAGTCGGGAAGTCGGAAAGACCGGGAGTCAGGAAGAATGTCCCCGAAATCAGGCTATTTCTTCCGGTCTTCCGGTCTTCCGGACTTCCGGACTTCCCGACTTTCGGACTTTCTTCCTATATTTGCCGCCCGCGCTTTTCTAAGCGTTGGGCTTAACAATTATTGTTTAACAACGTTAAATTTCTATTTAATGTCAGCCAAAATCCGTCTTCAAAGACACGGGTCCAAAAAGAGACCCTTCTATTTCATCGTTATTGCCGATTCAAGGGCACCCCGCGATGGTAAATTCATCCAGAAATTAGGTACTTACAATCCACTGACCGTTCCGGCTACAATTCAGCTGGACCGCCAGAAAGCATTGGAGTGGCTGAACAAAGGTGCTACACCCACCGATACTGTTCGCCGTATCCTGAGTTTTAAAGGAGTGTTATACCTGAAACACTTACTCCGCGGAGTAGGACTAGGTCTGTTTGATGATGCAACAGCGATGGAAAAATTCACCAAGTGGAGTGCGGAGCACGAAGCACAGGTGAAAAAGCGCCAGGAAGATTCTTACCGTAACAAAAGAGCCAGACGTCCGATGCCAGGTCGCAGACCTGAAAGAAAGACCGAAGGTGAAGCCGGTACTGAAGCATAAATAATATATGCTATCCTGAAAGTTCATGAATCCCGGTTTTACAGCCGGGATTTTTTTGTCTGACGGTCTCCGTCTGACAATTAAAAAGGCCGGCCGCAGGTATTTATGATTGTGATGATTAACGCAGATGATCGTAACAGACCTTAACTATCATAATCATCTGCGTTCTGCCAGTTTGCTTTCTGTAATTTTGCTCATCAAAATATGCCCGAATATTTTAAGATAGGAAAACTAGTGGCGGTTCATGGATTGAGTGGCGAATTACTGCTCAAACATGAACTGGGAAAAAAAACATCCTTAAAAGGTCTGCAGGCAATCTTTATCGAAGACAAAAAGAATTCTTTCCTTCCCTGGTTCATCGAATCCACGAAGATCAAAAGCGAAGAAGAGGTTTTCCTGAAACTCGAAGGGATCGAATCAAGGGAAGCCGCTATCAAACTCACGCAAAAAGAAATCTGGGCACCGGAAGCAGAATTCAAAAGACTGGCCGCAAAGACGGCCCCCGCCAGCTTACTGGGCTATATGATCATTGATAATAAAGAACCGCTGGGCGAAATACTTGAATTGATTGAACAACCGCACCAGTTGCTTTGCCGCCTCGAGATAAAGGGAAAAGAAGTGTTGATCCCGCTGCACGAAGAAACCTTGCAGAAAGTGAATCACGCGAAGAAGCAGGTTTTTGTGGAGTTGCCGGAAGGGTTGCTCGAGATTTATCTGGGATAGTCCGGAAGAAATTTTCCGATTTCATACTAGTCTTTCCGGACTTCCGGTCTTCCCGACTTCCCGACTTGACTTCCATTTCTCATCTTCACATTTCCAAATTTTCAAATCACTTTGGTCCTTTAATAAAATCCGCCAGCAGTTTCATCCGGTAATAAAGATTACTCAGCATCAGCGATACATTGTTCTTCACTTTCTCCACGCTGTTGCCATTCATCTTCTTGATATTCTTCAGTTCTTCGATCTTCTCATCGATCTTGTCCACCAATTTTTCCGCATCCCAGCCGATGTATTTTTTATTCCTGTCGTCCGCTACATGGTAAGGTTCGATAGTGCCTGCTTTCAGTTTTTTAAACTTAAAATTATTCTCCACTCCTTTTTTGATCATGTCATTACACAGCATATCGATCATCACATCGGCGGACACTTCGTTCAGGAAGGCGTTGTGAAAAATATTGAGATTGTTCCGTAATTCGCGGATGACCTGTTTTTTTAATACATCATTGGTCTTGACCTCCTTGTTCAGGAAAGCGAGCAGGTCTTTGAGAGGGTCGATGCCGGATTTAAGCCATTCGAGGTTCATGATTCAAATATAGTGCAGAGTCCGAAAGTCCGGAAGACGGGAAGTCTGAAGAAATATCCCGGTAACTAGCTGGTCTTCCGGACTTCCGGTCTTTCCGGCTTCCGGACTTATAGTACCTTTGTATGCTTTGTCTGAACTCCGGAAACATATCGCCCATTTCGA
>JANMKG010000140.1:0-2070 GCA_031371915.1 Chitinophagaceae bacterium | reverse complement strand
AGGAGTGCGGTTGCTGTTCCTTTCTGCATATTGTCCCCTGTGCTTGCTCAGGTATTGATCATTCTGGATGAATGCATTGAATGCATCCTTTTGCTGTTGTGGCGTAGCAGTTACTGCAGTTGTAGTTATGAAGGTCATTGCCTGCAGCTCAGCTTCGGTAGGGATATAAATAAGGTCATTGAAATTGATACCATCTCTTACTGCCTGTCCATTGTATACATAGCTGTATACAGCACCTGACTGGCCGTTATATGCTAAAGAAATAGTTGTGGAAAGATGATTGTTAACGTAGTTGAACTTCTTACTTACATAACCGAAGATCCTGTGAGCGGCACTGTTATCTGATTCGCTCAGGCCCACAAAATTTCGGCCGTTGATCGTTTCCATGCTGCTCCACTGGCTGTTGGAAGTTGAGCTCTGTGCTTCATTGAGAACCCTTGACAGGCCATAGTTATAGTTAGCATTAAAATTGAATGTGCGGCCTGATTTGTTAACTGTGAAAGTAAAGTTATAAGCGAAACCTTTCTGACCTTCGGCATTTCTGATAAGGTATACACCATTATTGTAAGGGTTGGCGCCACTTGCCCTGATCGGGATGTTAAGAGAAGAAGGATATACATTGCGTGTATCCGGTCCTGTTGCCATTTTTAAAGTTGGTGGTAAAATATTTACATTCTGATAATAAATGTCATTAATGTTCTTGGTGAACTGGTTCTCTACCGTTACCATCCAGCCTTTACCAAGACGCTTGTCAAAGGCAATGGATGCCTTGAATACCTTAGGCATTCTAAATGTAGAAGAGATAAGGTTCAGCTGGCCTTTTGCATTGGCAAGTGAAATACCAACTTCCTGTGGAGTGTAAGGTGTCGTTCGGAATCTTACAAGATTCTGGTTCCATATAGCAGTATTTACTGAAGAACTTAAAGTATAACCTCCTGATGATAATCCATTGTTGTTATAAATACCGCCTGGCCATACCATTGGTATACGTCCTGCGAAGATGCCTGCTCCACCTCGGATGGTAACATTCTCATCAGCAAGATTAAGGTTGAATCCGAAGCGTGGTGAGAATTCAATTGGAATCTTTGGAGTTAAACCTGGAACGGCTCCTTTAAGATCATAATATTGTGCAAACTTCGGTAAAGCAGAATCAATAGCGAAACTATCTGCCAGTGGTGTTGTCAGGAACTTATAATAATCAGCTCTTAAGCCAAATGTTAGTGTCAGGTTCCTGTTTACACGGATATCATCGTTAATGAAAAGAGCTCCTTTGAAAATATTGAACTTTGCAGCTGCATCCGTATTCTTTTCATCTTTTCCACCAATCAGCGGAAAATTAGCAGTATATGAAGTTGGCTTGGCATTATTGAAGAAAGCCGCTAAGCTGTCATATACATAATTACCTGATGTGTTCTGGATAAATGCATTATATGCTTTGTAGTATTCTCCTTCAACTCCAACCATGATCGCATTCTTGCCTAATGTATATTTGAACTGGTCAACTATGTTATAGGTTTCCTGCTTAAGGTAGTTGAAGGTAGAGCTGTTCTCTGTACCAAAAACAAACCTCCCCTGGGTACCGTCAGTTATTGATACAGCAGGGAAAGCTATACCACCACCGATCGGGCCCCTGTCATCCTCAACGTTTGTAAACGTGGCAAGGAAACGGTTGCTTGAATTCCTTCCTACCATAGACCTTAATTCTGCAGAAGCCGAATGGGTAGTTGATGGAAAAACATATCCGTTCTTGTCAAATGCTATGGAAGTTGGCGTACTTGCAAAAACAACGGCTTTTGTCCCACTATTATACCTGTAACTAAGCGCTAATTTATTCTTGGATGAAATATTCCAGTCAATTTTACCTGTGATACGGTCTGACTCAATACTTCCTTCATTATTTGTATATCCTCCGATATCAAAGCCGCCACTGCGTGCAGCAACCGTATCTTTTAACCGCTGGATCATTGCAGGATCTTTAGTATCACCACGGTATGTGGCAAAATCAAAAGGTTGAGGTGTTATATCCCTTTGCATTTCAGCGCTGATGAAGAAGAATAATTTATTCTTTAT
>JANMKG010000061.1:0-20339 GCA_031371915.1 Chitinophagaceae bacterium | reverse complement strand
CAGGTTCTTTATTATCCTCTATCACGAGCACATCAATAGCATGACTGCGCAATGTCTCCACCATCTTATCGAACTCCGTCAATGCTTTTTGCTGTATTTCTTCCTTGCTTATTACCGGGTTGGACTGGAAATAATTATTGGCTGCTGTTTCTTCATTAAAGCCAAAAGCAGCGGGACGAATCATCAATATCGTAGAAGCTAAAGCCAGGTGTAGAGGTTTGTGAGAACGCAGATTTTTATGATGGTCATGATTTTTTAAGCTGGCTTATCAGCGCTTATCTTAAAAATCATAATGATCAGTGTTCCAAAATCCCATCGATCTTTTTTGCCAGTTTGCGGTCTTTGTCCGTAACGATATCCCCCGCATCATGTGTGCTGAGCCAGATCTCGACCGTATTGTACACATTGGTCCACAGCGGGTGATGGTCCATTTTCTCCGCTTCCAGCGCTACTCTTGTCATAAAGCTAAAGGCTTCGTTGAAGTTCCGGAACTGGAACTTCTGGTGCAATTTATTCTCTTTTTCTTCCCACATACTGGTTACTGGTTTTTAGTTACTGGTTAAAATACAAGATGCTCTTTGTTTCTGATCTTTTCATTGGTCAGTTCTACAACCAGTTGCACGCTGTTGATCAGTTTGATCGTCTGGATCGTTTCCTGCAGCGATTCATCACTGACCTCGTCTCCTTTCATCAGCCACAAAAAGTCAAGGTGTTTGAACTCTGGCAATAAATATTCTCCGTCAAACTGGTTATTATATACATAGTGTGACAAGAACCGGGTAGGCTCGCAGTACTCATAGACCCCGAAAAAATACCATCGCTTTTTTTTCAGGAGTTTGATCTCGATATCATTATTGCTGCGAAAGTTGAGGCCGATGCTCGTATTCAGGTGCCAGCAGAACTGGTAATCCTTTACCGGTGCCATAATACCCAGAAGCCGGGTGTCGTCAAAGAATTGTTCGGTAAGATGCTCGGTATTGAGAACCAGTTTGGTGCTGCGGTCCGCCATAGTGAGATTTTCAATACTAAAATACATTAAAACTCTACCATCGCCTCCATTGTTTCAGTTCCTCTTTTGAATTTCACTTTGGTCTTATCGCCTTTCTTGAATTTCCCCAGGGCCTGCATATAATTTTCCAGGGAGCTTACTGTATTATCCCCGAGCTGGATAATAATATCCCCTGCTTTTAACCCCGCTTTCTGTGCCGGTTTGCCGTCAGTCACTCCATCCGCCCTTACCCCGGTACCGGCAAACGTGTAATCGGGCATGATTCCCATTGACACGCTAAACCGCGTATTGGAAGAGCTTTGGGTTTCTCTTGTCTTCGTAAATACCAGTTTTTCCTTGTCATCGAGAGATTCAATCAGCTTATCAATGTGCCGGATGATAACAGCCTCGCCGTTATAGTTGATCTTATCAGCATCATCCGAAGGTTTGTGATAGTCTGCGTGAAGCCCCGTAAAATAGAATAATACAGGGATGTCCTTCCGGTAAAAGGAAGTATGATCGCTCGGACCGGTTCCGCTACTGTCGATCTTAATCGTCAATGCAGGTGTTGTTTTTTTAGCCCCGTTGGATGATGTAAAATAATCCTTGTCGATGACAGCTGACCATTCGGGCGAAGTGCCATAGCCACCGATGGTCAGCACTTTGCTGCTGTCATTCAACCTCCCCACCATATCCATATTGATCATGTAATTCACTTCCTTCAGGTCAACGGTCGGGTGTTCGGTGAAATATTTGGAACCAAACAAACCCAGCTCTTCCCCTGAGAAAGCGATAAAGAGATAATTGTTATTGGTGGCTTTTGAATGCTTGAGTAACCTCGCAAGTTCGATGAGCGCCGCGGTACCACTTGCATTATCATCGGCCCCGTTATGGATCATAGGATGATCAAAGTTCCGGATCATGGAATTGCCATCCTCCCCATAACCCAGGTGGTCAAAATGTGCTCCGAGGATAACAGTCGTGGTTGCCCTGTTATCAACATAGCCGATCACGTTATAACCAATCCTGTTCTTTTCACCGATACTCACCCTCAGTTTAATGTTCAGTGTGGCGCTTTTATCGGTAAAATATTTTTCCGCGACTTGCCTGGTTACATAGATCACCGGTATCGTCATTTGCTCGGACCGGTCTTTTTCCTCGAAAACGAGTTTATCGTCGATCGAAGACGTATTGTATAAAATGACCGCGGAAGCGCCCCTGTCTTTTGCCTTTTTTGAATTGGTCCGGATATAATCCGGGAGATCAAAATGGGGGTTGGTCTTGCCTGCCTGTCCGGCAGGCAGGTTTTCTTCCAGCACTTCTTTCAGATCAAAGAACCAGGGCATATCCGCTTCCTGCACGGCGATCGCGGGCAAGGCTTCGATCTTGATATCGGGACTGTAAGGAAATGGAAAGAAATCTTTACCCGTTTCAATAATGTTGTCATTAATGCTTAGCGATGTTGCTGGTCCTATTTGTTTGCCGTCATTGACTGGAAAGGATTGGGTATAATATTCCGTGCCTTTGGGGGAAAGACCGATCGATTTAAATTCAGTGGTTATATAATCAACGGCCAGTTGTTCCCCGGGTGTTCCTGTTCTTCTTCCTTCCAGTTTGTCGTCCGCGAGGTATTGTATATGTACTTTAAGACTATCCTGCAATGCGGTATTGACCTTCGTTATTTTTTGAGCCGTCTTGCACCCGGCCAGGAGTAATAAGAAAAATGTGAACCTGAAAAAGGAGGGGGACATGGTTGTTAGGTTGGTATGTGGCAAAGGTATCGATGGGTTTTGTTTTTCTTTCACCAACACTACATATTTCGGTCATTCTTTTCCGCTTTTAACATGTTTAAAAATCGCAATTCGTAAGGCCGTTTAGCCCGTCCCGTTTACTTTTGCAGACTTGCCTTTCCACTGGGGCGGCACTTTAAGGTGATACAAAAAAAACTACATATTGCGCTTGTCGGTAACCCCAACAGTGGGAAAAGCTCCCTGTTCAATTGTCTTACCGGGCTTAACCAGAGTGTCGGCAATTTTCCCGGTGTTACGGTTGACAAAAAAACCGGCTCTACCTCTTTATCCCCTTCGGCGAATGCAGAAATAATTGATCTCCCGGGTTCTTATAGCCTGTACCCGCGGAGACAAGATGAATGGGTGAGTTATAAAGTATTGCTGAACCAGGACAAGGACATAAAAGCCGACGTAGTGGTAGTGGTCGCTGATGCGAGCAACCTGAAGCGTAATCTTCTTTTCTGTACGCAGATCATCGATCTCAAACTTCCGATCGTGATCGCACTCACCATGATGGACATGGCCAAGCGAAAAGGGATCAAGATCGACATCGCAGCATTGGAAAGAGAATTGGGGGTGCCTGTCATCGCGGTCAATCCAAGAAAGAACAAAGGAATTACTCCCCTTAAAAAAGCGATTGAACAAACGGCCCAGCATTTATATCTTTCCCCGGCCAGGGATTTTATTGATAATAAAGCTCTTGCTGAAGGTTCTGTCACGGCAGTAAAAGAGCAGTTCCCACATTTGAGCGACTACACAGCCATTCATTATCTTATCAATCATGAATCCTTTGATCTCTCCACTTCACAACAGCAAAAGATAGAGGACATCGAGCTTAAAAATAATTTCAATCCCACCCGGACACAGGCGGAGGAGATCTTACAACGCTACAGCCGCATCAGGCATATCATGCAGCAGGCTGTATCGGAACCTGATCCTTTACAGAAATCCTTATTCACGGAAAGGCTGGACAACCTTTTTCTTCACCGGGTTTGGGGATATATAATATTACTGGGAGTTTTATTCCTGCTTTTTCAAAGTGTTTTCTGGCTGGCCCAGTTCCCGATGGATGGTATTGACTGGAGTTTTGCGAAGCTCAGCCAGGCGCTTTCTACTTCTTTGCCGAATAATCGCTGGACCGATCTGCTGATAAATGGTGTGATCGCTGGCCTTAGCGGGATCCTAGTCTTTGTTCCCCAGATCATGATCCTCTTTGGATTGATCACTTTGCTGGAAGATACAGGCTATATGGCCCGCATTAGTTTTCTTTCCGACCGAATGATGCGAAGCGTAGGATTAAATGGAAAAAGCGTGATGCCGATGATCAGCGGTTTTGCCTGTGCAGTTCCCGCTATCATGAGCGCCCGGAATATTGAGAACAGGAAAGAACGATTACTCACAATACTCATTACCCCGTTAATGAGTTGTTCGGCGAGATTACCGGTATATACGATACTGATCGGGCTTGTCATTCCTAAAACTTATTTACTTGGTTTCCTGGGTGTACAGGGACTCGTGATGATGGGATTGTACCTGCTGGGCCTGGTGATGGCGCTAATCGTTTCCTATGTCGCTAAATGGTTCATCCATATAAAAGAGAAAAGTTTTTTTATTCTTGAATTACCTACTTACCGCTCACCGAGATGGAACAATGTATTCCCCACCATGATCAACAAGGCGAAGATCTTTGTGTTTGACGCTGGGAAAGTAATCATGGTGATCAGCCTTGTATTATGGGCACTTTGTTCTTTTGGCCCGGGCACCAGGATGCAGCAGGTTTCACAGCGTTATGAACAAATGAAGTCTCAGCCGGGAGCTAATACCAGGCAACTGGAGAAGGAGTTCCAGACGGCAAAACTGGAGAACTCTTATGCCGGTATTTTAGGTAAAACGATCGAGCCTGCTATCGCTCCATTAGGCTACGACTGGAAGATCGGGATCGCCCTGATCACTTCTTTTGCTGCAAGGGAAGTATTCGTAGGCACCATGGCTACTATTTATAGTGTAGGAGATGAGGACAACGGCAGTTTGTTATTAAAAGAAAAAATGAAAGCAGCTGTAAGGCCTGACGGAACACCGGTGTTTACACTGGCTTCTGGTTTGTCATTGATGATCTTCTATGTATTTGCCATGCAGTGCATGAGCACCCTCGCCGTAGTGAAAAGAGAAACCCGGACCTGGAAATGGCCCATTATACAATTAATCTACATGACGGGTCTGGCTTATTTGATGAGTTTGCTGGTGTACCAGTTGTTCAAATAGGTTGAAGGATTTTGTTCGTGCCAAACCCTGTTATTTTGAAAACCCCGGCTCAAAATAATCCCATAATAAGCTTGAAATTTTTCTCGCCATCGTCCATGCCTCATTCTCATGTGTCCAGCTAATATCTTTATTGTTCTTTGTAAAAATGCAAAAGATATAAGGATTACCGGGAGCGTTGACCAGCAGCACTTCGCTCCTTGAGGCATTTACACAACCGTTCTTGCTGAATACTTCAATGGTGGGAGGTACCACGCCAATGGCTTCGTTCTCATCCCAGTAGTTACGACCCAGGCAACGCATCATCCGTTCGCAGGCGGAAGCTGAAAAAACTTCATTGCGATATATTTTTTCGAATAAGCTTCCCATTTCAAAAGGCGTAGTTTGTCCCCAGCCATATTGGTTCCTGTTATTTTCTCGCCCTGGAGTTCTTGAATTCACTCTTGTATCTTTTAATCCAAGGCTGTCCAGGATCTCGTTGATCCGGGTGCCTTTACCAGCAAGGCTTTGCAGCCATAGACTGGCTGTGTTATCACTGGTGGTCAGCATCAGCATCATCAACTTTTTCAACAATATTTTCTCCCCGCTTTTAAAAGACCCCAGGATATCGGAGCCTTCGTATAATAAAGAGTCCTTGTAGACGACCGCGGAATCATAACCCAGTTCCCCTTTCTGTAATTTATCCATGATGCCCACGAGGATTGGCACTTTTACAATACTTGCCGTAGGGAAAATAGTATCTGCGTTGATCGCCACGATCCTTCCTGTTCTCAGGTTCTTTACATAGATGCCAATATCACCATTAAAACCGGTGACCGTTTCCTGCAGTCTTGCTTGTAATCTTTTATCGGTTTTTTGCGCGGCAACAAACAATGGAAAACAATATAACAGTACAATGATTATTTTCTTCATATTCGTGAGATTCGTGTAGTTCTGGGCTAAAATTATTTCATATTCATATAATCGATCACCAGGTCACAAAAGGCTTTGATACCTGTTTTCATCCCACTTTCATCAATGTAAAAACCGGCAGTATGATGGGGCGGCGCTTTGAGTGGATCATTTCCCTTTGGCATTCCTCCCAGGTAAAAAAAGAAAGCCGGGGCTTTCGTGCCATAATAAGAAAAATCTTCTGAGCCTGTCACCCATTCCCTTTCGTATACATTGCTGGGTCCTGCCGCCGATTCAAGGGAGGGAATCATTTTCTTTACCAGTTCCGGGGTGTTATAAGTAACCAGTGTTTTCCTGTAGATCATCGTTTCTGCTGTGGCCCCGGATGCTTCCGCGATCTTCGATGCCATCCACTTGATTTTTTCGTGTACTTGTTTTTGCATTACTGCATCCAGGGTTCTTATTGTTCCATCCATTACGCATTCCTCCGGGATGATATTGTTCCTTACACCTCCCTGGATCTTTCCCACCGTTATTACCACAGGTGCTTTTGTCAGCTCCGACTGGCGGCTGACAATTGTTTGGAGCCCTTCTATGATCTGAGCAGAGACCTGGATCGGGTCAATTCCCAACCAGGGTTGTGACCCATGGGTTCCTTTTCCTTTTACAACAATTCGAAACCAGTCTGAAGATGCCATGAATGCTCCTGGTTTATATTCAATATGCCCCACTTCGATGGCCGATTCTATATGCAACCCGAAGATGACATCTACTTTTGGGTTGTCCATCACGCCTTCTTTTACCATTAAGGGAGCCCCTCCTTCCTCTCCTTCCGGGGGGCCTTCTTCCGCCGGTTGAAAAATAAATTTTACAGTCCCTTTTAATTCGTTTTTCATCCCCGCAAGTATCTCCGCTACACTCATCAGCATGGCTGTATGACTATCATGACCACAGGCGTGCATTACACCTACGTCCTGACCGTTGTAAGTGGCCCGTTGTTTCGATGCAAACGGAAGGTCAACCTGCTCAACTATAGGCAGGGCGTCAATATCGGCCCGCAGGGCAATGCAGGGGCCTGGTTTTCCACCACGGAGTATCCCGACAACTCCCGTTTTAGCGACGCTTTCTGTTGTTTCTATTCCCAGCTTTCTCAAATGTTCGGCGATGATCTTCGCGGTCCTGGTTTCCCGGTTCCCTAGTTCGGGATGTTCATGAAAGTCTCTTCGCCACGCAATGCATTTTGATTCGATCTTGTCTGCGGCCAGACCTGCCCTCTCTTTCATCTTCATCGGATCGTTCTGAGCCGAAACCTGGCTTGTAGCTGATATAGATATAGAGATCAATAATAATAACGCTGTATTTTTTAGCATGGCCGATTTTTTTATGAATTTACCTGAAATGTCCTTTTGTTCCGTATCATTCTTCCCTACACTGAATTTATTTATATTTAACCTTCATGCAGCTCCTGCGTCATATCCCTTTTTTAAAGGCTGTTTTCCTCCACAGTCTCACCGCTTTTGGAGGACCGCAGGCTCATTTGGCGATGATGATGAAGACCTTTGTCAGGCGAAGACATTATGTGACCGAACAGGAGTTGATGGAATACAATGCTTTTTGCCAACTGCTCCCCGGGGCTTCTTCTACCCAAACGCTTACACTGATCGGCTATAAACGGGGCGGTGTAATACTCGCTGTCCTCACACTGCTGATCTGGATACTGCCGGCCTGTATATTGATGGGAGCCCTCTCTTTTTTATTCGAGTACATAGATAAAAGACAACTCGGAACGGATATTTTCAAGTTCATTCCTCCCATGGCTGCTGGTTTCCTTGCCTATGCTGCTTTTGTAGCTTTCCCGCTGGCCATAAAAAATACCATCACCTGGATTATTATGATCTTCAGCGTGATCGCCACTTATTTTCTTTTTGGTCAGCCAGGGGTGATCCCGGCATTGATCATTACGGGAGGGATCATCACCAACCTTAGCCGCAAACGTATCCCGCAGGTAGAGCAAAAACCAAGAAAGATCAAGTGGTGGAATTTCTGGCTCTTTGGGATTATTTTTATTACAGCTGGTATTGTCAGTGAAATGGCCCGGAAGGATAACTGGCCCAACCGCAAACCCATTAACCTTTTTGAAAATACTTACCGGATGGGTAGCCTTGTATTTGGAGGCGGCCAAGTGCTGATGCCGATGATGTACGAACAATGGAGTGTGCGACCAGAAGTAATAAAGCAAAAAAACCCCAACGTTGTACAGATTGATGAAAGAGAAATGTATACCGCCATGGGAATCGTAAGAGCAGTACCCGGGCCGGTTTTTTCCATTGCCGCTTTTACAGGAGGCATGGCACTTAAAGATATGGGAACAGAGATGCAGGTGATCGGTTGCCTGATCGGGATGGTTGGTATTTTTCTTCCAAGCGCCTTGCTGGTACTGTTTTTCTTTCCCATCTGGAACAACCTGAAAAAATACGCCGCTGTTTACCGTTCAATGGAAGGGATCAATGCGGTAGTGGTGGGTATCATGCTGGCTTCCACTTTTTATATCATGAAAGATATTTCGATTACCGGTCTTAAAACGGTAAGCTTTATCAATATGGGTGTTATCCTGGGAACCTTTCTCCTGCTGAATTTTACGAAGATCGCGGCACCCCTGATTGTATTGAGTTGCCTGCTGCTGGGCTACTTCTTCTGATATCATTTTTTATAGTAACCGCCCTTTTCTATTTCTTCAAGCACCTTTTCGGGTATCATATAACGGGCAGATTTTCCTTCTTTGATATACTCACGGAGTTGTGTAGCCGATAATTGAAGGAGGGGTGCATCAAGTAGCTGCAGGTCGGCACCCAGCGTGTCGATCGTTTCAAATCCCGGTCTTTTATATACATAGATCCGGTAGTTTTTTACAATCACTTCATAATTCTTCCATTTGGGAAGGTTTTGAAAACTATCACTGCCCATGACGAGGCAAAATTCGTGTTCCGGGTATTTTTCAGCCAGGTAAGCAAGGGTGCTGCTGGTATAAGAGGGCTTGGGTAAGCCGAACTCGATATCGGAGGCTTTGATCCGGTTATCATCCTCAGTGGCGAGCCGGACCAGGTGGAGACGATGGTATTCGTTCAATAGACTCGAAGAGGTCTTGAACGGGTTTTGAGGGGAAACAACAAACCAGACCTTTTCAATGTCCGTTTCATTGAGAATATGATTCGCAATAATAAGGTGAGCTACGTGAACGGGATTAAAGGAACCAAAATAAAGACCTATTTTCATTTAAATGGTTGATAATCAATTATTTAATTCTACAAGGATGTGCTCTGCCTCGTTTAATCGAAGACTTAAATGATAACCCGCCACGCTTACGGATATAGGGTCCCCCAGTGGAGCTACCTGCTCCATAAGGATCTTTTCACCTGGAACACAACCCATTTCCATCAGTTTCAGAAAAATCTCATTACTGTTGAATTCTTTGATCGTTCCCTCTTGCCCTGGTTTCAATTCTGATAGCCTGACAATCATTCTTGCTTTATATATTACAAAACTACCCTTGTTAGTTTGTTTTTGTTTACGAATTTTGAAAATATGCCTGTTTCCTCTTCAAAATCAAAAGTTTGCTTCTTCTTTCAAGGTGTTAGGATATCGCTGGAAAAGAGGGAAACCCTGAAAAAATTTGTCTCCTCCGTTTTAAAGAAGGAGGGGAAAAAGCCAGGTGCCATCAATTATATTTTCTGTTCCGATAAATCCTTGCTGGAGATCAACAACCAATACCTGAAACACGACTTTTACACAGATATTATCACATTTGACCTTACAGAAGGATCAAGCACCCAAGCCGATATATATATAAGTGCAGATCGGGTAAAAGAAAACGCTCGAGAGCTGGGGGTATCTATTAAGGAAGAGCTTCATAGGGTCATTTTTCACGGAATCCTTCATTTATGCGGGTACGGGGACAAAAGCATAGAAGAAAAAAGCAAAATGAGGGCGAAAGAAGATTTTTATCTTTCCCGGTACTTTAGCTGATGTTCCACGTGGAATGATCCCCGGCTGATTACATGTTCCATGTGAAATACCTGGGCGCCAGATATTTCTTTTTCAGGCTTACCTTTGCAAACTTATGTTCCCCGAATACGATGTTATAATTGTTGGCGCCGGTCATGCTGGTTGTGAGGCCGCAGCAGCGGCGGCAAATCTTGGTTCCCGGACCTTATTGGTGACCATGAACATGCAAACTATTGCACAAATGAGCTGTAATCCCGCTATGGGCGGGATCGCCAAGGGCCAAATTGTCAGGGAAATAGATGCAATGGGGGGATATTCGGGGATTGTTACCGACCTTTCAACCATACAATTCCGAATGCTTAACCGGAGCAAGGGACCTGCCATGTGGAGCCCAAGAGCCCAAAATGATCGGATGCTCTTTTCCATTAAATGGCGGGAAATGCTGGAGCAAACACCCAACCTTGATTTTTACCAGGACATGGTAAAGGGCCTATTGATAAAGGATGGAAGCTGCCATGGGGTAATAACCGGGCTCGGGCACGAAATAAAAGCAAAATCAGTCGTTCTGACCAACGGAACCTTTCTGAACGGGATTGTTCATATTGGTGAAAAGAATTTTGGAGGGGGGAGGATGGCAGAGAAAGCAGCCACGGGGATCACGGAGCAATTAGTTTCTATAGGATTTCAAAGCGACCGGCTGAAAACTGGAACACCGCCAAGAATTGACGGTCGCAGTCTTGACTACAGCAAAATGGAAGAACAGCCCGGGGACAATGAAGTAGTTGGGTTTTCATTTTTAGATATTGAAAAGCCTAAATCACAAAGAAGCTGCTGGATAACTTATACGAACCAGAAAGTGCATGACATTTTAAAAACAGGATTTGACAGGAGCCCGATGTTTGCAGGAAGGATCGATGGAGTGGGCCCCAGGTACTGTCCAAGCATTGAAGACAAGATAAACCGCTTTGCGGAGAGAGAAAGACACCAACTCTTCATCGAACCGGAGGGGTGGAACACAGTAGAGATCTATGTAAATGGTTTCTCTACCTCCCTGCCGGAAGAAGTTCAATACGAAGCTCTTCGTAGTATAGTTGGTTTTGAAAACGCAAAGATGTTCCGGCCGGGGTATGCTATCGAATATGATTTCTTCCCACCTACCCAGTTAAAATATACGCTTGAAACAAAGCTGGTCGAGAATTTATTCTTTGCAGGGCAGATCAACGGAACTACAGGCTATGAAGAAGCTGCCTGCCAGGGATTGATGGCGGGTATCAATGCGCATCAAAAAACAAGAAACCTGGAACCCGTTGTTTTAAAAAGGAGTGAGGCATACATCGGTGTACTGATCGATGACCTGATCAGCAAAGGAACAGATGAGCCATACCGGATGTTTACATCAAGGGCTGAATTCAGAACCTTACTGCGACAGGATAATGCTGATCTTCGATTGACTGAACTAAGTTACCGGCTTGGACTTGCGTCACAGGAAAGAATGGACAAGGTGATCGAAAAAAAAGATCAGGTGGAAGAGATCAAATCAGTCCTCAAGGATTTTGCTATAGAACCTGATGAGATCAATGATTATTTTGTTACTATCAACTCTTCGCCCATTTCAGAAAAACAGAAAGCCCAAAAAATATTACTTCGGCCCGATGTTGAGCTCCCGGAGATTGCAGCGGCTTTGCCAAAGTTGAAAGAAGCAATAAAGAATTATTCGACTGCGGCTATCGAACAGGCTTCTATACAAGTGAAGTATGATGTATACATTGAAAAAGAAAAAGACCTGGTACAAAAAATGTCGCAATTGGAAGAATTAGAGATCCCCGAAACCTTTGATTATAAAAAGATCGTCTCACTGGGCAATGAAGCAAGGGAAAAATTGACCCGCATCAAACCCAGAACCCTTGGGCAGGCCAGTCGTATATCGGGTATTAACCCGAGCGATGTACAAATACTGATGGTGTTTATGGGAAGATAGACTATTGCTGAAAAAATGATTTGCTCCCTTTTATCGTATTCTCCCTTTCTGTAAGTGAATTATTCTTTATACCCATAATCAATCCGCGACATTCCCTCGCAGTGCACTGGCACTGGAATGGTTCCATATTCTCATCAAGAAATTCCGCATAATCAAGCGTTAGTTCTTCTCCCTTCTTTATAGTTTGAGTGGCCAGGACATTTAATCCATCGAAAGTGGTATTGGGATCACAGCTATGATTTTGTGGCGCCCATTCGGAAGGATCTTCGTCCCATAAAATAAAAAGTTCTTCGCTTACAGGGTAGGCATAACGCCGGAAATGCATTTTCTCTTCCTCGTTCCAGTTCTTCTCTACAAACCGTTTGGTGATGATGCGCTGGGATCGTCCTTCTCCTTTGAAAATGATCTCTCCTTTGCGGATATTACGGCTGGCATAGATCCCATATCCGGCAATAGAGTTCCCCTTCATCACATAGGGCTTTTTACCTCGCTGGTGGCGGGCAATACCTTCATCTATGATATGTTGCAGGAATCCTGCCTGCCCGATCCCGTCATATTTCAATACAAAATCCGCGGAGCCTTCATATCCGTCTTTGTAAAAGACAGAGCAGGTAAAATTGATCTCCAGGAAATAGATCTCGTTTTTGTCGTTAAGACGAAAGTCCAGTCTTGCATACCCGACACCATTAAACCCATTAAATATTCTTTCCGCCGCTGCCCTGAGTTGTTTGTCAAGTTGCTCATTATCACAAGGCACATTACAGTCGGGATGCAGTTCTGATGTTTTCAGCGCATAGGTCTTGAATTCTCTTCCCTCGGGGAACAAATATTCCACCGGCTTAAAAACAGTACAAGTATGTCCGTCCGGGTTGGCGGCGACAAGCACCGTAAACTCTCTTCCTGCAATATATTCTTCCACAAGCAACGGTCCATATTCGTCCAAAATGCTGATACATTTTTGTTGCAACTCTATTTTATTATGAACCAGCGAATGTTCGTCCACACCGAGGCTATCACCGGCTTTGGCGGGTTTGACAAATAAAGGGAAGGTCAAATGTTTGACCGTTTCCTCTACATCATTCAGTTCATTGATGATCACATAGCCTGGCGTTTTGATCCCTTCGCAATAAGCCAGGTACTTCATCAGTTCCTTGGGCGGATCATAGAGTTTGGTTGTTGGCCCGGTAAAAGGAAGGTCCAAAATTTCCAGTGTATAAATAACATCAATGGAAGGAACTTCCCATTCCAGGTATCCCTCACAAAGATTCACAAAAACATCATAGTCTTGTTTAGCAAGATCTTTGAGTTGTTTGTAGGTGGTGAGCTTATTAAGAAAAACATTGTGTACTTCGGTGCCGGGAATCAATACAGATAAGTCCCTTGGGGGGTCGTAGTTCTTATAATCAACTCCGGTGGTGGAATAATCTGGTTGCAGTACACAAATCTTCATGACACACTAAGGTAATAACAGAATATATAAAAAGTACAGGGATCGCTATTTTACCGTAACGGTTTTTTTAGCTTTGGGCCTTATTGCTTTTTTCCGGGGTACCGTTTTCACGACACTCCGTCGTAAAGCATCTTTTAATATTTCTGTAATGATCTCTGTAAAAGATATGCCTGATACTTTTAATATGGCCCCGATAGAGGTATAGTCTTCGTCTTCGCTCAACCCGCACTGGGCATTTGCTTCCAGCATATACAGTTTTCCGGTGCCGGCATCCTGGCGGATATCGATTCGGGTATAACCCTTTCCTCCACAGGACCTGTATGCATCAAGACTCAGTTGTTTAAGTGCAGGGATCAACGACGTCTCAACAGGCCTGTATTCATAGAAATTCTCATTCTTTGGCATAGGGGTCTCGTCTTCGTAGATTTCCCATAAACGGTCAAACGAAAGGAATTTTTCAGCGTCGGGAAGAGATTGATGAAAGACCCGCTCGACAGGTTCATACACCTTACAGTTTGCGGGATCGTCGGAAGAGCCGGTAATGAAGGTGGTGAATTCCGGCCCGGTAATGAACTGCTCTACAAATAACCCATCCACCAGCAAATTCCAACCGTGGTAACCCTTGTATATTTCTTCTACTCTTTTTGCCAGTTCTTCTTCCGTGTGGACCACGTTCTTTACAGAAACTCCCATACTACCCCCCGAAACCGCCGGCTTGATAATGACAGGGGTTCCGACCCTTTTACAAATTCCTTTGATGGAACCCTTCTTCTCTGTGATCACCCGCCAGTTACCTGTTGAAACTCCCGCTTTATCAAATGCCTTTTTCATCGGGATCTTGGAAGTGGTAATATTATAGAAATGAGCATCAGAGCCGGTATAGATCAACCCCTGCTTTTCCAATTCGTGTATAACAGATACCCCCGGCGTGCCATTTACCTCATCACCATCACAAAGATTTAAAACAAGCGGTGTTTTGCCGTTGGCGCTGCCGGCTATCGAACGGATGATCGTTTTATAATTATCCATTGTCACCGGCTGCCATTTCCAGGGAACTTTAAGTTCCTCAAATACCTTCGTGTATTCTTTTATGCTCTGGGTGAAATCGTAATAGTGCTGGATATTGGGATCGTCAGACTCCAGGTGGGGAGCCAGGACCCAAACAATGTAGGGCTTCAATAAAAGGGTGGCTTCAGCTGTCTTCATACACTACGCGACTTTCTTCCTGGCCGGTCGTTTGGCCAGTTGTTGCTGGATAAAATCGGTCAGCCGGTATTTCTCGCGGGCTTCCTTGGAGAGATACGCGGCTCCTTTTATTTCTCCCAAACAACCCTTGCTTCCGCAATAGCAATTGAATGTTTGCGTCATCTTCCACTCTGTTGAAGGGTAAAAGAAGCTCATTTCTTCTTCTTCCTTTACTTCCCTTAATGCCACCAGCTGCAGGGTGCTGGTATTAAAAAAAACATTGGGGTCGCAACTGTGGTTGATGTACTGCAGGAACTCGGGTTGCAGGGTGATATGCTTGCCAATGCCTACCTGTACCGTGAGGTAAGTAGGTTCTGCCGATATCGTGCCGGCAGAAAAATTAGCAATCACTTCACCGGGTTGATACGAACGAAGCGCGAATAATGCATTTTGTCCGTTTGAAATTTTTTGTCGTCTTTCAGCAATTACGTGATTGCTTACAGAGCGATAAGCAGGGGTAGTAAGTGTATCCATAAATGGGTTAGGTAAGTATTCGAATAGAAAGATATATATATTGTTTAATCCAGCAAATTCATAATAGTTAAATGTGAATAATTAATAAACAATGTGAACTATAATATCCACCCGGGTGACGCCCGATCACTCTTTCTATATGATCATAATTCCATAAATAAACTGTTCAAAGCAATGCATTGCTTGTTTATTGCTAACAATTGTTAACCCTTTACTTCATTGTGATACCAGTTGTTTCTTTGATCTTATGATGAATGGGCTGTATTGAAGAGCCAGCCTGGAAGAGGGAGATGGTCTTAACCAGTTATCTTTTCCTGCCGGATACCCAGTGCAGCCATCACGAGCCTGATCTCCCCGAAACTGATAGCATCTCCCAGTTGTTGTTTGATGGAAGTAATGGATCCTGCTGTATAATTTTTAACCAGCGGCTCAATAAGGTTCAGCTTCTCGGGACTAATCAGTTCTTCTATTTGTATCTCGCCGCTGGCAACGAATTTGGCCAGGTGGGTTTCAATGGTACCAATGGTCAGGCTCCGGGACTGGGCTATATCAGTCAATGATTGCCCTTCTTTGTGGCGTCTTAATGTTTCCGCATGCGATTGCCCTTTCTTTTTAGAAGCGCCAACTAGTTCTTGCTTTCCGGGGGAAGCTTCACTACGTTCTCTCTTTGGTGATTTTTCATGTATCAGCGATGAAAGCCCGTTTTCTACGGAATATTCAAGTATCACATCGAGGAACTGTTGCCCATATTGCCGGATCCTGGCATCGCCGAACCCGCTTATCTTTCTCAGTTGGTCCAGGGTTTGGGGTAGAAACCGGGCCATCTCATCTATCGTATTGCTTCCTGCCACCAGGTATATGGGCAGGTCTTTGCGGGAACAAATATTATCCCGGAGTTTTCTTAATTGCTGCTGCAGAACCGGGTGAGGACTATCTGTTCTTTTCTGTGATACTCCTGCATAGGCATTGACAGAAAGAAAAGGGAGTATGAATTTTTGCTTCCGCCGGTGAAACGCTTCGATATCAAATCCATCCCCAAGTCCTTCAAACATAAATTTCTTCTTTGCCAATTGAGCAAAGACCTCTTTAATGGTTTCGTTGTATTCCTTTGCATGCATCCGGCTATCTGTTATAGCAGGTGACCGTTGTATGAACTGGATCAAAAGACCGGTTTCGGTCATAAAGTAACCGGCGGCTGTTTTTACTCTTTCCTCAAGTGCCCGGTGTCCTTCAGCAGATTCCTGTTGGTTAAATAATGATCGTAATTGTGCCTGGAACTTTTTTGCTGTAGCCTGTAATTTGTTCAGCTTGTCAAGCAATCCTTCCGTCCAGGAAAATGTTTCCGGGTTAAAGGAAGAGACGTGTTCCAATAAATATTCCAGCAAATCCTTGCCACTACTGACCGCAGGAGCAAGGTCGAATGTTGCCAATAATGTTTCCTGCTGGTAATGAAGCCTTGCTATGGCCAGCTCTTGCTCCAATTGGCCGCCCGATCTGCTTTTTTTCGAAAACGCTACAATTTTGGTATCACTGAACAGGCTGGAGGATCTTACCCGGGTCTGTAAGACCATTCCTTCCAAGGTGGTACAGCGGCTGAGGGCTACATAGACCTGGCCGGGAGCAAAAGCTTCTCCTGCATCAATGATCGCTTTTTCAAAGGTCAGCCCTTGGCTTTTGTGAATGGTAATAGCCCATGCAAGTCTTAAAGGATACTGGGTAAACGATCCCAGCGTATCAGATTCCAGTTGCCGGGTAGTCTTATTGAGCGTATAACGGATATTCTCCCATTTTTCTTTTTGTACCTCAATTTCAAGAGGCTCGCCGCTGCATTGCACAAAGATCTTTTCTGTTTCCAGTTTTGTAACGATCCCGATCTTCCCGTTATAATATCTTTTCCCTTTATCCGCGGCATCATTCCGCAGGAACATTACCTGGGCACCCACCTTAAGCTGTAGTAGCTCATCTGCGGGATATGCCCTGTCAGAAAATTCCTCCTGCACTTCTGCTTTGTAAGAAAGGAGCGGGGTTTCCAGGCCGGTCAGTTCCTTTGCATTTATTTCATTGGCTTTATTGTTATGGGTGGTCAGGATGATATAGCCGTCCTGCCTCCCGCGGGGGAAGCTGGGTTCAAACCGGCTCTCTAAAACGGCTTTCCCCTCATCATCAAGCTGATTATTCCGGACCTGGTTGAGAAGCCGGATGAAATTTTCATCCTGTTGCCGGTATATTTTATTGAATTCAATATAAACAGGTGGTTCGTCCTTTAATACCTGGCTGTCGAAGAAATACTCACTGCTGTAATAGTCAGACAGCAGGCCCCATTCCTGTTCCTTTTTTACAGGCGGCAGTTGCAGCATATCGCCAATGAAGAGGACCTGGATACCGCCAAATCTATCCTGCGGTCGCTGGCGGATATGTCTTAATACTGTATCGATCGCATCGAGTATGTCGCAACGCACCATGCTTATTTCATCAATCACCAGTAGCTCCAGTTCACGCAACAGTTTTTTCTTTTCGCTGTTGAACCGCAGCCGGCTAAGGAGACTGTGTTTGTTCGATATCTCCTGGTTATGTGCCGGGAACCCAGTTCCTTTTGTTTCGGGGATGAAGGGTGCCAGTGGCAATTGAAAAAAAGAATGAATGGTTACGCCGCCCGCATTGATAGCAGCCACCCCGGTGGGCGCCACGATGACCATTTGTTTGGGACAATTCTCCCGGATATATTTCAGGAAAGTGGTTTTACCCGTACCCGCTTTGCCGGTGAGAAAAATATTCCTGTTGCTTTGGTTGACCAGCTGTATCGCCAGCTGGAACATCTCATTGTCTGTATCTGGAGTGAAGGTTGCCACAGTTCTTTTTTTAGCCACGAATTGGTTTAGCCACAGATTACACGGATTAACACAGATTAAAAGATAAGTCGTTTGTGTTCAAGACTCCTTCTTCCAAAGTTTACTATTAATCCAACCACGCAGCCTGACGCTTTAAGATAATTAAGCGTTTGTGCTATGTGGTCATTTGATATTCCACTTGGGTTTGCTTTAATTTCTACAATTATATTATCAAACATAACAAAATCGGCAAAGTAGCTATGTTCTAATTTTTTGTTTTTATAATAGACATTAAATTCTTTTTCCCTGAATATTGGAATTGTTTTATTGTTTGCTTCATTTTCAAGAGCGTCTTTGTATACGATCTCTGAAAATCCAAAGCCAAGTTCTCTATGAACCTCCATGCAAAGGCCAATAATCTCATAGGTTTCAGCCTTTTGAATAATCTTTTCCATATAAATAATTTAAAAGCCACAGGCTAACCGGAGTATCATTAAAGAATTGGGAGTCAATTCTGTGTTAATCCGTGTAATCTGTGGCTAATAATTGTTATGCCTCTGTGGCTTTTGCGCCGAGCATCAGCAACTCGTTCACCTGGATCTCGGTGATGTATTTCTTATTGCCTTCTTTATCATTATAGCTCCGGTTGATCAGCTTGCCTTCAATGGCGACTTCTTTTCCTTTGACGAGGAATTTTTCGACGATCTCGGCAACCTTGCCCCAGGCCACGAGGTTATGCCACTGTGTTTCAGTTACTTTTTCTCCTTTGGCATTGCGGTAACTCTCGCTGGTGGCGACGCTGAAACGGGCCATCTTTTTACCGCTTTCCAAGGTTTTTACTTCGGGGGCATTACCCAGGTTCCCGATCAATTGCACTTTGTTTTTTAATGCATACATAGTTGTAAGTTTTGCGTGCCCGCCGAAGCTTTAGCGAAGGCGGATACTTGTTTTAAAATTTGTTATTTCAATCAACCGGTGACGTCAGCCGATTGACAACACAAAGATGATAGTGCAGGGAAGCGGGAGCCGGTTTTTACCCGTTTCTTCCCGAAACTAAACGTGTAAAAACGTTTGCACACGGTTAGTTTTGCCCTAACTTACTTCCCGAAACCCTTACTATGACTGGATCGGAAACTAAAAATTGCCTGGCCTGCGGCAAACCGCTAAAGGGACGCGTAGACAAAAAATTCTGCGATGATTATTGCCGCAACAATTACAATAACGAGCAAAAGGCCAAAGGAAGCCATAGCAGCCTGGTCAGAAATATCAACAATGCATTGCTGAAAAACAGGAAAGTGCTGGAAGCTGTTTTACCGGAAGGAGAGGAAACTGCAAAGGCCAATAGGGACAAGCTGGCGCGCCTGGGATTTCAATTTAAATACTTCACACATATCTATACGACTAAGACAGGTAAGACCTACTATTACTGTTATGATCATGGCTACCTGCCGCTTGAAAACGATTGGTTCTTAATTGTCAGAAAGAAAGAGGAGCAGTAGTCTCCTCTTTCAGATCGTTGTCAGAATCTTATTCTTTTTTACCACGTCCGCTCAGGAGAGCCACCAGGATAATGATAAAAACTGCTCCTCCTACTATCCAAACCCATGGCTGCTGGTACCAGTTGCTGTTATCCTTACCAACATTAATATCAACGTCCACTTTTTTGTCCGTCTGTGCCAGCGCCTGCAGCGTAACTAAAAAGAAAAGCCACATTCCGGACATTTTCAATAATAATGCTTTCATGTTTTATTGGTTTTGTTTATAGTAATATTTATTAATATCATGCCAAAGGGATTCTTGCACGTTTTTTCGTTTCCGGGAGGTAAAAAAGAACATAAGTTGTAGAATTTCTTCCACCAAACAGGGTCTGCCGCTGAAATATGCCGGACTCTGTTACATTTGCAGCATGTCAAACCCGGTCATTTGCATAGGAGCTTCCTTCGTAGATGAACTCTTTCATGCCACTGACAAAATGCTGCTGTCCACCACAAATGAAGCAAGGGTAACCAAGACAGCGGGGGGCGTAAGCCGCAATATTTCTCACCAACTGGCCTTACTAGGGGTGCCGGTACAATTGATCAGCGTATTTGGTAATGATAGTGACGGGGACTGGCTGAAAAAAATATGCACGGCGGCTGGAGTAAAGCTCGATGCCTCCATTACCAAAGAAGGGCTTTCGGGAAAATACACGGGTATATTAAATGTGGATGGTTCTTTGTTCACCGCCTTCTTAACCAATGCCGCCAATCATTTGATCACTCCCGATCATTTATCAAAACATATTGAACTGCTGCGTACCGCGTCATACCTGCTGGCTGATGCGAATATCAATACCGATACTGCTGCCTGGCTGCTGGCCTTTAGCAGGGAAACGGGTATTCCTTTTGTACTGGAACCCGTTTCTGTTCCGCCCGCCAAGAAATACAAAGAAGCA
>JANMKG010000038.1:0-4695 GCA_031371915.1 Chitinophagaceae bacterium | reverse complement strand
GAAAAAGAAGCCTGGTGATCGAGGAACAGTCCTTTGGTGATCGTTGTATCCACTTTTTTTGTCATGGGATTCCAGGTACGGCGGAATTTTTGCGCGATCCAGGTCTGTGCATAAGAAATGGTAGGAGAAACGATCACCGCGCCATTCAATATGGGTGGTAAGGATAAAGAGATAGGAAAATTATGCATGGCGCCCCATTGCAGTGTATCGATCAGCTGCCGGAATGTAAAGGCGGTATCATAAAAGGAGACCTGGTTCCTGAAATTGCCATTGTACCCCACTCCCAGTTTTTCATACCATTTCTGCGCGCCAACGGATTCTTTCCGCTGGAAGGGATAGAGGGTACTCACAGAAAAACCCGCATCCGGGAGACTCAGGTTGATCAGGCGTGTCAGGTTGTTCTGGTTGTGGTTGGCCGTAACCGTGAGATTATAAGGTTTACCCGCCCATGATTTCGAGTAAGCGATCGAAGATCCCAGCTGGTTTTGAAAATTGATCTGGTTATTATTGGTCACAAACTGGTTGAACTTGGTCGAACCCGCGTTCACGCTCGCAGAAAAAGTTGTTCCGGGTCTTGCTTTGCTGTCGGCGGAATGACTCCAGGTAACAAAGTAGCTTTTATTGCTCTCATACCCGGGCTTATCATTGCTGAGAAAATGCGTGCTTTGTACGCTTATATTGAAAACGCCATTATAACGGTAACGCTTACGGTAGGTCGGGTTCAGGTTGGCTGACCAGCCACCGTAAGAATAGATATTCCCATACAGTTTTGCATCCCAGTAATTGCTGAGCACTTTATAATAACCCAATCCTTCAAGTCCTAAACCATATTGTTCATTGGCAGTAAAACGGGGTGGCATTAAACCGGAATGACGTCCCTGGCTCAGCGGGTAAAAACCAAAAGGCAGGTAAATAGGAACGGGCACACCTTCAAATTCGAGATGCGCAGGACCAGAGATCGCCAGTTTCTGGCTGATCACTTTCATCTTCGGGGTCCTGATCGCGAAATGCGGATCGTCGAGTAAGCAGGTAGTGAACCTGGCATTCTTTACAAAGGTGGTGTTCTCATTTACTTTTTTCGCTACTTCACCGATCACCAGGAATTCGCCCTGCTGTGTATACGTGTTCTTGGTGAGTCCTACCTGCGATTTGAAATTATAACGGATGGTATCACTTGTGAATTCATTATCCCCGCTTTTAAAATGTGCTGTTTCGATGATGGCGCCGGTACTGTCTTTCCGGTTCACGGCTGTCACTACCTGTGTCTTCTGGTCCACTTCCACCTGCGGTGCCGTCAATACGATATCCTTATATTCTGTTTTTGTTTTCCCGTAAAGCAATATTTTTTTTTCAGCGATGAGGACGACAGCAGAATCTTCGGCCGAATAATGGAGGGGCGCATCAAGCGTGTCTTTGGAGATCCGAAGTGAGAAGGTATCTACTTTGCTGGTAACAATACCAGAGTCTTTAGCGGGTAACCGTGATGTATCAACGTTATTACTGATGATTATTTTGCTGCTGTCTTTCCCGGGTATCGTATCCTGCTGAGCTGTTAAAGGACTGTAAAAAGATTTGACAGGACCACCATAAGCCGCAGTTTTCCACGTTAGTGTGCATAACATCGCAGCAGTCAGTATCCCGTAAAAAAAATAAATTGACCTAAATTTGTACAGTTGCGTCATCAGTTAGGAAACAAAAGTAACCCTTTACCTATACGCTTCCTATCATTGACCCTAAACATTTTGTGAAGATTTGCCGCCTGAAATTTTGAAAAGCCATGGTTAAACGAACACTTCTTTTTTTCCTGACGATATCACTTAGTCTCACGATTTTTTCATTTATCAACGATGGTCACAACAGTGGTAATCAAAAGGTCATCAAAACGATCATCGTGGATGCCGGTCATGGTATCATGGCCAATGGCGGTCATAATGGTGCCAAGGGTTCTTATTCGTATGAAGATGATATCTGTCTCGCGGTGTCCAAAGAACTGGTGAAAAATTTTCATAACGATATGCCGGAGATAAAGATCGTGGAAAGCCGGCCGACGGAACAGATCACGGCTATTCACCGCCGCGCGGAGATCGCCAACCAGAATAATGGAGACCTTTTTATCTGTATCCACGTGAACGCGGCTGTTCCGCAACGGCACACTGAACAGACAGGCACCAAAAAAGTTACTTATTATGTTGGAAAAGGGAAGAACAGGAAAAAGAAAACAAAGGATGTTCCCCAGTACAGGACCTATACTACACCCAACCCCGCGAAAGGAACGGAAACGTATATATGGGGTGCACATAAAAATGATGACAAAGAAGTAGCAATGCGGGAGAATGCACCGATGCTTCAGGAAGAAAATTTTAAAAATAATTATGGTGATATCGATCCGAATTCACCCGAGTTCATCGCGTTGTCATTACTCAAGACCAAACAATATTTCAAACGCAGCGCTACCCTGGCCGGTTATGTACAGGATGAATTTGGCAAAGTGGGCCGGGTGGATCGTGATGTACGGCAACGCGGCGTGGGCATATGGGTATTACAGGCAACGGCCATGCCCAGCATCCTCGTGGAAACCGGGTATATCACAAACCGCTCCGAAGAAGATTACCTGAACAGCAAACAAGGACAAAAAGAGATCGCTGACTGCATCATTCGTGCGGTAAGAACGTATATCCAATGGCTGGAAAAGAACCAGCAGGCCGCCGATACCGGGAATACCAGCAATAATAAGATCCCTTCTCAAAAAGACGTGAATTCTTTCCTGAATATGGTAGAAGAGAAGGAAAAGAAAACGGCGAAATAGGTTTTCCAATCGCGGCATACCCTAACTTTATTGTTTCTATCCTGTAAAACACCAGTGAATGAGAAAATTATTTCTTGCCTGTTTCAGTTTATTACTCTCCCCCGTTTTTATTGTTGCGCTTGCACAGAAGAAAAAACCCATTCAAACGCTGATCATTGATCCCGGTCATGGTGGGCTGGACCCGGGTGCCAGGGGTACGATCGAATCGGAAGCCAATGTAGCCTTACAGGTCTCTCTTAAACTGGGAGATACGATCGCTAAGGCATTCCCGGATATGAAGATCATCTTTACCCGCACCAGCGATATATTGCCCGGTAATAAATCCACGATCGACGCGGGTCTGAAATACAGGGCCGATCTTGCCAATGAATCAGGAGGTGACCTGTTCATCGCGATCCATTGTAATTCGGCAGGTCGTCGTCCTGGCGGATGGTATGAACGACAGGTGGTGGGCAAGACCCAGAAAACAAAAACCGTAAAAAAGGGAAAGAAGACCTATAAGAAAACCTATTACGAATACCAGTATGAAAATGTGTGGGTGGAAAACAAACCGAAGGGAACGGAGACCTATCTCTGGGCGATCGGTAAAAATGATTCCAAGGTCAATTCTGTTTCAAAGAACAATGATTATTCGGGCGAGATCGATTCCACTTCCACCCTTGCGTTGCCAGATCCCTCTGATCCCACTGAAAAAGCAAGGATGCTGATCTATACACAGAATTATTTCCGGAAGAGCCTGAGCCTGGCCGATTATATCCAGGAAGAATTCAAGGATGCCGGCCGTATCGACCGCGGTGTAAAGCAACGGAACGATAAGGGTATCTGGGTGCTGCAGGCCACGGGGATGCCCAGTATACTGGTCGAGATCGGTTTTATTTCCAATAAAGAAGAAGAAGCCTACCTTGTCAGTCCCGAAGGCCAGGCGGAAATAGTGGGGAATATCTTCACCGCTTTTAAGAAATACAAGGAAAAACTGGAATCCAAGTCAAAGGATAAGGAGGATGGGGAGAAGAAAGCCTTCTGAAATGAGAAATGAGAAATGAGGAATGAGGAATAAGAAAGTAAGGACTCTCCCCCAAGCCGTTTGGAAATAATTAGCTAATTTGGCATCCTATTAGCATAATTAGCGTCCATTAGCGAAAACCAGCATCAGCAAATGAAGATCAGCAATGAAACAAAGGTCGGGGTCCTCACCATTTCCGGTCTTACCATCCTTATACTTGGTTTTAATTTTTTGAAAGGAAAAAACCTTTTTAAAAAGAGTAAAAATATTTATGCCGTTTTCAGCGACCTGGGCGGTCTTTCCAATTCCAACGAAGTAAAAGTAAATGGTTATGTGATCGGCACGGTGTCGCATATCGCAAAAAAAGACGCCAACCTGGAAGGGTTTGTCGCTACGATCAACCTGACAGACCAGGTGAATATACCGCGTGATTCTAAAGCGATCGTGACTTCACCCCTTGTTGGTTCCTGGTATGTGAATATTGAAAAAGGAACGGAGAAAACCTTCTTACAGGTCGGCGATACACTTCAATCGAAATTAGATGTCGGTATTCTTGATGATGTAAAAGCACAACTTACTCCTACCCTTACCAAAGTGCGTAACACACTGGATTCACTTAATTCGGTCTTCAGCAGTATCACAGGGGTGATCAACTCGGAAGCAAAAAATAACCTGCAACAAACATTGGCGAACCTCAACCGGGTGAGCAGTTCACTGAACGGGATACTGGATAACACGACCGGCCCTCTTGCTAAAACATTGAACAACGCCCAGGAAATTACGGCTGACCTGAAAAAGAATACCGCGGATATCAGCGCCACGATCGCCAATGCAAAAACAGCTTCCGCGAAACTCGCCGCGCTTGAATTGAAACCAACGATCGATT
>JANMKG010000020.1:0-10085 GCA_031371915.1 Chitinophagaceae bacterium | reverse complement strand
AAATGAAATAAAGATGAAAGAATACTATTGTCAGTGTATCCGGGGAATTATTACTGTATTCAAGTTTTTGTTTGCCCGTAAACCGGTTGGTCTGCACGTTCATATCAATATTCATGGTGTATTTCACCCGCTGCTGCCAGCGGTCGGGCTGTGCGTGAACAGCAAACGAAAATCCACTAACCAGTAAAATAAGGATCAGATATTTTTTCATCTGTAGTATTTAATTAACCAGGAGGACAAAATTCGGGAAAGGATGGTTATAAGAAAAAGAATTCCGGTAATTATGGATGACCGGCAGCATTATGAAATGCACCCTACAAGGGCAGGAAAACGAGATGGTTCATAATGGTAGTTTAAATGAAGTTGATCTTGTTAAAAAATAATGCCAGCTTTTTATAGGATTATCCTAAAACTACTCCCGCTAAGAGTTATTCTTCCCACCGACTATGATGACGATCTCGCCTTTCACGTTTTTTTGTTTGAAATATTCAGCTACTTCACGCAGGGAGCCCTGCTTATTCTCTTCGAAGAGTTTAGTTAGTTCCCGGCTTACGCTACAGGGCCGGTTCTCCCCAAAATAAGTGGCCATTTCTTCTAAAGTCTTGGCCAGTCTTAGAGGAGATTCATAAAAGATCATCGTTCTTTCTTCTTCTGCCAGTTTTTTCAACAAGGTTTGTCTCCCTTTTTTAAGAGGCAGGAATCCTTCAAAGCAAAAGCGATTGGCGGGAATACCGCTGTTGACCAGGGCAGGGACAAAAGCTGTCGCACCCGGCAAACATTCGATCTTCACCCCTGCTTTAATACATTCTCTTACTAATAAAAAAGCGGGATCAGAAATACCTGGAGTACCTGCATCTGTTACAATCGCCATTTTCTTTCCCTCAAGCAACTGGCTCATGAGATGATGGAGTACTTTATGTTCGTTGTGCTGGTGATAAGGAGTAAGCTGCTTAGTGACCTGGTAATGATTGAGCAGGTGAGAGGTGGTACGGGTATCTTCTGCCAGGATAAGATCCACTTCCTTCAGCACCTCAAGTGCCCGCAGGGTAATATCCTGCAGGTTGCCGATTGGTGTGGGAACGAGGTAGAGCATGCCCCCTGTCCCCCGCCGGCTGGCGGGGTGACTTAGATCGTTGTTACTTTCTTTTTTTTGAATATTGTTCAAAGTAGAGAGAAGTTGGCAGTGAACGAAATGTTCCTAACTCCCCGCCGGCTGACGGGGTTGGGGGCGCTAATTAACGTATATTTCAAAATATTCCATAACAGGATTTGCCAATAGTTTCTTACTGGCTTCTTCTGCTATTTGTTTTGCCTTGTCGGGTGAATCTGCATTGACCTGCAGCGTGATATTCTTCCCTATCCGCACATCTTCCACCCCGGCTAATCCAAGATTTTCCAATCCTCCCATTACTGCTTTTCCCTGGGGATCGAGTAATTCTTTCAGCGGCATTACTTTTACCTGGACTGTATACTTCATGCTGTTTTATTTTTGAATAGCAAAGATATAAGAACATAGACCAACACGATGACAGGAACGGCCAGCCATTTCAAAATAACAACGGCCAGGACAGCTATAATGACCAATAAATATTTCGGGAAATTATTTTTCACACTGTAATCTTTGAACTTCATCGCCATCAGGGGAAGCCGGGAAACCATCAGCCAGGAAAGCAGTACAATCAAGGCATATAAGAACCATTTATTCAGCAGGAGATGCTGCACCCATGCTTCATTTACATTCCAGTAGATCAATGGCAGCGATGCCACAAAGATCCCTGCGGCTGGTACCGGCATACCTTTAAAGGAATAGGACTGGCTGGTATCGAGGTTGAATCTTGCCAGTCTCCATACAGCCGCGCAGGGTATTATAAATGCCGGCAGTAGCCATAAAACAGAAATATCTACTCCTCCTTCTTCCTGTGCAAAACTCAGGCGGAGGAACTGGTAAAGGATCATACCGGGTGCTACACCAAAACTAACAGCATCGGCCAGTGAATCCAGTTGTTTCCCCATTTCCGAACTGGCTTTGAAAAGACGGGCTACAAATCCATCGAGGAAATCAACCACTGCCGCGAGTCCAATGAACAAAGATGCCATCCATATTTTTTCGGGAATATCGAGTAACTGTGTCCCTTCTGCATCAATTGTTATGATGATGCCGTTCTGTAAGGTAAAAACGATAGCGATACAACCGAAAACAAGATTCAGTAGGGTGAATAGGTTGGGAATTTGTTTCATATTATCAGCCAAATATACGCATGAACAATGGACGATGGACGATAGACCATCGTCCATCGCCGATCGACTATCTCTTCATCAACGTTTCTATCTCTTCGACAGTAATGGGGATATTTTTCATCAGGTCCTTATTACCGTTCTTCGTGATCCACAAATTATTTTCAATACGAATTCCCATTTGCTCTTCTTCGATATAGATCCCGGGTTCCACAGTGAAAACCATTCCCGCTTTGATAGGTTCGGTGCGTGTTCCCAAATCATGTACATCAATACCGAGGTGATGGGAAATGCCATGGTAGAGGTATTTGCGGTAAGCCCTGTTCTCCGGGTCCTCGTTCTTGACTTCCGTTTTTTTCAACAACCCGATCTTGAGGAATTGTTGTGTGGCTTCTTCGCCTACTTTATCAGTATAATCAACAATGGTAATTCCCGGTTTCAATAAACTTTTTGCATAATTATGCAAATGCAAACAGGCATTGTACACTGTTTTTTGCCTGCGGGTGAATTTTCCATTCACCGGGATTGTTCTCGTGAGATCTGCGCAATAACTTCCATATTCAGCACCAAAGTCCATCAGTATCAGGTCACCGTCCTTACACACCGCATTATTACTTACATAATGGAGGATCCTGGCATTATCCCCGCTCGCAAGGATACTACCATAAGCCGGTCCTGTTGCACGTTGATTAAGGAAAGAATGATAGATCTCAGCTTCGATCTCGTATTCCATTACGCCGGGCTTTATGAATTTCAGCAAACGGCGAAAAGTATTTTCCGTAATATCGATCGCCTGCTGTATTACATCTACTTCAAGCGCTGTCTTGATACCCCGCAGCTCCTTCATGATCTTGGCAGCTCTTGAATAATTATGCAAAGGATAGCGGCTTTTCATTTCATCGATAAAGCGGTAATCCCTTGTTCTTACCAAACTGGCTTTCCTGTCATTCTCGTTGCTATCGAGGTAAATAGTATCGGCTAAATGGATCCAGGGCTGTAACAAGCCGTCAAGACTATCCAGCCAAACGATCGTTTTGATCCCGCTGGTAGCCTGGGCCTCTTTTACCCGCAATTGTCTCCCATACCATTTTTCTTTTAGTTCGTTGGGACGAACCAATACAAGAACTTCCCGGTATTTAGGATCGGGGTTATCAGGATAAAGAATGACCATACTGTCTTCCTGGGTCACCCCGCTGAGCCAGAAAACATCGCTGTTCTGTTTAAAATTGTAAAGCGCATCCCCGTTACTGGGTACTTCATCATTGCTTACGAAAATGGCAATAGAATTTTTCTCCATCTGTTTTGCAAACCGTTCCCGGTTAGCGACAAATATGGCGGGATCAAGAGGTAAATATTTCATAGCCCTGGTTTAATGGTTGATTAACCTGTTTAATATAGCCTTAAAGATAACGAGCAAACATATCGGCCCGCTTTCATTCATCAAAAACTAAAATTTGAGGGGGAATTGAGAAAGATTTCATATTTCCAGGATCTGTTTAATATCCTGTAAAACTGAATGTTACAATTGATCATTCACAAGTGATCCCGGGTAAATTTAAGATTCTTTTTAACGCTAATACTAACACCTGTTCATATTGAAACAGTTTGTCGCTTACCTTTGTGCCTTCAACAAATTGCCATTGCTCATATGTCAGTACCAACGATTAGCATCCCTGTGAAGAACCTTCTTAAAGTGGGATTAAAAAACACTGAATCTATTCATTATCAATTATCGCCCGAAGAACTCGTACAGGACACCCTTAGGATCGGTGAAGGTGTACTGAATGATACCGGGGCCCTGGTGATCCGGACGGGAGAATTCACCGGTCGTTCCCCTAAAGACAAGTTTACCGTAAAAGATGAAACCACTGCTGACTCTGTATATTGGAATGATTTCAACATTCCCCTGGAACCAAAATATTTCGACATCATTTTCAAAAAAATAACCGACTACCTTGACAAATTACCCGAGATCTGGGTGCGGGATTGTTATGCCTGTGCTGACCCGCGCTACCGCTTGAACATAAGGGTGATCAATGAAAAACCCTGGAATAATCTTTTTGCCTATAATATGTTTCTTCGTCCTACGGAAGAAGAACTGGAAAATTTTGAACCCGACTGGCATATATTATCCGTGCCCGGCCTGCAATTGGATTCCCGGGAATGCGGTACCCGCCAGCATAATGGCGCGATCGTTTCTTTTAAACATAAAATGATCCTGATTGCCGGAACCGGTTATACCGGTGAGACCAAGAAAGGCATCTTCAGCATCCTAAATTATATTTTACCCCACGAAAAAAATGTGCTTAGTATGCACTGCAGCGCCAATTTGGGTGAGGCGGGCGATACCGCCATCTTCTTTGGGTTGAGTGGTACGGGTAAGACTACGCTGAGTGCCGACCCCAACCGCAAACTGATCGGTGATGATGAACATGGCTGGACCTCAGATAATATCTTCAATTTTGAAGGCGGCTGTTATGCAAAGACCATCAATCTTACCGAAGAAAAAGAACCGGAGATCTTTCATGCCATCAAACCGGGGGCACTGGTTGAAAATGTAACTTTTCACCCGGGTACCAACAAGATCAATTTTGATGATGGCTCGATCACCGAGAATACAAGGGTTTCCTATCCCCTGCATTTTATCAGCAATGCGCTCGAACCCTCTATCGGTGGTTTACCTAAAAATATTTTCTTTCTTACCTGTGATGCCTTTGGAGTCTTGCCTCCCATTTCCAAACTCACACCGGGCCAGGCCATGTACCAGTTCATATCCGGTTATACGGCAAAAGTGGCCGGAACTGAATTAGGCGTGACGGAGCCAAAACCCACGTTCAGCGCCTGTTTTGGAGCTCCTTTTCTTCCATTACACCCCGGGAAATATGCGCATATGCTGGGAGAAAAAATGCAGGAACACAAAGTGAATGTATGGATGATCAATACCGGCTGGACCGGCGGGCCCTATGGAGTTGGCAGCCGGATGAAATTGAAATATACCAGGGCCATGATCACCGCTGCGTTGGATGGAAAACTGAACGATGCTGAATTTATCACGGATCCTATCTTCGGCATGGCCATTCCGAAGGAATGTCCCGAGGTGCCTGCTGAAGTGCTGAACCCTGTCAATACCTGGACGGATAAGACCGCTTATACGGAAAAGGCAAAATACCTGGCCGGTCTTTTTGTCAAGAATTTTGAAAAATATGCTGATGGGGTGTCTGAAGAAGTACTGGCAGCGGCCCCCAGGGCGTAAAATATTAAAACCCGGACGTTTTTATAAAACCCCTTCGTCACTGCGAGCAAAGCGAAGCGACAGGGTTTTTCATTTTTTTAACGGCCCTTTGTGCAGCCGGTATAATTTTTATATCGACTTTACGTTCACAAGATGCCGTGAAATACATGTTACCAAATTTTATTCTTTGTTCCCTGTTGCTTCCTTCTCTTCTTTTTGCGCAAAGCAGGGATGAAGAGTTGCTGGAGTGGAATGCCGCCCGGAAATTAACCTGGTCGGACTATAAAGCCAGCCCCAATCCCGAAACTGATGCCGCTGCCTCTACCACTACCTATCTTGGAATAGATTATAATATCTCCAGCGCCAGTTTTAGTTATAAGATCCAATCTGTTTTTTCCAAGACCCGTTCCTGGGGCTTGCACAAGACGGCTTATATCCTCAGACATGAACAGGGTCATTTTGATATCGCTGAAATATATGCCAGGAAGCTACACAAGGAAATGAGCGAGTATAAATTTAACAGGAGAACCTACCAGAAAGACCTCCAAAAGATCTATGATAAAGTAACGGGGGAAAAAGAAGAGATGCAAAATGATTATGACAATGAAACCCGCCACAGCATCAACAGGGAAAAACAGGCCGAATGGTTGAAAAAGATCGCGAAGTTGCTGGAGGAATATGAAGATTACGCGGATTATTGAACGGGACGGAAAATTAAATTAGTATATCGAGTAACTAAGTATATAAGGTATATAAAGTAAATACTGTAGATACTTTATATACTCTTTACTCCCTTAAAACAATCCATACAACTGGCTGTCCACTTTACGGATGATCTCGCCCAGGTCCTCGTCCTTTTCCCCGAATTTGTTCTTATCCACATCGATGATCAGCAACGGGCCTTCCTTATAGTCGGCGATCCATTTATTGTAATACTCGTTCAGTTTTTTTAAATAATCCAGGCGTATATTCTCTTCATACTCCCTGCCTCTTTTTTGTATCTGTCCTACCAGCGTGGGCACAGAAGCATTCAGGTAGATCAGGAGATCGGGTGGCTGCACGAGTGTTTTTAAGGTCTGGAAAAAATGAAAATAATTATCAAAATCCCTTTTGCTCATCAGGCCCATTTCGTGGAGGTTGGGCGCAAAGATATTGGCGTCTTCATAGATCGTCCTGTCCTGTATCACCGTTTCCGTTCCTTTCTGTATATCCACCAGTTGACGGAGACGGCTGTTTAAAAAGAATATCTGCAGGTTAAAACTCCAGCGGGGCATATCTTCGTAGAAGTCCATCAGGTAAGGATTGTGATCCACATCTTCGAAATTCGGTATCCACTTGTAATGCTTGCTCAGCATTTCTGTCAGCGTGGTTTTGCCGGCGCCGATATTGCCGGCCACTGCGATATGTTTGGGTTTTGATTTTGCTTTTGCCATTTTTTCTGATCTGTTATTTCAATGATAGGGTCTGCTGCTTTATCCTTCCTATTTCTTACCAGCCCCTGCAACAAGAAAGCAAATAAGTGCCAGCGGCAGAGGATACCACCAGTAATCCTGCAATTCGGTCAAATGAGAATTTCTTCCCATTACTTTCATGACGATGGAGGCAACGATGGCAAGTATACCAATAATAACGAGGATGTTTTTCTTATTCATACAGCAGTTGGTTGAGTAGGTCTTAAAAGTAGTGTAATTTCCTGTACGGGAATCCCGGGCTTAAAAATAATTAAGTCCCATGGCCTGTCTTACCAGTTCCATCGTAGCCCGGGCACTTTTCCGGGCCTTTTCTGCTCCTTTCTCCATCAACTGTTTCAGGTAGGCTGCATCATTCCGGATCGCTTCCGCCTTTTCCCGGATCGGGGTAATAAATTTCACCATGTCCTCGCCCAGCTGTTTTTTCATATCACCATAGCGGATCGAGCAATTAGTATAATCTTCTTCAAACTTGTTAAGCACTTCCGGTGAACTCACCAGCTTCATCAGTCCGAAAATATTTTCGATATAATCGGGTTTGGCTGAACCTCGTTCTGTGGGCCCGCTGTCCGTCTTGGCTTTCATCACTTTTTTCCGGATCCCTTCATCATCATCTGACAAATAAAGAGTAGCATATTGATTTTCGCTCTTGCTCATCTTGCCGCTACCATCCAGGCTGGGGACTTTCACCAGTTCATTCCCATAGTTAAAGGCCTGAGGTTCGGGAAATACCTCCGTATAACGGTGATTGAAACGGTTGGCAAAATTCCGGGCCATTTCCAGGTGCTGTTCCTGGTCCTTACCAACAGGAACATAAGTTGCCCGGTGAAGAAGGATATCGGCTGTCTGCAAAACAGGATAGGTCAGCAACCCCGCATTCACATTTTCCGGGTGCTGGCGGACTTTTTCCTTAAAGGTCACCGTCTTCTCCAGTTCTCCTTTATAAGCAAGCATATTCAGGTACAGGTATAATTCCGCGGTTTCATAAATATGGCTCTGGCAATAAAGGGTGGCCTTATCAGGATCAAGACCGCAGGCGATATTCTCGGATAAAACCCTGTGAACATTTATTTTCAGCTCTTTTGTATCCGGGTGAGTGGTCAGCGAATGCAGGTCCGCCACCATAAAATAACATTCAAATTCTTCCTGCATTTTTACATAGTTCCTTACGGCACCAAAGTAATTACCCAGGTGTAAAAAACCGGTCGGCCGGATGCCGCTCATGACAATTTTTTGTTGTTTCTCCATGAAGCGACGAAGATAGAAATTGTTTCTGGTTACTGGTTCCTGGTCACTGGTTTCTTAAATTCGAAATTTTACTACCGGCCAGAACAACTAGTAACCAGTGACCAGTAACCAGCAACCAATACCCAGCAACCAGCAACCAGTAACCAGCAACCAGCAACCAGTAACCAGAAACACTATCTTTGAAAAATGGAAGTGAACGATGCCCTCGTGGAAAAGCTGGCCCATCTTTCCCGGATCGAGTTTAACGAAACGGAGAAGGCGGAGATCAAAAACGACCTGCAGAGGATGATCGGTTTCGTGGAAAAACTCGATGAGCTTGACCTGGAGGGTGTGGAACCCCAGCTCTTTATGAGTGATGAAGTGAATGTCCTCCGTGAAGATGAGGTAAAAGGTTCCATCAGCCGCGAGGAGGCATTGAAAAATGCACCGCTGCACGATGAACAATTCTTTAAAGTTCCGAAGGTGATGAGGAAATAGTTTCTGGTTGCTGGTTCCTGGTCACTGGTTTCTTAAATTCGAAATTTTACTACTGACCAGGACAACCAGTAACTAGTAACCAGTAACCAGCAACATGAACCCAATCATTCATCTCGAAAATATCTGCAAAAGTTACTTCATGGGTAAACAGGAATTACCTGTCCTGAAAAATATTTCACTTGATATTTTAAAAAATGAATACGTGGCCCTGATGGGTCCTTCGGGTTCCGGCAAAAGCACGTTGATGAATATCCTGGGTTGTCTTGACACCGCTACTGCCGGAAAATACATCCTGAATGAACAGGATGTAAGTAAAATGGAAGACAACGCCCTTGCCGAGATCCGCAACCAGGAAATAGGTTTCGTATTCCAGCAGTTTAATTTATTGCCCCGTCTAACTGCCGTGGAAAATGTGGCTTTGCCACTGGTCTATGCCGGCATGAGCCGGAAACTCCGCAATGAAAAAGCCCTGCATACACTGGAGATGGTAGGGCTTAGCGACAGGAGTCATCATAAGCCGAACGAGCTTTCCGGTGGGCAGAGCCAGCGGGTGGCTATTGCAAGAGCATTGGTCAATGATCCTTCGATCATACTCGCTGATGAGCCAACGGGTAACCTTGATTCAAAAACTTCACACGAGATCATGGAGATCTTTGGGGATATCCGCCAAAGAGGTAATACGGTCATCCTCGTGACGCACGAAGAAGATATCGCCAATTATGCGCACCGGGTGGTAAGATTGAAAGATGGGATTATTGAGAGCGACCGGAAAAATGAGTTTGTGGTTTCTGGGTCCTGAGTGAAGCGAAGGATAGTTTTTGGTTGGGCTCACAAAAATTGATCCTTCTTTACAACCAGAACTTAAATGATTTTTGATCTGTGGACGACCAACTATTATCTATTATCTATTAACTATCATCTACCGTTATGTCAACTAAAATTTATACAAAGACCGGTGACATGGGAACCACTTCCCTTATCGGTGGAACAAAAGTTTCCAAATCTCACCTACGCATAGAAACCTATGGTACGGTGGATGAACTGAACTCATGGATCGGGCTGGTAGCTGACCAATTAGATCATAAGCATTCCAAAAAAATGCTGAAAGAGATCCAGGACAGGTTGTTTACGATCGGTTCCTCACTTGCCTGTGACCCGGAAAAAGAAACAAAGATGAAGATCCCGGACCTTAAGGAAACAGATATTGAATTGCTGGAAAAGGAGATCGATAAAATGAATGAGAAAATCCCGGAAATGAAATCATTTATCCTTCCTGGTGGTCATGTTGCCGTCTCCTCCACGCATGTAGCCCGTTGCGTCTGTCGCCGCTGTGAAAGGCTTTGTGTTACTCTCCAGGAACAAAACATGTTCGTGGACCCCCTGGTCATTAAATACATCAACCGGCTCAGCGATTACCTGTTCGT
>JANMKG010000407.1:0-3239 GCA_031371915.1 Chitinophagaceae bacterium | reverse complement strand
TATCCAGGAGATTTTCCAGTTCTTCGTAAGGCAGACCATTCTCTTCGGGCTTGTCGAAATTCACCGAATAGGTAGAAAGATAATAATCGAAATCTTTGCTCAGCATACCGTGGCCAGAATAGGCGATGATCACTTTGTCATTCTCTGTTGTTTGCAGTAGTTGCTGTTTTAAAGCTTTTACATTACTGACAGTTACATTCTCATTGAACAATGTATCAATGATGATATTTGCACCGTATTTCTCTTTTAGTTTTTTAGACAGATCTCTTATGTCTTTAGTGCTGTATTGAAGATTGTATTTGTTATCTGCAAACTGGTCGATACCAATTCCAATGAAACGGACTGATTCTTTTTGTTTTAGAGCAGGAGTATAATTTACAGTAAGTGGCATCCGGTAACTTTCTGTTCCGTTCACATTGGTGATGGAAGTCTCAATTTTATTCTCTCCCTGCGATAATTTTATAATAATGGTTGTGTCAAGGTCATTTTTATTATTCTTGCGAATAGAGACACCCCTTTGCCCAAAGAGGGGTGTCTCATTTATCCATACATTAAAACGATCCAGCTTGTAAGAACTATCGTTCCCTTTAATGATAAGTTTAAGCGTTCCACTTTTTTGTTCGTACTCAATAGCGTCTCTGTTTGCAAAATCAGCTTCAGATATACTGTATCCATCTCTGAATGCTGTTGTATCAATACCTAGTTTTCGTATTCTTTTTTCCCATGCTTTGCGATAGCTTTTTATTAATGCAGTATCAGTATTGCCAATTGCTTCCAATACTTTATCCGGTCGGTTGTATTTTACATCAAGTTGTTCGAAGGTGATTACTTTTAAATCCTTGGTAACATAATGAAGATGCTTGGTTGCTGCCGGGGTAGATAAATAATAACCGGTAGGTATTTGTGAAATATAACCTATTGTATCAATGGCGAGAAAAGTACAAATCAGTTTCCCTGATCCTGCATTCCAAAGGCGGGTGGTATTATCATCCGAGCCACTAAGCACTTTTCTTCCATCATAAGAGAATGCAACTGATTTAATCCCGCTGCTATGCCCCGTAAGTGTCATCAATAATTTGCCAGTAGCAGAGTTCCATATTCTAACCTTATTATCTGCAGACCCCGTAACGAGTTGCTTGCAATCAATAGAAAAGGCTGCGGATGAAACGGAAATACCATTATTCAGGTTAATATCATCCTCACCACCAACTGGGTCTGTTATTCTTGCATTTCTTCCTCCTTCATTAGTTTCAAGTATTTTACGCTGATCTATTGATACAGCTAAAACGGTACTGCAAGACGATATATACTCATTTCCCTTAAGCATTTTTCCGGTATTGGCATCCCAGGTAGTGGTATCACCATCACAACCCCTAAAGATCGTTTGCGATTCGATTGAAAAATTTGCTACCTGCATTTTATCGGTCAACCCAGACAGCTTGTACAATTGCTTACCTGAATTTGCATCACATATTGTTGCAGTGCTGTCTTCAAAAGAAACAAGTGTTTTTTTCCCATCGGGTGAGTAGATAGCATAAATACCCGTTACATCCTGCTCTTTACGGGTAGCTACCAAACTTGCCGAATAAGTGTCCCATATTTTTTTTGATCCCTCCAGCGATACAGTAATGAACTGCAGGCCTGATGGGGAAAATGCCATCGCTGTAACAGCACTGCTAAGCCCGCTAAGATCATAAAGCGGTTTACCGGTCCCGGCATCCCATACCTGTGCCCTGCTGGCAATGGTGGTTACCAGTTTATTGCCCGCAGGCGAAAAAAGAATTGAATTGTTATTGTAGTAATCCCCGTTAAGTTCATAAAGCGGTTTACCAGTATCGGTATCCCATATCCCAGCCAGCTCTTTCGAGCTGGTAACTAGTTTTTTCCCATCGGGTGAAAATTTCAGAAAGTTGATATCGCCGTCATGTCCCGTTAGTTCATAAACTAATGTGCCAGTATCAGCATTCCATATTTTGGCCAGCTTTCCGGAAGAGCTTACTATCTTTTTTCCATCAGGCGAAAATAGAAGTGCGCTGATATTTCCTGAAGCTGAAAGCAGGTAATAAAGTAATGTGCCTGTATTTATATTCCATATCTTGGCCAGCTTGCCGGCAACAGTTGCGATTCTTTTTCCATCGCCAGAGAAAACAACAAAATCTACACTTTGAACATGCCGTTTAGTTTCAAAAAGCAACTTCCCATTTTTACTGTTCCACACTTTTACAGAGGAGTCATAAACAGTAGCAACGCTAAGTCCATCAGGCGATGGAAACAGAATTTCTTTATCATGACGGCTGGCAAAAACAGGCCGGTATAAATTTGCTGTATCCCATATATTCATGGTGACATAAGAAGTATTTTTAGAAAAAATGTTTTTGCCATCTGCCGAAAATATAGCGAAGGTTGCATCTATAAAAGTACGGGTATTGGTACGGGGTTGCCAAATCATACTGTAACCGGCACAATACATACTTCCGGCATTAATAATTACTTTTTCTCCGTCGGGAGAAAAAGTTGCATCACCTATTTCAACTTCTTCACTGCACCCTAACTCTTTTGGCTTATCACCTATACTACCAATCCAGGTTTGAGAATAGCCGTTTAGATCCAGGTTGAATAATAATTTGCCAGTAGCCGCCTCCCAAACTTTAGCAGTGCCATCCCGGGAAGCGGTAACGATCTTTTTTCCATCCCGTGAATAGTTCAGCGAATTGATCGTTTCGTTATGTCCCGTAAGATCAAGTAGCAGCTGGCCGGTTTGTACATCCCACACTTTGGCCGTTTTATCAGCAGAGGCAGTAGCCACCTGCCGCCCATCGGGAGAAAAGCATACCGTACTTAACCAGGCCGTATGCCCCACCGGTAATACCAGCCGGGGCTGCTGCGCAGGTAGCGTATGCAGCAGCAAACAACAAAAAGAAAAGCAGTATAGCTTTTTAAGCAGCATATGGCTCTTTCTGAAAAATTACTATTATAAATTCAGTTTATTAAACAGTATTGCCAGCAACCAGTAATCAGTCACTCTGATTCATCACGATAAAGTTCAACTAAGAACTTAGAACTACACCCATCCCGCCAAATCAGCATTCAGCCCTCCGCCTTCCGCCTCTACCACACCTCCCAGTCCACAGCTATCGTCTCATTCCTCGACGTAGGTTTCTGCAATCCTTTGGTCAGTTCCTCCACCCTTTGCCCCACGATCTTTTTCAGCTCGCTGATCTTTAATGTAGAATATTTAT
>JANMKG010000033.1:0-1786 GCA_031371915.1 Chitinophagaceae bacterium | reverse complement strand
AGAGACAGATATCCCTCCTATCCCCGGTGCGGGGAATTATAAATGGAAAATCACCACGGCTAATTACAGTGCACAGTTTTATTTTAACCAGGGGATCAACATGTATTACAGTTTTCATATTATTGAAGCGATGGCTTCTTTTAAAAAAGCGGCGAAGTTTGATCCCGGCGCCGCCATGCTGCAATGGGCACAGGCACTGGCTTACGGGCCGAATATTAATGACCTGGGTTATGCCGCTTCCCCTGATGCCCTGACGGCCAGTGGAAAAGCCACGGACCTATCGGGGAGCAGCACGGACAAAGAAAAAATGCTGATCGAAGCACAACAAGTACGTTATTCTCCCGACTCTACTCAAAGCAGGGAAAAACTCAATCAACTTTACGTTGATAAAATGAAAGCGGCTTATGAAAAATATCCCACTGACCCGGATGTGGCTGCTTTATATGCCGATGCGCTGATGCTCCAGCATCCCTGGGATCTCTGGAGAACAGATGGGAAGCCTAAACCATGGACACCCCTTATCCGGGAGGTATTGGAAAAATTACTTGTTCAAACACCCGAGCATCCAGGTGCCAATCATTATTATATACATGTAATGGAACCATCGCCTTTTGCTGATAAAGCATTACCAAGTGCTGACCGCCTGGGCAAACTGACCCCCGGTCTTTCACATACAGTACACATGCCTTCGCATATTTATTTGCGGACAGGTAATTATGCAAAGGGTATCGCGGTAAATGAAGCGGCCGTGAATAGTTATAAAAAAATGATCCCGCTTTATGCACCGGTTACCGGCGCTGACTTTTTGTATATCATTCATAACCTGCACATGCAAACCAATAATGCCATGCTCGCGGGACGATCAGCTTATTCTTCCTGGTCTGCTAAAGAGACCGTGAAAAGTATCCAGGAAGATTATTTATCAATCCCGGGAGCGATGGGCAATTATGTACAATACATTTATATGACACCCGCACTGGTAGATGTACGTTTCGGCAACTGGGATAATTTATTGAAGATGCATCAACCAGCCCCTTCCCAGGTCTATGGTAACATCCTGTATCACTTTGGCCGGGGTATGGCACTTGTACAAAGGGCAAAGCTGGACGAAGCAAAAACTGACTTGCAACAGTTGCAACAATTGATGAAGGATAGCAGTCTCCTCCTCGCCATTACGCCTTTCTCACCAACTATTGACGGGGCCGTCATTGCAGAAAACCTTCTTATTGGGACCATCGCGCTGAAGGAAAAAAAATACAGCGAAGCGATCGCGGCATTTGAAGAAGCAGTGGTGACAGACGATAATATGGTGTACGATGAACCAAGGGACTGGTTATTGAATCCCAAAGAATACCTCGGGAATGCATACCTGGAAACCGGTCGTACAAAAGATGCGAAAGCTATCCTGGAAAAAGACCTGTTGAACAATCACGAGAATGGCTGGGCCTTGTTTGGAATATGGCAGGCACTGATCGTGGAGAAGAATAAATCAGCGGCCAATAAAATGCTCCTCCGGTTCCTGAAAGCGTTTGATAAATCGGACGTGAAATTATACGGACCTGTATTCTGACCCGATCATCATTCCGTGGTATTTTGTGTTTTGATAAAATCGCTCACCAGGTAGCTGATCAGTTTACCACTGGTAGCGTCCGTTCTTCCATCGGTCAGCCGCGTCGCGCCTTCACAGATATGCAGGTAAGCCGGTTTACTGTCGGCCGCGGCGAAGGCTATATATTGCCGGGCATGTACAGGACTGATACCCACCGGTGTCATAGCGCTGCTGAGT
>JANMKG010000029.1:0-3062 GCA_031371915.1 Chitinophagaceae bacterium | reverse complement strand
GGTGGAAGGATCATCACGGGCTGCATCTTTTGCCCACCAGTAACCCTGTTTGGCATCTTCATCCCAATAGCCATGACCCGCATAAAAGATCAGCAGGTTATCGTTGGGTCCAATAACTTTCCGCAAACGATAAAGTTCGGTGATGATCTTCTGCCGGGTGGGATTGAGCAACAAGACAGTAGTGGAATCACCAAATGAATACCGGTTTACAATCACATCCCTGATTTGCTTCGCGTCTTTTTCGGGTCTTTCCAGGTATAGTTTGGGATTGTCATACCGCGAAACGCCTATGAATAGTCCATAGTATTTTCCACCGGGTTTTATCTGTGTTTTGGCCGGGTAACGGTTATCGGCTGCATTATTCGTTCGATTGGGTTCTTCCTCTGTTTTTTGAACATAGGCCAGTTCTTCTTTCAGGAGGTAACAGACCCGCAGGCTGTTGATATCAATTTTCCCGGAAAACCCGATCCTTAATTTCCCGGCGATCTCGGACCTGATGCAGGCGGTAGATCCAACGATCTTTTCATCAATGAAATAATAAAAATTCGGTCCTGCTTTACGGATGCTGTATTTCCGCATCACATTTTTTTCCGCTTTATTACTCGTGTATTTTAACTGGGAGCCGTTCAGGTACACAGAAGAACTCGAACCGATCGTCCAGGAATAGCCATTCCAGTGGATCTGCCCGGCGAGTAAATTGGAAGTGGAAGCCGCGAATATCTCGATCTCGAAATCCTGTGATTCATCGACGGGCACCGCAACAAAGGTTTTGGGAATATCCATATTCAACCGGTCAGATACCACCAGCATGCCATTATCAAATTTGGCTTGTGGGATCGGCCATTTGTTGCTGGCAGCATCAAAAGATTCATAAAAGATGGTCTCTTTCTGGTTATCGCTGAAATCCCTGTAATTTTCCTGGGCAGAAGAATATTGCGTGCCAGTAAACAGCAGCACAGCCAGGAGCAGTATTTTTGGTAGGCGTTTCATTAATGTAGTTGTCCGTCAACGACCTTTGGTCGGGATTCCCGTTTATAAACGAAGGATAAAGATCTTAAAGGGAGGTTTCAAGGGATGAGAAGAAAGAGGGATCAAGTTAAACAAACTATCCGGATTCATTACCATACGCCCGCAGGAATAATAAGTTGATTTTGCAATTTTTTCCCCGAATTCGTACCTTGAACCCATGAAAAAAATACTATTCAGTTGCCTGGTACTCTTGTTCTCTACCCAGGTGATAAAAGCGCAGAACGGGGAGAGAAAAGGCTGGCCTTCGGCCGAACGCCGCGGGTTCCTTTCGGAATGTATCAACGCCGCCAAAGCGGGTATGAGCGAGGACTCCGCCCGGTTCTATTGCTGGTGTATGCAGGAGAAGGTGGAGAAGAAATATCCCACGGTAGAAGATGCCGCGAAACTTACCGCGGAAGAAATGGAAACCCCGGAATGGAAAAAAGAGGTGAATGCCTGTCTTTCGGGTGGCACCTGGAGCAGCACCGACCGTTCAGATTTTTTAAATAGTTGTATTGAAAGTGCTAAAGGCAGTATAGGGACTGAAAAAGCAAAAAACTATTGTGAGTGTATGTTGTTCAAGGTAGAACAACGATACCCCAACGCAGCCAATGCTGAAAAATTAACGGCCGAAACAATGAATTCACCGGAATGGAAGAAGATAGCGCAGGGGTGTATGGATTTTTAAGAGATATATACAGCCAAAGAAAAAGCTTCGTTTTGCAACGAAGCTTTTTTGTGCCCGGGAATGGATTCGAACCATCACATCCTTTCGAACGCCGCCACCTGAAGACGGTGCGTCTACCAATTTCGCCACCCGGGCGGGATTAACGGGTTGCAAATATAAGCCTCTGGGCTGAATCATTAAAATCCTCTTCTAAATAGGCAGTGGCTTCGTTTGAATTTAATTTAACCGAGGAGCTGCCTCCTTTTCTTGGCGGTTAATTAAACTGTTTTTTATAAACCCGTATCTCCTAGCAAGCTTTATACAGCAGGTTATATGAAATAAACTTATGTTCACATAGGGCTAGGCGCTCACATTGAAATCTCTCAATGCATCATTCAAACTGGTCTTTAGGTCCGTACTTGCTTTTCGCTGCCCAATGATCAAAGCGCATCCCACGCCATATTCACCAGCAGGGAATTTTTTTGTATAAGAACCAGGTATCACTACACTTCTCGCCGGCACTCTTCCTTTCAATTCTTTTGGTGCATTCCCGCTGACATCTATTATTTTAGTGGATTGAGTAAGCACCACATTAGCTCCCAGCACCGCTTCTTTTTCCACGATCACGCCTTCCACCACGATACAACGGCTGCCGATAAAACAACCATCTTCTATTATCACCGGTGAAGCCTGCAGGGGCTCGAGTACACCACCGATTCCCACACCACCACTTAAATGAACTCCTTTTCCTATTTGGGCGCAACTCCCAACGGTTGCCCAGGTGTCCACCATCGTTCCTTCATCTACGTAGGCGCCGATATTCACATAGGAGGGCATCAACACCACATTCTTTGCGAGGTAAGCACCATACCTTGCCACCGCATGCGGTACAGCTCTTACACCAAGCTCCTTGTAATTTTTTTTCAGGATCATTTTATCATAAAACTCAAAAGGAGCAAGGTCCCATGTCTTCATTTGTTGTATACCAAAATATAAAAGGATCGCCTGCTTTACCCATTCATTCACGGTCCAACTGCCTTGTGTACCGGTTGAAGGGTCCGAAGGAGAAGCCACCCGCAGCCGCCCTTTGTCCACTTCTTCAATGACAGCCCGGACAGCATCACTATACCTGTCTTCTTTTAATAGTTCCCTGTTGTTCCAGGCTTGAAGTATTAATTCTTTCATGCTGCGAAAATGAGGTATAATTTCGAAATTTTGGATTGGGAGATTGGGAAATTTAGCCAGCGTCTTTAAATCAATTTCCCGATCTCCCAATTGCCCTTTTCCCAATTCTTCCTTTTTCCCATTTACTTTTGCTTCCTATGAACATCGGCTATGATGCAAAAAGGGCTTATCACAACAGTACCGGGCTGGGCTATTATAGCCG
>JANMKG010000357.1:0-5564 GCA_031371915.1 Chitinophagaceae bacterium | reverse complement strand
ACTGGTATCAGCACCGATAGTTATGCCATTATAGAATTGGGCATGGTTGATGACCTGATAAAAGACAAAGACAATAGCCGCCGCCGGATGCTGGAACAGGCCGCCGGGATATCTATTTATAAAACCCGGAAGAAAGAGGCCAAACTGAAACTGGATGCCACTGAGCAAGACCTGGCCCGTATCGAAGACCTTTTATTCGAGATCAATAACCAGCTGAAATCGCTCGAGAGCCAGGCAAAGAAGGCTGAGAAATACCACGAGATCAAAAAAGAATACCGCGAAGTAAGTATTGAATTGGCAAAAGCCGCACTGGAGGGGTTTAACCTCACCTATAAAGAATTAAATGAACAACAGGATACCGAGACCGATAAAAGGATAAAGCTCGAAGCAGAGATCGCGAATGATGAAGCCGCCCTGGAGCAGGAAAAGTTAGGCTTTATCGAAAAAGAAAAAGCATTGCAGGTGATGCAGCATGCTTTCAATGATATGCTACAGACCGTTCGCAGTAAAGAGAATGATAAGAATCTTTCGGCCCAGCGGCTTGAACACCTGCGGGAAAAAGAGACCAGTCTCAGGGAATTTTTACAAAAAGCGGAAGGCAATTTAAAAGGGATCGAGGAAAGCATCGCATTTACCGGGATGCAAGTAGGAGATGAAGAAAAAGCACTGGCAGGATTGAGCGAACAACTCGAGCAGCTTCGTCATGAAGTGGATGCCAAAAGAAATGTACTCGATGATAAGCGCCGTGCACTCGATGCCCTCCGCAGCGAGAACCAGCAGGTACAGCGCAGCCAGTTTGACGCGGAGAAAAGAGTAGTGGTAGCAGATACTTCTGTACAGAACATTCAACGCGTGATCGGGCAGATAGAAGAAGAAAGAAAACAAAGAGAGGACCAGCGTCATCACCTCGACCAGGACAGGATGCTGAAAGAAAAAGAACTGGGCATCAAGAAAGTGGACCTGGAACAGTTACAGCATCACCAGGAAAATACAAAGGATCAGATATTACAGACACAGGCCGTTCTTGACGGTCTTCGCAATAACCTCGCCGATGAGACCCGGAAACTGGATGCCAAAAAGAACGAGCATGACCTGCTGAAGAGCATGATCGATTCCATGGAGGGCTATCCGGATTCCGTTAAGTTCCTGCACAACAATACCAACTGGAGTCATCACTCACCGATCCTTTCGGATGTATTGTATGTGAACGAGGAATACCGCACGGCGCTGGAGAATGTACTGGAGCCTTACCTAAGTTATTATGTAGTGAACGACCTGCAGGAAGGTTTACAGGCTGTGCGCCTGCTGGATGAGAATAAAAAAGGGAAAGCGAATTTCTTTTTGCTGGATAAGATAAATACGAACACTGAGAACGCAGATAAAACGGATTTACACAGGTTAGAAGGGGCTATACCTGCATTGACTGTCGTGGATGTAGAAGAAAAATACAGGAAACTTGCGGAACACCTTCTTACCAATGTGTTTATTGCCGACAATGAAGATGCGTTGCAGAACAGCAATGGTTTTGTAGTGATCGAAAAGAACGGCAAATATGTAAAAGGAAAATATTCTCTTACCGGTGGCAGCGTGGGACTGATCGAAGGTAAAAAGATTGGCCGGGTGAAGAACCTGGAAAAATTACAGGAAGAGATCGCCGCGCAATCGACCATTGTAGAATTGCTGCGCTCCGATATCCAGGCAAGACATAACGAAGTGATCGCCTTTAACGAGGACCTGAGAGAGACGACGATACGTGATACAGAAAAAGAGATACAGCAACTGACCAACGAAGTATTCTCCCTGCATAACAAACTCGAGAACCTTCATTCCATGCAGACCAGCAGCCAGCACCGCCTGGAAGAGCTGGGATTGCAGATGCAACAGACACATAGCTCGGTGGAAGGCGTACGGAACCAACTGGGACAGTTCAATGAACAGTTACAGGTGAATGCCGCCAAACTCGCAGAAGCCGAAGAAGCATTTAGAGTTACCGAAGCGAATTACGCGGAAGCTAACCGGCAATACAATGAATTCAACCTGAATGTCACCAAACAACAGAGTAAGATAACCGCGCTAAGGCAGGAGTTGGATTTCAAGACCAACCAGCTGAATGACCTTAAAGGCCAGATCGAAACGAATACGACGCAATTGGGTGAGACGGGAAACAGTATTGAACAATCCGCCCAATCACTGCAGGAGATCGAAGAAGGATTATTACAGCTGATGAAGAGCAAGGAAGAGGAAGAATATCAATTGAACGAAGCCGACCAGGCTTATTATAATTTGCGTAACCAGCTGAGTGAGAAAGAAAGTGAGATCCGTCATAAGATCAAGGATAAAGAACAAGTGGAGCATATGCTGGCGGCGATCAAGGACAGGCTGAATGAACTGAAACTGCAGCTGGCAGGGATGAAGGAGAGACTTGACGTGGAATTCCGGATCAACCTGGAAGATATCCTGGGAGAATCAAGAACGGGAGAGGTGCCGGCAGAAGAACTGCAGGAAAAGGCAGACAGGATGAAGAAGCGGCTGGAGAATCTTGGCGAAGTGAATCCAACAGCGATCGAGGCCTTTACGGAAATGAAAAAACGCTATGATTTTATCGTGGAGCAAAGGAATGACCTGGTAAGTGCGAAGGATAGCTTACTGAAGACGATCGAAGAAGTAGAACTTACAGCCAACCAGAAATTCCTCGAGACCTTTCACCTCGTAAGAGAGAATTTCCAGAAAGTGTTCAAGACATTATTCACTGACGATGACCAGTGTGATCTCATTCTCGAAAATCCTGACAATATTGCTGAAACAGGTATCGATGTAATTGCCAAACCCAAGGGCAAAAGACCAACCTCACTGACGCAGTTGAGTGGCGGAGAAAGAACTCTTACCGCTACAGCCCTGTTGTTTGCCATCTACCTGATCAAACCTGCGCCTTTCTGTATCCTCGATGAGGTGGATGCACCGCTGGATGATGCAAACGTGGGTAAGTTCACGAATATGATACGGCAATTTAGTGAGAACTCACAGTTCATTATTGTTACACATAATAAAATGACCATGAGCACCGTGGATGTGATCTACGGGGTGACGATGCAGGAACCAGGCGTAAGCCGGCTAGTACCAGTGGATTTCCGCAACCTGGAAAAAAGTAACTAGTAACTAAAAGCTAATAGCCATTAGCCGACAGCCATCATGAACACGATCATCCTGTTAATTGCCTCCAACATCTTCATGACATTTGCCTGGTATTATCATTTGAAACAGCAGGGATGGCCTCTGTGGAAAGCGATCCTGGTTAGCTGGATCATTGCCTTCTTTGAATATTGCCTGATGGTACCGGCGAATCGTTCCGGGTATGCGAAGGGATTGACAGGATTCCAGTTGAAGATGATACAGGAAGTTATTACCCTTATCGTATTTGGGTTTTTCGCGGTACTTTACCTGAAGGAGCCCTTGCACTGGCGTTATCTCGTCAGCTTTGCTTTTTTGATCGGGGCTGTTTATTTTATGTTCAGCAAACGATTCGGGTAAAAGATCCTAAGGATCTTACTGTCTTTCATCTGACGAGGGAACATTCTGTTGTTTGCGAACGTTTTGACGCCTGCTTAAATCCGCTTTTACTTTGTGGACAAAGGCGCTCAGCAATAAAAAAAGCCCGCCACACATAAGGAGGGATGCAACCACCCCCCAGAAATACCAGTCCCCATTCTTTGTTCTTTCAAAAGAAGAGTACATCATTGAGAAAATACTGGCAATAACGGCCCCGAGGCCAAAAAGTAATTTGGTCAGGTATTTGTCGGAATGACTGGACATGCTTGCAGGTTTAGGTAAAGGTTTTGGTTTTCTGAATTTCCGGACATTCAAAAATAAGAAAAAAATCTTCTTCATGCTATTTAACTATGGTAGTGTTGAAATGGAAAACTATGTTAATGGTCAGTTGGCTGACGGCTTGTTATTTTACCATCGCTATTTTTGTGTAATAAATAAGGATATGAAAAAATTGTTATTGATAATGGGATTACTGCTAACGGTTGCTATATCCGAGGCACAACAGGCGCCAGAGGGATTGTTTATTGCTTCCCGGGCCCCGGATTTCAAAGCAAAGGACCAGAATGGGCAGGAGATAAAATTGAAAGACCTGCTGAAAAAAGGCAAAGTAGTATTGGTGTTTTACCGGGGCCAATGGTGCCCTTATTGCAATAAAGAATTATCCCGGTTGCAGGATTCCTTACAACTGATAACAGGAAAAGGGGCCACTGTAATAGCCGTTTCACCCGAGAAACCGGAGAATATTTCCAAAACCGTTGAACAAACAAAAGCCACCTACTCCATATTATATGATGAAGGACTGAAGATCATGAAAGCCTATGATGTGGAATTTGAAGTGCCGGAAAATACGATCACCCGTTACCGGAACGCGAATATCGATATCGAAAAGAATAACGGGGCCAATGGGCGTTACCTGCCTGTACCGGCGGTGTATATTATCGACCAGGAATCAACGATCATTTATCGTTTTTTTGAGCCGGATTATAAAAAGAGACCCAGTGTGAAAGAATTGCTGGAGAATTTGTAAGTGTAAAGAAGAATACAGCCACAGATTACACGGATTAGCACAGATTGATTGCTACGCAATCCGGTTAGCTACTAATGACACTAACTTCACGAATCAAATACATTGTATCGATGTGTATAAACTCTTATTTGTTTCTTTCGCGAAAGTCGTGTCAAACATTACAGGATAATCTGTGTTAATCCGTGTAATCTGTGGCAAACCCTTATTTCCAAATCAATTTCCCGATCTTCCCATTCGCGCCGGCGAAATAGAGAGCAGCCCCCAATTTGGCAAAGCGGCAGACATGAAAGCCTTCCTTGCTGATCCATTTCCAGTTCTTACCGCCGTCCCAGGAAAAATCAACACCGGTCAGTCCACAGGAAAAGACCTCGGTCTTTGAATAATATTCAACACAACTCCGGTAACCATGCGGTGCTGTATTGGGGCTGTTCCAGCTTTTACCGCCATCATTGGTATAGAAACAATTTTTCAGGGTTGAAGAATCGGCATTGAAATCACCCCCCACAACGATCATCCTTTTCCCGCCCTTTAATTTGAATTTGTCCCATACTGCCACAGAATTGGCACCCGTTGTTTCCTTGCCCTGGATAATAGGAAGATTGGCCGGCTCGTTTTTCGTAAAGAGCCTTGACCGCAAACCACCGCTGACGAAAACGGCTTCATCCTTATCAAGTGCCCGGATATTCGTTCCACTGGCGGCAAAACAGGCTTCACCACTATCGGCTAGAGGTCTTTTATCAAAAGGTATTTCCTGCCAGCTCGAACCTCCATCAAAACTTCGGACGACAAAGAACCGGCCATCAAGAGGATCACCGATGACGATCCCGGCCTGTTCATTCCAGAATTCCATTGCATCAAGAAACATTCCCTTTGTTTTGTTTTCATACACTACTTTCCAGGTATCCCCGCCATCTGTTGTCTTAAGTATATATGCAGGATCGGCAACCGCCATGATCACGGCAGTGGATGCATCAAAAGCCTCGATATCGCG
>JANMKG010000337.1:0-3944 GCA_031371915.1 Chitinophagaceae bacterium | reverse complement strand
CTCGGGGACCTACGAGCTCGAAGTCGCGACCGAGCGCCACCGGGCCTCGGTGTCACTGCGACCGCTATACGACCCGACCTCGGCACGTGTGAAGGCATGCCAGCAATAACAGGGACGCGGAAATGGTGCGCAGGGTAGGACAGCGGATCACAAAGGCAGTTACTGATTATTATGCCCAGAAAGGTCTTTCTGATCAACTTGCTAATTATCGTTGGGAGTACAACCTGGTGGATAATAAAGAAGCGAATGCCTGGTGTATGCCCGGTGGTAAGATCGTTGTATATACAGGTCTTTTACCTATCACGCAAAATGAAGCCGCTCTTGCTGCTGTTATGGGTCATGAAGTTTCCCATGCCATTTTTAATCATGGTAATGAAAGAATGAGCCAGGGACTGATCCAGCAATTGGGTGGTGTAGCCTTATCGGTAGCTGTGGCGAACAAACCCGCAGAAACCCAGAATCTTTTTATGGGAGCATACGGGGTTGGTACTGCTGTAGGGGTCTTATTGCCTTTTTCCCGCAAGCATGAACTGGAAGCGGACCATTACGGGTTGATATGGATGGCGATGGCAGGCTATAATCCCCGCGAAGCCATAACTCTCTGGCAAAGGATGGAGCAGGCTGGTAATGGCCAGAAACCGCCTGAATTCCTCAGTACCCACCCAACCGAGGGGCGTCGTATCGACCAATTGCAAAAATTTATGCCGGAGGCCCTGGCTGTTTATAAGCCAATAGGTAATTAATTTATTGATTTTAAACATGAATCCCGTCCAATTCAATGCTGGACGGGATTTTTATTGGATAATTCCTTTAATGCCCCGGTATTTCTCCGTACCTTTACCCTCCCTACTTTTGAGAACTCTGTCACTGGCTCTCGAACCGGGTTATTGGCAGGAACCCTTAAAATAGTTACCAGGTATGTCACAAACGCTGTTTGAAAAATTACAACTGGCAGACGAAAAGAATCTTCTAATTCAGGGTTTGCCCTCTTCTATCGAGAAACAATTCAACAAATTATCCTTCGCTAAAAACATGACGCCGCTCTTAAAGAGCCGGAAGATCGATTTTGCGTTGGTATTCGCGGTAAGCGAAAACCAGTTGAATGGCATCCTAAAGGATGTAATGCCCTCGCTGAAAGACGGGTCTAAATTCTGGGTAGCCTACCCCAAAACCACCTCCAAGATCGTCACTGACCTCAACCGCGACCGCAGTTGGAACCGCCTCACCAACGATGGCTACGAAAGCATCGAAAGGGTAGAGCTTGACCATGTCTGGAGCGCCATGCGGTTTATAAAAGGTGACGAGCATGCGCGGGATGGCGAAGTAGCTCTTTCCCGTAAAAGGGAACAGGTTGCTATGGCAGACTAACACCAGTTTTATTTAAAAATGTATTGAGGTTTGTTGCGAAAGCAGCAAACCTTTTTTTTGCAAGGGAGCACAAAGAACACAAAGGTTACACAAAGAGCACAAAGGCTTTTTTACAATTGTAGTAATCGTTCTGCTTTTCTTTGTGTACTTCGTGGTTCTTAGTGTTCTTTGTGCTCCCTAAATTTGTATTCATGCCACACCTCAATGTAGAAATAAAAGCAAGATGCCAGGATACAACCCTTATCCGTAATTATTTAATAAATAATGCTGCCGATCTAAAAGGTACCGACGAGCAAACCGATACTTATTTCAATGTTCCCCACGGAAGATTAAAACTCCGCGAAGGAAATATCGAGAATAACCTGATCTACTATGAAAGGGACAACCAGTCCGGGCCAAAAAATTCTCATTTTCAGTTGGTGAAAATAGCAGACGCGAAAGGACTAAAAGAAGTATTGACAAAATCGAATGGTATAAAAGTGGTCGTGAAGAAGAAAAGGGAGATCTGGTACATCCGTAATGTCAAATTTCATATCGACGAAGTACCGGGACTCGGTTCTTTCGTGGAGATCGAAGCAGGAAATATCCTGGCGGATCTTTCACCCGCAGAATTGAAGGAACAATGCGATTTTTACCTGGGAGCATTTTGTATAAAAGAAGAAGACCTTGTTGAATCATCTTACAGTGACCTCCTGCTGGCGAAGAAAGCTAGCGGATGATCACCGACCCGGTCTTCCTGACCAGTTCCATTTCCAGTTGTTTTAAATGTTCATGTGTCTGGTGCAGCATACTCTGCGCTTCGGGACTCTGCTGTTTTTCCATATCCAGCTGGTTCTCCAGCAGCATCCGCTTGATCTTGCGCAGCTTGAGGTAATTGACAGCTGATTCCACTTCGACGCTGGTCTTATCCTCATCCATCTTGAGATAGGTCATCAGTCTTTCTTCATTATCCGGGGCTATTGTTTGTATGAAATCCTCGTACGATTGCTCAAACAGGTTCTTTTGATAGCCCGTTGCCTGGCTGAACTCCCTCCGCCAGTGATCACTTTCTTCATAGGGAAAATTAAGCAGGGAAACGGCAAGCGCACTGAGTTTGGTATCCGGGTGGTAAATGAAAAAATTCCTGTTCACAGAATCCGGGCTTTGTTGTAAAAGTTCTTTAAAGACCGCGATCAGCCGGATCACATCGGTATTATCCATCAGGCTTTCATCCACCATCTCTTCAAAAATATGTTCGGCTACCAGTTTGGAGTCATCCCATTTCCTGATCCCGTATTCCAGCAATATCCTGGCTACTTCGCGTTCCTGTAATTCGTCTTTGAATAACAGGTTGAACGTGGCATCATCATAATCCGTTTCTTCTCCTTTCCGGGCATTCTCTTCTGCCTGTTCCGCTGTTTCAAAAGACTGTTTTCTTTCCAGTGTATTGATACGGTCGCGGATGAATTTATTGACCAGCGCATGCATCCCGCTCTCATCGATCTTCAGGATCTCGGAACATTGCTTGATATAATCCTGCTGCTTGGTAAAATCTTCCGCCTTATTGATCTTCGAAATGGTTTCCGCCATACGGTTCACCACTTCGGATTTCTTTACCGAATCATTCCCGGCATCTTTTAACGCGATCCCCAGCTGGAACAGGATAAAATCCTTTTTGTTATTCTGTATAAAATCACGGAAAGCGGCAACTCCCACTTTATTGACATAACTGTCCGGATCTTCTTTATCGGGAATAAGGACAAGCTTTACATTCAGCCCTTCTTCCAACGCCAGGTCGAGTCCCCGCAAGGCGGCTTTAACGCCAGCATCATCCCCGTCATAGATGATCGTAAGATTGTTACTGTATTTTTTTACCAGGCGAAGCTGGTCAGGTGTTAAGGAAGTACCCCCGGAGGCTACCACGTTCTCAATACCTGCCTGGTGCAGGGAGACCACATCCGTATAACCTTCTACCAGGAGACATTCATCTGCTTTATCAATCGCCTGCCGGGCAAAATAAGAACCATAGAGGATCTTGCTTTTGATATAGATCTCGTTCTCGGGGCTGTTGATATACTTTGGCGCCTTATCATTGCTTTTAAGTATTCGGGCACCAAACCCCAGCACTTTGCCACTGTGGTTATGAACAGGAAAAATGATCCGGCCCCGGTAATTGTCCACCAGTTGCTCATTCCGGTTGGCAGACAAACCCGCCTTTATAAGAAGTTCGGGGTTGTATTGTTTTGCCAGCGCTTCTTTGGTAAAAGCATCGCGTTGTTCGGGAGAATAACCTAACTGGAATTTTTTTATAACATCTTCCCGGAAACCCCTTTCTTTTAAATAGCTCAAACCAATATCCTGGCCTTCGGTTGTCTCAAGTAATTGGGTGGAGAAAAATTGCTGCGCGAAAGTATTGAGGATATAGAGGCTGTCGGCGACCTGTACCTGCTGCCGCTGTTCATCACTCTGGAATGTTTCTTCGATCTCGATCCCGTATTTTTTGGCCAGCCATTTCAGTGCTTCCACGTAACTGTATTTCTCATGTTCCATGATGAAGCTGATGGTATTGCCGCTTTTACCGCAGCCAAAACATTTAT
>JANMKG010000307.1:0-5610 GCA_031371915.1 Chitinophagaceae bacterium | reverse complement strand
TAACCGAGGAGTCGGCGATCTTTTCTTTCAGGGAAATGCTTTTGCCTGCAACGGGCTCAACAAAACTTATCTCTACTCTGCGGTTAAGCAGACGCTCATCGTCAGTACTGTTCTCATTCAGCGGTTCTTTCTTGCCATGGCCAATTACCTCGGCAAAACTTGTACGGTCAACACCATGGGCCATCAGATAATTCATTATGGTAGTCACCCTTTTTTTTGATAAGGTATTATTATACTGGTCAGACCCCATGGCGTCACAATGACCGTTTAATTTGATATCACGGGTCGACAAATATTCTTTCCCGGCGAGTAAAAAACTATCCAGTTGTGACCGGGCTGCATCAGTGAGTGTATATTTGTTGAAATCAAAATGTACTGTGAACTGGCTTTGTGAATGTAGCTTCGTACAAAAAAGAAAGCAAAGCCCTGTAAGAAAAATTCTCATACTGTTACCAGGTTAAAGGTGGAAGAATGCGTGTCCGCGCATACAGGTACCAGTAGAACGCTGCAGGGAAAGATTTCTTATGTTTTTAACCGGTCTTTTCTTAAAGGCCTGATCTTTGCAGCGCTGATCAAAACACCCCGCTATGATACCTATCGGAGATGATGATTCTGACCGCCGGATCGCACCCATTGTGAATTACGTGCTCATTGGTTTGAACATCCTGGTGTTTATTGCTTTCCAGGGAATGGGAAGTAATGAGCATTTCACTTATGCGTACTCCACGGTGCCCGCAGAGATCCTGACGGGGAAAGACATTGCTACCAATGGCCTTCAGCCCACGCCGGTGCCGGTTTATTTTACACTGATTACTTCTATGTTCATGCACGGGGGATGGGCTCACCTCGGGGGAAACATGCTTTTTTTGTGGGTCTTTGGAGATAATATTGAGAACCGGGTCGGGCATACACGCTATCTTATTTTTTACCTGCTTTGCGGCATCATTGCTTCCCTGAGCCATGTTTTTGTGTCCGGGGCGAATTCTCTTATTCCCAGTCTTGGTGCTTCAGGGGCTATTTCAGGGGTGTTGGGCGCTTACCTTTTACTTTATCCTAAGCGTAAGGTAAGAGTGTTTATGGGCAGGGGTCTTACAGAAGTCCCGGCTTTTGTGACACTGGGTATTTGGATCGTACTCCAGGTGATCAGTGGCCTTGGGATGCTCGGCGGCAACGGGACAGAAGGAGGCGGCGTGGCCTATGCTGCACATGTTGGGGGATTTCTTGCCGGGCTCTTACTTATCAAATTATTTGACCGGGGGATACCCAAGGAGGCCTGATCATCCGGTGACCACTTGTTTAAAAGTGTCTCCAATTTAAAAATAAAGGATAACCACAGATAACACAGATTAAACTCACAGATTGCACAGTGTTACCGTGCCTGCCGGCAGGCAGGTCTGTGCCTTAATCTGTGTAATCTGTGGTATAAATCAACCGGGTACACTCCGCTTGTTTTTAGTCTTCCAAAACAGGCGCGATTGTATTACCTTTGCGCCTCAAATTTTTATTTTAATGATCAGTGTAAAAGACCTGAAACTGGCCTACGGTAAAAGGGTATTATTCGAGGAAGTGAACCTGAATTTCGTGAAAGGAAATTGTTATGGTGTGATCGGTGCCAACGGTGCCGGTAAAAGTACCTTTCTCAAGATCCTTAGTGGCGAGATCGAACCCAACAAGGGTTCTGTCGAAATCACCCCGGGAGAACGGATGGCCGTGTTAAAACAGAACCAGTTTGAATTCGACGAAGAGACCGTTTTGAATACCGTGATGATGGGGCATACACGCCTGTGGAAAGTGGCGAAGGAAAGAGAGACCATTTATGCGCTGGCCGATTTTACAGAAGAAGATGGTATGAGGGCCGGTGAACTTGAAGGAGAATTTGGTGAAATGGGTGGTTATACCGCGGAGAGCGATGCCGCTACACTGCTGGGAGAACTGGGTGTAGAAGAACTATACCATAGCTCGCTGATGAAAGATATACCCTCAAATTTAAAAGTGCGTGTATTACTGGCACAGGCGATCTTTGGAAACCCCGATATCCTGTTGCTCGATGAACCTACGAATGGATTGGATATTGAAACCATCAGCTGGCTGGAGAATTTCCTGGCCGATTATGAGAATATCGTACTCGTCGTGAGCCATGACCGTCACTTCCTTGACGCTGTGTGTACGCACGTAGCGGATGTGGACAGGCAAAAAGTAAAAATATTCACAGGTAATTATACATTCTGGTACGAATCATCGCAACTGATGGCGCGCCAGGTAGGTGACAAGAATAAAAAAACAGAAGAGAAGCGCCAGGCACTGATCGACTTTATCGCCCGCTTCAGCGCGAATGCCTCTAAGAGTAAGCAGGCGACCTCAAGAAAAAAAGCGCTGGAGAAATTAACCATTGAAGAGATCGAACCCAGCTACCGGAAATACCCGGGTATCATTTTCCAGCCCCTGCGGGAAGTGGGTAACCAGATACTCAATATCGAGAGGCTTACAAAATCGGTGGATAGTCGTGTATTGTTTAAAGACGTCACTTTTACTGTCAACAAAGGAGATAAGATCGCTTTATTAAGCCATGACCCCTTGGCGGTAACCAGTTTCTTTAATATCATCACGGCGGAGAGTATGGCCGACAGCGGTTCTTATGAATGGGGCAGCACGGTCACCCATGCTTATTTACCACAGGAGAACAGCCAGTTCTTTACCGGGGCGGATAACCTGATGGACTGGTTGCGCCAGTATGTTCCCGATCATGTAAAAGATGTGGATGAACCTTTCCTTCGTGGCTTCCTTGGAAAAATGTTGTTTAGCGGGGATGATGTGATGAAGATGACGAATGTGCTGAGCGGGGGAGAGAAAGTGCGTTGTATGATCAGCCGGATGATGCTGCAAAGCCCGAATGTGATCCTGCTCGACCAGCCTACCAATCACCTCGACCTGGAAAGCATCCAGAGTTTCAACGAACAGTGTACCGATTACAAGGGCATCGTTTTATTAACGAGTCATGACCATACTTTCATGCAAACTGTCGCCAACCGGGTGATCGAATTGACCCCCAAAGGAATTATTGACCGGCTGATGACCTTTGATGAGTATTTGGAAGATGATAGGGTGAAGGGGTTGAAAGAGGAAATGTATAAGTAGATAATAACTAATAGATGATAGATAATAGTTGTTCCCGTTTCGAAAGAGGCGGGAATTTTTTATTCGATCTTTTATTTCATTTTTTGGAAAAGTACTTTCCCTATACTTGTGTTATTAGAATATATGCTTCGGATTTGCCTGGGAAGAAACTTTTTTTTATCTTGGATTTACAAAACATCGCTTGACCATCGTTTCTGGAAGATCCATGCCTACTGTACCTGTTAATCTTTCCGGGAAAAATTAGTATCCGGCCGGAGAGTATGTCCCGCCAGCGGGAGATTCGGGTTGAAGCCAGGATTGTCATTGCGAGCCCGACGAAGGAGGGCGAAGCAACAGAAGAGTTTGAGCCCTGACGAATAAGTCAGGGCTTTATTTTAAAAAAAATGAGAAATCAGGAATATGAAATAAGGAATGAGAAAGTTGGACAGTCTGATGAATTGGTATAGAATTATCCCGGAGGGGTAAAAGATCGGTAGGAAAGATTGAATTTAATTAATAGGAACCCCGTAGGGGTTCAACATTTAAAATGAGAATAAGCCTGCCTGCCTGCCGGCAGGAAATTAGGAATAAAAAATACGAAAGTGAAGGCTGAAGTTAAAAACGTGTGATCGGATCAAGTGGACGTCTTTCGGACTTACGGTCTTTCCGTCTTCCTGACTTTCTTTTCAAATCATCTTCTTGATCAATCTCCCCAGCATCATCAATCCATAATCAGCATCTTCATCCCAGGGTTTGCCAAAACTGATACGGATGCAATTATTATAATTACAATTGGCGGAGAATATTTTACCCGGTACCACGGAAATATTATACTTCATCGCTTCGGCTCTTAGTTTAAATGTATTGACCTTTTTATTTAATTGTACCCACAGCACAAATCCCCCGTGCGGCCGGGATACCTTCGTGTCTTCCGGGAAATGGTCGATGATCGCCTGCAGATAACGAAGACATTGTGTGTGCAGGGCCCTGCGTATATTCTTTAAATGGTATTCATACCGGCCGTGTTGTAAATAATGCGCCATGGCTGCCTGCGTCAGGGTAGGAGAGCTTATATTTTGTATCCGTTTGATCTGCTTTACCTGTTCCATGAATTTACCGGGCAGGGTCCAGCCAATACGGTAGCCCGGCGCCAGTGACTTGGACAGGGAAGAACAATGCATCACCAGCCCTTTGGTATCATAATATTTACAGGTCTTTGGCCGGTTCTTTCCAAAATACAGTTCGCCATAAATATCATCTTCGATCAGCGGGATATTGTGCTTGCTGATCATCTCCACCAGTTTCTTTTTATTTTCATCGGGCATACACCCGCCAAGTGGATTATTGAAATTCGGGATGACCACGCAGGCTTTGATGGGAAATTTTTTAATAGCGGCCTGCAAAGCGTCTAGTTCCACGCCGGTGATAAAACAGGAGGGTATCTCGACTACTTTTAATCCCATACTTTCAATAGCCTGGAAAATACCAAAATAGTTCGGCGATTCAACGGCTACCGTATCACCGGGTTTGGTCACGGCCCTTAAACAGATCGTGATCGCTTCCAGGCAACCTGAAGTGACAACCACTTCATCAGGTTTTATTTTGCCACCCCAGTTAAACGCCAACCGGGCGATCTGTTTCCGCAGTTCTGTATTACCTTGCGTATGCTCATAGCTGATACAGGAATCTTTGCTGTCGCGTAATACCTGCATCACCGATTTATTGATCTTGGCGGTAGGTAATAAAGAAGGATCGGGAACGGCCAGCGCAAAATTGATGACCTTATCATTATGTGACGCGATATCCGCGTAAATAGAAGCGATCATTTCTTTTACACTCACCTCGTGTGATAATATGTCCGGTTGTATCACTTTCGGCAGGTCGGGAAAACGCCGCTGGTTAAAACGAACATAGTAACCCGACTTGGGTCTTGATTCGATCAGTCCTTTTCCTTCCAGGTGATAGTAAGCCTGGAAGGCCGTTCCCATACTGATCCCGTATTCATCACTGAGCACCCTGACCGAAGGAAGTTTATCCCCGATCTTTAGTACATCTCCATCGATCATTTTTTCCAAACCATCTGCCAACTGCATGTAGAGGTGGTCGTCGGAAGTGAAATCGTTTTTACGCATAGCATTGTTTTTTTGAGGTCCGAAAGTCCGGAAGATGGAAAGTCCGAAAGAATTTTCCCGCTATAATGAAATGTCTCTCTGACTTCCGGACTTCCCGTCTTCCGGTCTTTTCTATCTGATCTACTCAAAAATACAAAAACTGAATCTGTTTTTTATTCAAAAAGAGTAAAATATTTGTGTTGTGGTTTTCCACACCCGGACCCGGTCAAACTGGAAACAACTTTACTATGAAAAAGGAAACACGAAATGCATATATCGCCCTGGGGCTGGTCAGTTTCTTTTGGGGGACTACCTATATTGCTTCGAGGATCGGGGCGCAGCACATGCCCGGATTGTTTATGGCCGGAACCCGGCAGTTCCTGTC
>JANMKG010000276.1:0-2511 GCA_031371915.1 Chitinophagaceae bacterium | reverse complement strand
ATCATCTGTAAAAGCGGCGGGGCCCGGATGATGGAAAGCGCCTTTTCACTGATGCAGTTGGCCAAGACCAGCGGCAAGTTGTCACAATTAAGCGATGCAAAACTTCCTTATATCTCCTTACTTACCGATCCCACATTTGGTGGTATCTCCGCATCCTTTGGTATGCTGGGTGACCTGAACATTGCAGAACCAGCCGCCCTGATCGGTTTCGCGGGGCCCAGGGTCATCAAAGAAACGATCAAAAAAGACCTGCCCGAAGGTTTCCAGCGCAGCGAATTTATCCTTGAACATGGATTCCTGGATTTTATTGTACCAAGAAAAGAGCTGAAAGAGAAATTAACTGCTGTACTTTCGCTTTTCAAAAATTGATTGTTTTCACCGATCCTCTTTCATAAAGGGCACCTGCCTGCATGAATGATCGCTGAACAATCTTACTCACCGGATGGCAGAATTAAATAACAGGCAGGCTTACCACGAATACTTCATTGATGCAAAATACCATGCAGGCATTATGCTGCTCGGCACCGAAGTAAAATCGTTACGGGAAGGAAGGGCGAGCTTCAACGACAGTTACTGCCTTATCCACAAAGGCGAGGTCTGGCTTAAATCCCTGCATATTGCCGAGTATTCTCATGGCACGGTCAATAACCATGATCCGCTCCGTGACAGGAAATTGTTGTTAGAGAAAAGAGAAATAAAAAAAATAGAAGGCAAACTGAAAGAAAAGGGTTATACATTGGTCCCTCTCCGGATCTGGTTCAATGAAAAACGACTGGCCAAAATAGAGATCGGTCTTGCTAAAGGAAAGAAGCTACACGATAAACGGGAAAGCATCAAGCAAAAAGATACAGAAAGAGAGATGAAACGTTTCCTGAAATAACCTGCCTGCCCGCAGGCAGGTTGTGTAAAACTTAAGGGCAAAAGGGAATGATTTTTGACGATATTACCACTTCATGCGAAAAAGTATAGCCATAGTTTTATTGTTCCTCTCTCTCCAGTCGCAATCCCAATCCGTTTTTGGTTATTGGTATGGCTATGCCAATGTAAAATCAAGCAGCTCGGCCAATAATTACCTGGTAGAACTTGTATTACAGCCTGAAAAAGGTTTTGTAAAAGGTGTGCTCAATTATTATTTCAAGAATACGTACCGGAGCCTTGCTGTAAAAGGTAACTACGACGCCGTTACCCGCAGGCTTAGTCTCTATGATGTGCCCGTGGTGTACCATGGCTCTGTTTCCAATTTTGAAGTAGACTGTATGATGACCATGCAGGCAACATTAAGAGTAGCCCAGGCCGGTTCATCCCTCGTGGGGGTTTTCAAAGGATTACCCGATTACCAGTACACCTGCCCCGATCTTACCCTGAACCTTACTTTCAATGCTGATATCAGTAAACAAGATTCTGTGCTGAAAGCTCTCAGTGAATTCAAAGAGAAATACCAGGTTTGGGAGCCTACCGCAACAGATACAGCAGTTGCTGTGAATATCACTCCCCGCAAAGTGGTGAATTATGTAACAGAAAACGAATACACGAAGCGGGAGAACGTGATCGTTAACGAGATCGAGGTTGAATCAGACAGTATTCAAGTGGATGTGTATGATAACGGTGAAATAGACGGGGATATCATCTCTGTTTTTTATAACAAACAACTTATTTTAAACAACCAGAAACTAACGCATAAATCGATCCATATCTGGCTAAAGCTGGATCCCACACTGGCCAGTAATGAAATCTCCATGTTCGCTGAAAACCTGGGATTGATCCCGCCCAATACAGCCCTGATGGTCGTAATTGACGGGAAGAACCGGCATGAGATCCGGGTATCAAGCAACCTGGAAAAAAACGCGACGATCCGCATCCGGAAAAAGAAAGAAGCACCAAAGCTTCCCTGACCCTACGGGGATTAAAACAATTCGGGCTGGTTACTGTCCTTACCTTTCACCCATTCCATTTCTGTCGACTTGCTGTAATCCGCCAGTTTGGTTCCCACGGTCCTGTAGCCTGTCACTTCCGCGATCTTCGTGATCTTTAACTTCCCTTTCCGGATCTGCGCGCCTCTTCCCTGCTGCATTGCAAGAACCGGTTCATTCATCGTGGTGACAGCTTCTACATAGTTGCCTTCGCCTTCCTTAATGAACATGATCTTGGTCTTTAAAGAAGTGGTCTCGATCTTAAACCGTTTCGCCATGAATTGTTTGGTCTTCATATCGGCATAAATAGCCGTGATGATCTTTTCCGGGTTGAATTTTTCGATAAAGATCATTTTTTCAGATTCCAGTTTCTGTGTGAGCTCCTGGTCAATGATCTCGTAATTACCATCCCTGTAGATCACAAGTATCCTATCGTCCCCATCAAACATCCCCAGGTATTCCCCTTTCTCCTCAACGTTCAGCCTGCCAAACTGGTCATCATACCAGAGTTTTTTCCCCGCGATGGTGGAAACCCCTGCTTCCTTCAATCGTACCCCATCGGATTTTATTTGGTACTTGGTGATCGTATTTCCCATGCTGC
>JANMKG010000270.1:0-2590 GCA_031371915.1 Chitinophagaceae bacterium | reverse complement strand
CATTTTACCGTCGAGGAATTCGATCGTTGCCACATTACCATTTGCATCCGCCACTAAATAATGAAGCGGGGTTGTTCCATTGGCGATACGGAGCTTTTTATCATTGGCGATCAGTTCGGGCACGCTGCTGCAATTGTCCAGCTGGTATTGTATCCATTGCAGTACACCGATAGCAGGCCGGTTGTCGGCAGCGGGATATTTCGTGCCATCCAGCCACATAAGTTCCACTACCAGTCCCTTTTCATTCATCCCGCCGGTAGGAAATTCTTTCCCGTACTGATTGAATGTAATGCTTCCGTATTGAGAAACCCAGCTGATCGTTTCTCCATCGGTTGTTTTAAAAGATGTTTTGGAAAGACCCCGCTGGTTGGTACAGACCATCCCATTACCGGTGATCCAGTCATAATTGCGGCCAAAGACCATTTGCCCGTTCTTGTTGATGAAGAAAGTAGTGCAGGCCCTTGTACCAGGGATACTGACAGCGATCACTAATAACAGGCTGAAGATCCTTTTCATTAGCTGAAATTAAAGCGAGCCCGGGTTGATAACAATGAATTTGGTACAGGCGGTCAAAAAAAATACCCCCTGCAAACTGGCACACCGGGTAGCAGGGGGTTGTTCCCGGAAATCTCAACTGAAAGGACAGGTATGCCGGCAGGTTTTCTTTTCCACCGGGTTTACACCGGATCTTTTTTCAGTAACAGCTTTTTTCCGGTTGTTGTTAAAGCTGGCAAAGGCAGCTACAGCAGCACCCGCCACCAATACAACAGCGACCACGAATCTTTTCATAAACTGAAATTTAGAAGTAAAAGTTACGAAGATTTTATTTTCCTTCCTCCTGGATTTGATAAGTGGTAAGGTGAACCAGCCCCTTAGGTAAAAGCCGAACTTGAACGACCCATCAGTAAAGCCTATGTGTGTACCTATGTGTCTTATGTGACTATGTGGTTCAAATCTTAGCAAATTCTTCTCATGCATTGATCACCTGTTTAAGATTGCTGTTCTTATTCCGCAGATCAAGCCCACCTTCCAGCACAGATTTCAGGTTGGCCATATAAAAACCCCAGCCGTTGCCGCATTCAATAAAGAATTGTTGTTGTTCGTTCTCATCCTCCATGGGCATTTCCTGAACCAGTTCACAGATCGTTTCGCCTTGTTCCTGTTTAATGGAAACGGTGACAATACACCCACCTGAAAAACTGAATTGCAGTTGATCCCAGCCATTGGTCGAGAGGATCTCCTTTTCTTCCGCTGCCGCATCATCATAGCCATGCCAAAGCCATTTGTAATGATCTCCTTTTTCAACATGACTGTTCCTTGGTCTTTGCGTCCCGTCGGCTTTGCTAAATTGAGCGAGACGAAGGAACCAGCTTTCGAGACCCTGTTGGGTGGCCCAGGCATCATAGATGGTTTTGGGCGGTGCTTTTATTGGTATCCGCCGTGTGAATTGTTTCCAGTTATACATGCAGCTGTTTTTATCAAGGTAGTAAATTTTATAAAGTGAAATCCGCGTCCCGGCCTCATCATTTTCTCTTGCATATTTACAACCCGAATCCGTAGTTCTCCTGATATATATCGGGATGGTAGAGCCGCTGACTCTTAATCAGCGGGCCGTGTGTTCGAGTCTCTCCGGGGTCACTTTTTTTCAACACTGAGAAACAGAGTTTCACAGGGAGATATAAAACTCAGTGTACCTCCGTTTCTCTGTTTCTTTGTGTTGTACCTAACCCCAAATCTTTTCTTTTCCCCACTTGTTAATAAGTCTCAATCTTCACCGGAAAGCACGTTTTGGTATATTTGCCCGTATAGGACCGATAACCAGCAGAAAAACAACTATCACAACCCAGAACGTACCACTCAGATGGCAAAAGAAAAGGAAGCAAGTAATCTTTTTGATTATACCGAAGACAGTATCAAGTCGCTCGACTGGAAGGAGCATATCCGACTTCGCCCGGGGATGTATATCGGGAAACTCGGCGATGGTTCCTCTCCGGATGATGGTATCTATGTACTGGTAAAAGAGGTGATGGATAACTGTATCGATGAATACACGATGGGTCATGGTAAAACGGTAGAACTGACCATTGAAGGTAAAACGGTTAGTATTCGTGATTACGGACGTGGTATTCCGCTTGGTAAAGTGGTGGATGTAGTGAGTAAGATCAATACGGGCGCCAAATACGACAGCAAAGCCTTTCAAAAATCAGTGGGCCTCAACGGGGTTGGTACCAAGGCCGTGAATGCGCTCAGCCAGTATTTCAAAGTAACGGCGATCCGGGAAGGCAAAGAAAAAACGGCCGAGTTTGAAAAAGGGTTTTTGATAAAGGAACATAAAGAGGCGAAGACCGGGGAACAAAATGGTACTCTGGTAAACTTCATACCGGATGAAACGGTCTTTAAGAATTTCAAGTTTCTCCCGGAATTCCTGGAAAACCAGATATGGAACTATTGTTTTCTAAACGCGGGATTGAAGATCCTCTTCAACGGGAAAAGTTTTGTCAGTAAGAACGGTTTGCTGGACCTGTTGCAACGCAAGACCAATGAAGACGAGATCCGTTACCCGATCATTCACCTTACGGGTGATGATATT
>JANMKG010000240.1:0-14393 GCA_031371915.1 Chitinophagaceae bacterium | reverse complement strand
TCGCTTCGTAAAGAAAATTCCTGCGCCGCTGCCTTCCTTGAAGGGAACCAGGAAGCGAGTAAGGCAATCACAAAAACGGTGACCCCTACCAGTAGAAAATCCATCACCCGTAATTTGACAGGGAAATAATTGATCAGGAAGGATCCTCCCTGTAAAGGAATAAGATGAAACTGCAATTGCAGCCAGGCCAATAGCAAAGCCAGCAACATACCGATACCGCCTCCAATAAGCGCCAGCAACATACCCTCTCCCAAAAATATGCCCTGGATAAAAACCCGGTTGCCACCCAGCGCATGCAGTACACTGATATCCTTTTGCTTTTCCAATACCAGCATCGTCAGCGCCCCGATCATATTGAATGCCGCCACAACCAATATCAGGCACAATACCCCGTAAATCACCCATCGCTCCGCATTCATGATGGAATAAAGACTACGGTTTTGTTCATACCTGTTCTGTACCTGGTAGTTTGACCCAAATGCGCGCTGGACCTTCTTTTGAATATCCCCTGTGGCGGAGGGGTCGATCAGTGCTATTTCCACCCCGCTATACTGGTTACTGTCCAGGTTTAGCGATCGTTTCATAAAATCAATATTGGTGATACCGTACCTGTTATCAAAATCCTGCTGGATCATAAAGGCCGCCGCGGAACGGATCGTATCGCTGCTGAAATCTTCAAGCTGGTTGAGTTGCGTGCTATTACTTTTTTTGGGTAAATAGATCTTTAGGGTAAACATATCCCGTGACCCATGAATACCAAGGGCGTCTTCCACCCCCGCACCAAGAACCAGTTTGGGGGTATCCGCATTCCCAAGATCGTATTCCCCATTCACGATATGATCAGCGACCCCTGTAACATAACGGTAGTTTTCATCCACGCCTTTAATGCTCACGAGGGACTGGTCATCGTCTCTTTGCACCAGCGCTTTTTCTTCCACCACAAGCGAGAAATTCTTTATCCCGCTGATGCCTTTTAATTTTTGCAGTTGTTCCGGGCTAAGCGTTATCGTCTTGCCGGATACCGGGGAGATCTTTAGATCAGTGTAAAAAGAAGAGTAGAGTGATTTAACCAGGCCTTCAAAACCATTGAATACGCTCAGCACGAGTACGAGTGCCGCGGTACCAATAATGATCGCAATGATACTCACCCATGCGATGATATTGATGGCATTGGTGGATTTTTTTGCTTTAAAATAGCGCCAGGCAAAAAGGAAATGCATACCCCTAACCCCTGAAGGGGAATTTTGGATCCTTTAATATGATTGTTGTCATCAAATACATTATTGCTCTCCTTCCGGTGTTGGAGGTTTCTCCCCGTCGATCTTTTTGAAGATTTCTTCCATTTTGAAAACATGATCAAGGGTGTCGTCCTGGAAGAATCTCAATACCGGGATGCTGCGCAACTGGTGTCTTACACGGGTTGCCAGTTCTTTCTTGATCTCGTGGTGACGGTCTTCGATCTTTTGGAGGGCCGCTTTTGCATCCTTTACCTGGAAAAAGCTGAGATAAAATCTTGCTTCGAGCAGATCGGGAGTAACTTTTACTGAAGAAACGGAGACCATTCCTCCATCGATCATATTTAAACCCAGTCGCTGGAAGATCGTATTGATCTCTTCATTCAGCAAACCGGCTATCTGTTTTTGTCTTTTCCCTTCTTCCATGCTTTAACGATTAGTTGATGCCCTGCTTCATCCTGTTTGCAAAGGGACTTCGGCGGGCGACGTAAAATTAGTTACTTTGCGCCGTTTAAGCGATTAATACAGCGATGAAGAAATATTCAAGGATTTTCAGCTATTTGAAGAACTATAAAGGCAAGATTGCACTTTACTTCCTGTGCATCATTCTCTCGATCATATTCTCCATCGTGTCTTTCGGTATGCTGGCCCCCTTTTTCGACCTTATCTTTAAAGGCGACAGCAGCAGTCTTTCCAAGACCATTGATAACCCGGCCATGGAATCCCTCCGGAGCCTGATGGTGAACCAGGTGGGTAAGCTGACGGCTGTCGGGGCACTGGCCCTTATCTGTATCATTATTGTCGTCTCGATTTTCCTGAAGAACCTGTTCCTGTATTTCTCTTTCTATATCCTCAACCCGCTAAAGAATAAGATCGTCAATACGCTCCGGTCAGAACTGTACAATAAGATATTGCAGTTACCGATCGGTTATTTCACTGAAAAAAGAAAAGGGGACCTGATAAGTCGCAGCACCAATGATGTGTCGGAAGTGGAAGGTTCGCTCGTGGGTGCACTCGAGGGCTGGATCAGGGATCCGCTCACCATCCTTATCAATTTCGCCGTGCTGTTTTATATCAGTCCGCAATTAACGATTGCTATTCTTATCTGTATACCGGTCATTGGTTTTATACTGGGACGGATCTCCCGGTCATTAAAAAAACAATCCAATGAAGCAGCTGTCAAACATGGGGAGTCATTATCAATCATAGATGAAACATTGAATGGTCTCCGGGTCATCAAAGCATTCAATATCGAGTCCCTGCTGCGGTCCAGGTTTGAAAAAACAAACGAAGAACTACTGAATGCGAAGAACAAGATCAGCCGGCGGAGGGATATGGCCTCTCCCGTATCGGAGTTCCTGGGAGTATTGGTCTTTGTTGGTATTTTATGGTTTGGGGGGCAACTGGTACTTGGACAAAAAATCCCTTTGGCCCCTTCCACCTTCCTGGCTTACCTGGCCCTGTTCTACAATATCATCAACCCGGTAAAGTCACTCTCTACCTCCTTCAGCAACATGCAGAAAGGGTCGGCGGCGATCATACGCATCGAAGAAGTGCTGAATACACCTGTCACCGTGGATGACAATCCGAATGGCAAAAAAATAAGCTCCTTTAATGATTCCATCGAATTCAGGAATGTTCGTTTTGCTTATGGAGATGCGGTGATCCTGGATAATATCAACCTTACTGTAAAAAAAGGAAAGACCATTGCCCTGGTAGGTTCGTCGGGCGCCGGCAAATCAACACTGGCCGACCTGGTTCCAAGGTTTCATGATGTCACGGGTGGTGAAGTGCTGATCGATGGCGTGAATATCAAAGACTATTCCCTGCATGCTGTCCGCAGCCTGATGAGTATCGTTACCCAGGAGCCGATCTTATTCAATGATACGATCGCCCATAATATCGCATTGGGAAGTACGGATGCGGCTATCGAATCGGTGATGACGGCGGCAAAGATTGCCAATGCCCATGAGTTCATCATGAAAAAAGAAGGACAATACGATAGTAATATTGGTGATCGCGGAAGCAAACTCAGTGGTGGTGAAAGACAACGACTGACTATTGCAAGGGCTGTATTAAAGAATCCTCCGATCCTTATCCTTGACGAAGCTACTTCTTCACTCGATACAGAAAGTGAAAGACTGGTACAGGATGCGATCAACAATATGATGCAGAACCGGACCAGTATCGTGATCGCTCACCGGCTCTCCACGATCCGGCATGCGGATGAGATCATTGTTTTACAGAAAGGAAAAATAGTTGAGAGGGGCAATCATGATGAACTGCTCGCACAAAATGGGTTTTACAGGAAATTGGTGGAGATGCAGGAGGTCAGATAATAGATAATAACTAATAGATAATAGTTGTCTTTAGTTCGATCCTGCTTATAAAAATAGTTGATACTGGCCATTCGAAATCTCAATTCCGAAACAAACTTTCTCATTTCTTATTTCTCATTCCTTATTTCTAATTTTTTAGGACTTCTCTTGATATCACCAGCTTCTGCACTTCCGAAGTTCCTTCCCCGATCGTGCATAGTTTCGCATCACGATAAAATTTTTCCACCGGGAAATCCTTCGTATAGCCATAACCTCCATAGATCTGCACAGCATCGTTCGCCACTTTAACGGCTACTTCGCTCGCATAGTATTTTGCCATGGCCGCTTCTTTGGTCATGGGTTGTTTTCTTTCTTTCAGATCACATGCCTGGAGTGTCAAAAGATCCGCGGCTGCGATCTCTGTGGCCATATCCGCCAGTTTAAAGGATATCCCCTGGAAATTAGCGATCGGCTGATCGAATTGTTTTCTTTCCTGGGAATATTGCAGCGCCGCTTCATATGCCCCTTTGGCAATACCGAGTGATAAAGAAGCGATCGATATCCTTCCTCCATCCAGCACTTTCATGGCCTGTTTGAATCCGTCACCCACTTCTCCCAAACGATTGGTATCGGGAACCCTGCAACTATCAAAGACCATTTCTGCTGTTTCGCTGGCGCGCATCCCCAGTTTATTTTCTTTTTTCCCTGCACTGAAACCTTTGGTCCCTTTTTCCACCACAAAAGATGTGGAATTATTCTTTGCACGGGGTTCACCTGTCCGGCATACAACCACCGCTACATCACCACTCTTGCCATGGGTAATAAAATTCTTTGTTCCGTTAATGACCCAGTCATTACCCTCTTTTACAGCCGTGCATTTCATATTGCCGGCATCACTCCCGGTATTGGCTTCGGTCAGGCCCCAGGCACCGATCCATTCGGCGGTGGCCAGTTTGGGCAACCATTTTTTCTTTTGCGCTGAATTGCCAAAGGTCATGATATGACCTGTGCAGAGAGAGTTATGCGCCGCCACGCTCAACCCGATAGAACCACAAACCTTCGCGATCTCTTCGATCACTGTTTTGTATTCAAAATAAGTAAGACCAGCACCCCCATATTCTTCAGGTACCAGTACACCCATCAGACCGAGTTTTCCCATTTCTTTAAAAAGTTGTACCGGGAATTCCTGGCTCTCATCCCATTCCATCACATGGGGGCGGATATATTGTTGTGCAAAATTACGTGCGGTCTGGGCTACTTGTTGGGTGAGTTCGGAAGATTGAAAATTCATAAAACTAAATCGTTGATTGTTGTTTTAATAACTGTGCCACTCCAAATAAAAGGGGTGGCACAGTCTTGGGCCTTCGAATGAGGCAAGCAATCGTTACTGCAATCATTAAAGGCGGGTGCAAGATAAGGGAAAATTATTTCACACTAACAAGTGTTAGTAATGGCCGGGGTAAATCAGTTGGATAAAATTTATTTTTGGGTACCCAAGGTTAGAACTTCCCTGATTTTGCCCCGTGGGTTTCTAATAGAGAAAAGCGAGATTATCAGCGATGATCCTAGCAAGATCATCAGCACTATTACCCAATGGAGGCGGTGCTGTTTAATCACTTTATTCATTTTTCTTAACGAAAGCTTGAGTTCGGCCAGGTGTGCCGCCTGCACCTAGGTTTTGCTGAAATATAGTATTCCCTGCTGCGTTTTGATCCAAAGTTTTTTATCATCAAGCAACAGGATCTGCGCCGGGTCTTCACCAATGATTAATTTATCCCCCTGCAGGTTATACGGCCCGGATTTCGTAAAACCTTTCCTCTCCGTTTCTTTCCTTGAAATCGTAAGCACGGTTTTGTCAAAGCAAAAGATCACATCTTTAAGTTCATTCTTTACCCTCGCAGAATCCGGGTGTGACTTTGCAAATTCAAATTTCTCAAAACTCCATCTGCCCTGTATTCTTTCGGGGTTTGTTTGTTGTCCAAAAACAGAAACAGCGCATACCAGCGCTAATCCTGTAAAAATTTTCGGAAAAAATGAAAATGGTTTCATGTTCTGAATTTATTACCCTTAAGATAGCTATTATCTTCGATAGTATGGAGCTGGGGTAAATATTATTTAGCTGAAACGCAGCTCCAGCCCGTCGTAAGCGAGATGGATGCCTTCGGGTAACTCCGCTTCGACCTCGGCATGCAGACCTAACTGGTGCGAGATATGGGTAAAATAAGCGGTCGGTATCTTCAGTTCCTGCACGAGGTCGATAGCTTCGCCCAGGGTAAAATGAGAAATATGTTTTTGCTTGCGCAGGGCGTTTACGACCAGTGTCTCGCTTCCCCTTATTTTTTCTTTCTCCCCTTCTTCGATCCGGTTGGCATCCGTGACATACGTGAACTTCCCGAAACGAAAACTAAGCACAGGCATTTTTAAATGCCAGACCAGGATTGGTGTGACCGGTATATCGCCAATTATAAATGGTTCCAGCGTGATCGTGTTCAGGTTCAATTCGGGTATACCGGGATATTTTGTATCCGAGAAGGCATAATAAAAATCACGGCGCAAGGCTTCTTCTGTAAGAGAGTCGGCATAGACCTCCATTGGTTTTTTAGAAAAATAATTAAAGGCCTTGATATCATCCAGGCCGGCAAGATGGTCTTTGTGCGGGTGCGTGAACAATACCGCGTCGAGCTGTATTACTTTTTGCCGCAGCATCTGGTAACGGAAATCGGGGCCGGTATCAACCACCAGTTTGGTATAAGGAGATTCAACAAGTATACTGGAACGAAGCCGGTTATCTTTTTTATCTGTCGAAGTACAAACTTCGCAGTCGCACCCGATCATAGGGACGCCGCTGCTGGTGCCGCTGCCAAGGAAGGTTATTTTAAGAGGAGGATACATGGGGAATGAGAAATAAGAAATTAAAAATAAGAAATAAGGAAGTAACGGGCTGTTTCACTTTCTCATTTCTTATTCCTCATTTCTCATTCCTTATTCTCCTGGGTTGCCAGCCGGGAGATGACCTCTGCATATAATTTCCTCGATTCTCCCGTCAGAGCTTCGGAAGGGATCTCGAGCTGGGGGATGAGGTCAAGCAGGGTATTGATACGTCCTTCTGTTTGCAGGAATTTATTCAGTACCACTACTTTTCTATCTTCAAGGATACAATAACCGCTTTGAAAAGTTCCTCTTTCATAACGCAGTACATAACCGGCTTCCCCGGGGATCGCTTCTAATTTATCAAGGGTTGTTTGAGTGTATTTCATGCACCAGGCCCCTAAAGGGTTTTTAATATTTATAATTGATAAAAAACTCTACAAAGACGAAACTACTGTTTAAGAGAGTTTTTCTATAAATAATTTTCCACAAAAAGAGTATACATGGTCTAAGTTCCCCTTTAGGGGACAGGGGTTATTTGCTCTGCATCTTGATCACCGGTACGATCATCTCTTCCAGGCTCACACCGCCATGCTGGAACGTATTCCGATAATAGTTGACATAATAATTGTAATTATTCGGGTAGCAGAGAAAACTGTCCTCCTTTGCAAAGATGAAGGAGGAATTAATATTCGGTACCGGCAGACCCGCTTCCCGGGGGTCACGGAAAGCCAATACTTCCTTGGGTTCATAATTCAGGTTGCGGCCATGTTTGTAACGGAGATTGGTCGTGGTCTGTTTATCTCCTACTACTTTATAAGGTGTCTTTACTCTTACACTGCCATGGTCCGTTGCCAGTACGATCTTGATATTCTTATCGGCAATTTTCTTCAGCGCCTGGTGAAGGGGGGAATGTTCGAACCACGATGTCGTGATGCTGCGGTAACTCATTTCGTCCCCGGCGAGCTCTTTTAGTACTTCCATTTCAGTACGGGCATGACTGAGCATATCTACGAAATTGTAAACGATCACATTCAGATCATTGTTCAGCAGGTTGTGAATATTGTTGACCAGGTCAAGCCCCGCCTGGTTATTGACCACTTTAGTATAGGAGACTTTGAGGTCGCCCTTACCCAATCTTTTTAACTGTGCACGGAAAAATTCTTCCTCATGCAAATTCTTCCCGCCTTCTTCCTCATCATTTTTCCATTGCAGCGGAAATTGTTTTTCAATATCCATCGGCATCATTCCCGCGAAGATGGCATTGCGGCAGTATTGTGTAGCGGTTGGGAGTATGCTGTAAAAACTTTCTTCTTCAAGAATGCGAAAACTTTCCGCAAAGATCGGCTGGATCGCTTTCCACTGGTCAAACCGGAGATTATCGATAAGGATAAAGAACAACGGCGTTCCTTTCTCGAGGTGTGGCAGGACTTTAAATTTCATCAGGGTATGACTCATCACGGGACCATCGACTCCTTTAGGATTTACCCAACTGCCATAATTCCGGGAAACAAATTTGAAAAATTCGGTATTCGCTTCACTCTTCTGGTTCTGTAATATTTCCTGCATTTCCGGGCTGTCACTTTTTTCCATTTCAAGTTCCCAGTAAACCAGTTTCCGGTAAATATCCATCCACTCATTATAATCGGGATTGCTGTTCAATGCAGTAAACAGGTGACGGAATTGTTGCTGGTAGGCTGTTGTGGTCTTTTCTGCCACCAGCCTGCGGTTATCAATGATCTTTTTCAGGCTCAACCACACCTGGTTGGGATTAACGGGTTTGATCAGGTAATCACTGATCTGCGAACCGATCGCATCATCCATCAGGTTCTCGGTTTCGTTCTTGGTAATAAGCACTACCGGCAGCGATTGATTTATTTCTTTGATCTTGGCAAGGGTTTCCAGCCCTGTGATGCCCGGCATACTCTCATCGATCAATACCACATCCACCTGGTTTTCCTTTACATAATCTATGGCATCAAAACCATTCGTGAATGTTTGCACTTCGTATCCTTTATTCTCGAGAAACATTTTCTGGGACTGCAAACTTTCTATCTCGTCGTCTACCCATATGATCTTTGCTACTGCCATGTTTGTATCTTGTTGCTGGTTACTGGTTGCTGGTTACTGGTTACTTGTTACTAGTGACTGGTTATTGTTCCCTAAAGAAAGAGAGTTGCTCTATATGAAGCTTACCAGCAACCAGTAACTAGTAACCAGCAACTAGAATCAAAAGTAACTTATTAAAGCCGGGCTTTGTACTTTTGCTGTCTTGCCTTTAACAAAAAAGCAACAATGACGCCTGTCCGCAAAATCATCAACGACCCGGTCTATGGTTTTATTACGATCGATCACCCGTTGATCCTGCAGATCATTTCACACCCGGTTTACCAGCGGTTGCGGAATATTCACCAGATGGCGTTTGCACATTTGGTTTATCCCGGGGCTGTCCATTCAAGATTGCATCATTCCCTCGGGGCTTATCATTTAATGGGCACGGCGCTGAATGAGCTAAAAAACAAAGGGATTGAGATCACTTCCAAAGAAGAACTAGGTGCCAAAATAGCCATTCTTCTGCACGATATTGGTCATGGACCTTTTTCCCATGCACTCGAAAACGAACTGATCAAAGGGGTTCAGCACGAAACCGTTTCGGTATTGCTGATGCAAAAGCTGAATGAAGAATTCAACGGACAGTTACAAACAGCCATTGATATTTTTACTGACCGGCATCCTAAAAGATTCCTGCGCCAACTCGTTTCCGGCCAACTCGACGTGGACCGTCTTGATTACCTCAACAGGGACAGTTTTTTTACGGGCGTTGCGGAAGGTGTTATCGGCTACGACCGTATCCTCAAAATGCTGACTGTACATGAGGGCGAGCTGATGGTGGAAGAAAAAGCTATTTATTCCATTGAAAAATTTCTGGTGTCCCGCCGCCTGATGTACTGGCAGGTGTACCTGCACAAAACAGTAGTAAGCGCCGAGCAATTATTGCAAAAAATAGTACAAAGGGCCAGGGAGATAAAGGCAGGTTCCAATTCCTTTTTCCTGGATTTTTTCCTGGACGCTGATGATAAAGCTGCAGGTAATATCAACGACTGGTTGTTTGAATTCTGCCAGCTGGATGACTACGATATGATGGGGGCGGTAAAAGCCTGGCAAATGCATCCTGATAAAATATTATCAACCCTTTCCCGTTCTTTAGTAGAAAGAAACTTGTTCAAGGTAAAGTTGCAGGCCGAACCTTTTGACAAAACTTTCCTGCAGGAAAAAATAAAGGAGGTTCGGGACAAACTTGACCTCAGCGAAAAAGAATCGCCCTACTTTGTTTTTACCGGTGAGGCAAGTAACACCACTTATGACACCCGGGATGAAAGGATCAATATCCTGTTCAAGGATGGAACCATCAAGGATATTTCCCAGGTAGACAATGCCCTGATCCAGCATAACCTGGAAGGCCCTGTGAAAAAATATTACATTTGCTATTATCGTTGCTAGTTGCTGCTAACCAGTAACAAGTAACCACCAACCAGTATATGCAGTTCCCCGCTTCACAAATAGCACAACTGATCAACGGCCACATAGAAGGTGATGCCGATGTGCCCGTAGTTTCTTTCGGGAAGATCGAAGAAGCAACAGGAGGGCAGCTGACTTTTTTTGCCAATCCCAAATATGAAGATTTCTTATACCTTACCAAAGCTTCGGTCATCATCATTAATGAAGCTTACGAACTAAAACAGCCTGTCAGCGCCACCCTGATCCGTGTACCTGATGCTTATACTGCTTTTGCCACCCTGCTTAGCAAATACCAGGAGATCATGCAACAGCAGTTAAAAGGTATACAAGAGCCCTGTTATATTTCCAAAACAGCTTCCTATGGGGAGAATGTTTTTATTGGTGCCTTTGCTTATCTCGGCAACAATGTAAAAGTGGGCAACAACAGCAAGATCTTCCCGAATGCTTATATCGGTGACAATGTGGTCGTAGGTGATAACTGTCTTATTCACCCCGGCGTTAAGATCTATCATGATTGTAAAATTGGCAACCACGTAATTATTCATGCAGGTACCGTTATCGGGAGTGATGGTTTTGGGTTTGCCCCGCAGACCGATGGAAGTTTGAAAAAAGTTCCGCAGATCGGGAATGTGATTATTGAAGACCAGGTAGAGATTGGCGCCAATACTACCATAGACAGGGCAACTATCGGTTCCACTATTGTCAGATCCGGCGCCAAACTGGATAACCTGATCCAAATAGCGCATAATGTGGAGATCGGCAACTTTACGGTTATTGCCGCGCAGGCTGGCATCAGCGGCAGTACTAAAATTGGTAATGGAGTAATGATCGGTGGCCAGGCTGGTCTTGCCGGTCATCTGCAGGTGGCAGATCATTCTAAGATCAATGCACAGGCTGGTTTGGGAAAATCATTAAAGATACCCGGTTCGGCCGTTACCGGTTCTCCCGCCTATGAATATAATAAAGCAATCCGAAGCCAGGCTACAGCCCGTAATCTTCCTGAACTTGAAAAAAGGATCAATGAACTCGAAGCGCTTGTTAAACAATTGATGGCGGAGAGAATTTCATAGCCGGTAATTATTATTCCGTTTATCCTTTTTTTGTATCGGCCTCTCTTGTTAACCGCCCATTTTCAGACCAAGTCCTATCTTTGTCCGCATGATTTCCTCTACAGAAAATAAGCCTTATATTGGTGATCTTATGACCCTCAATTTTAATCCCGACAAGCAGCATACGCTCAGATCACCTGTAAGCATCTCAGGTACAGGTTTGCATACCGGTATCATGGCAGACCTGACGCTGAAACCTGCTGCACCGGGTTTTGGTTTCCAGTTCCAGCGTATTGACCTGCCTAACCGGCCAGTGATCAAGGCTGACTGTGACCTGGTGACTGATGTAAGCCGGGGGACTACGCTTGAATCGCATGGCGTAAAAGTAAGCACGGTCGAACATGTGCTGGCTGCCCTGGTGGGTATGGGAGTTGACAACTGTCTTATTGAGATCAATGGCCCCGAAATACCCATCATGGATGGAAGTTCGGAGCCTTTTGTTGAACTGATCGAAGAGTCCGGTATTGTCGAACAGGATGCTGCCAAGATCTGGTACAGCGTGGATGAAAATATCTATCATTACGATGAAGAAAAACGAGTTGAAATGGTGCTCATGCCTGCGATGGAATACCAGGTCACTACCCTGATCGATTTTAACTCGCCTGTATTGGGTACACAGCATGCCGGTCTGAAACATATTCGTGATTTTAAAAAAGAGATCGCTCCCTGCAGGACCTTTTGCTTTTTACACGAACTGGAAATGCTGCTGGATAATAACCTGATCAAAGGGGGTGACGTGAACAATGCGATCGTTATTGTAGACAAACCGGTAGATGCAAAAGAAATGGCAAGGTTGAAAACCATTTTCCGCAAAGACAAGATCGAAGTAAAAAGCGAAGGCTACCTGAATAATCTCGAACTCCGCTTTCCCAATGAACCTGCCAGGCATAAACTGCTGGATGTGATAGGTGACCTCGCCCTGGTTGGTTACCCGGTAAAAGGCCGTGTGATCGCCAACCGGCCTGGACACAGTACGAATGTGGAATTCGCGAAAAAAATAAAACAATACATCAAAAAGAATAAACATACAAGGGGCGTTCCGGTATATGATCCTAACCAGCCACCGGTGTATGATCAGCCCTTTATTGAAAAAAGATTACCGCACCGTTATCCTTTTGCTCTTGTGGACAAGGTGATCGAATTAAGTGATACGCATATTGTCGGCATCAAGAATGTAACCTTTAATGAATGGTTCTTCCAGGGGCATTTTCCCGGCAACCCGGTTATGCCCGGTGTATTGCAGATAGAAGCCCTGGCCCAATGCGGGGGTATCCTGGCCATCAACATGAGTGGGGAGGGACAATACGATACTTATTTTCTTAAAATAGACAATTGCAAGTTCAAGCACATGGTAAAACCGGGGGACACCCTTATCCTGAAGATGGAATTGTCGACCCCCATACGCCGCGGCATCTGTGAAATGAAAGGGACCACTTATGTCGGGAACAAGGTATGCGCCGAGGCTGATCTAACCGCCCAGATCGTAAAAAGATAACCAGTTCCTGCCGGGTGAAAAGAGAGTTAAAGATGATACCATCTCCCGTCTTGCCTCAAATAGCTGAAATGCCCGTTTTACGGGCATTTTCTTTTATCCCTTGTCTCTCCAAATTGGGTTAAAAAAGAGCCTTTAAAACCCCGATAAGAGGGCTTAATTCCGTAAATTTGTAAGTCCTATTTCTTCATCTTTTAACCAGGGGATTTTTTCAACTTATGACCACAGAAGCTAAAGAAAAAGCCGCCGCCATTTCAGCCGGTTACAGTGCAGACAGCATACAGGTATTGGAAGGTTTGGAAGCCGTCCGGAAACGCCCGGCGATGTATATTGGTGATATTGGTGTGAAGGGTTTACACCATCTTGTTTATGAAGTAGTCGACAATTCTATTGACGAGGCGCTGGCCGGTTATTGCAAGAATATACAGGTCACCATTCACGAAGACAATTCCATTTCCGTAGAAGATGATGGCCGTGGAATTCCCACCGCGATGCACACTAAGGAAAAACGTTCTGCACTCGAAGTAGTAATGACGGTGCTACATGCCGGTGGTAAATTCGATAAGGGTTCTTATAAAGTTTCCGGTGGTTTGCATGGTGTGGGTGTAAGTTGCGTGAATGCGTTAAGCAAACTGCTCCAGGTAACCGTTAACCGGGATGGAAAAATATTTGAACAGGAATACAAGATCGGTGTACCGCAGTATCCAGTGAGGGAAGCAGGTAACAGTGAGACGACGGGGACCAAAGTTCATTTCTGGCCTGATGATTCCATCTTTATTACTTCCGTTTACAACAAGGATATCCTCGAGGGCCGTCTCCGTGAATTGTCCTATCTCAACCGCGGTGTGCGCATCCTCTTAACTGATCTGCGTGAAAAAGAAGAGAATGGTGAATTCTATACAAATGTTTTTTACAGTGAAGGCGGAATAGTAGAATTTGTAGAAATGCTGGACAGCAGCGCCGGGCGCAATCCTCTTATCCCGAAAGTGATCTTTGTAGAAGGAAAAGATGAGCACAGTAATGTAATGGTGGAAGTTGCTTTAAGTTATAACGACAGTTACAACGAACACATTTACTCTTATGTAAATAATATCAATACGATCGAAGGCGGTACGCACGTATCAGGTTTTCGCCGCGCCCTCACCAGGGTCTTCAAAAGCTATGGCGATAAGAACGGTTTGTTTGAAAAAGCAAAAGTGGAGATCGAAGGTGATGATTTCCGGGAAGGATTGAGTGCGATCATTTCAGTAAAAGTTCCTGAACCCCAATTCGAGGGCCAGACAAAGACCAAACTCGGGAACAACGAAGTAATGGGTGTGGTGGATTCCACGGTATCAAAAGTACTGGAAGCTTACCTGGAAGAAAATCCCCGCGAAGCAAAAAATATTGTTTCAAAGGTCATTCTTGCCGCACAGGCAAGGGCTGCTGCCAGGAAAGCGAGAGAACTGGTGCAGCGTAAATCGGTTTTAAGCGGTGGTGGTTTACCCGGCAAACTCGCCGATTGTTCTGACCGTGATCCTAAACGTTGCGAATTATTCCTTGTCGAGGGTGACTCTGCCGGTGGTACAGCTAAACAGGGAAGAGACCGTAGTTTCCAGGCTATCCTGCCTTTAAGAGGTAAGATCCTCAACGTGGAAAAAGCCATGGAGCATAAGATCTATGATAATGAAGAGATCAGGAATATGTTTACAGCGCTTGGGGTAAAAATGGGTACTCCCGAAGATCCCAAGGCACTTGACCTGAGTAAGCTCCGTTATCACAAGCTGATCATTATGACAGATGCGGATGTAGATGGTTCACATATCGCTACCCTGATCCTTACTTTCGTTTACCGCTATATGACGGAACTGGT
>JANMKG010000222.1:0-2658 GCA_031371915.1 Chitinophagaceae bacterium | reverse complement strand
TACGGGGTATGTTGTAACAGACGCAGTAAAGATCATCCGGGGTAAACAAGGAACAGAAGTTCGATTAACCATCAAAAAGATGGACGGAACGATGAAGGTCGTAACGCTTATCCGTGATGAGATCGTACAGGATGAGACTTTTGCCCGTAGCGCTATTGTGAAAAACGGCGGCTCCAAGATCGGCTATATCTTCCTGCCTGAGTTCTATGCAGATTTTGACCATCCCAACGGCGCCCGCAGTTATGTGGATGTTGCCAAAGAAGTAACCAAATTAAAAGAAGAAAAAGTTGACGGTATTGTAATAGATCTGCGCAACAATGGGGGTGGTTCCCTTTACGATGTAGTACAAATGGCAGGACTGTTTATCGATGAGGGGCCGATCGTGCAGGTAAAGGACAGGGACAACAAGCCCAGCGTACTTAAGGATAAGGACCGTTCTGTATTATATTCAGGACCGCTTGCCGTTATGGTAAATGAATTCAGCGCTTCAGCCTCAGAGATCTTCGCGGCGGCCATCCAGGATTATAACCGCGGTGTTATCATCGGTAGTACTTCTACCTATGGTAAAGGAACAGTACAGCGGAATATCGGGCTGGATGAAAATGGATTTTCACTTTCCAATTCTGACCTGGGTACTGTAAAACTGACCCTGCAGAAATTCTACCGGATCAATGGCGGATCAACACAATTGAAAGGTGTTTATTCAGATATTGTTTTACCGGATAACCTCGAATACCTCAAAGTAAGAGAGAAAGATGATCCCGATGCATTGCCCTGGGATGAATTGAACAAAGCCACGTATACCAACTGGACAGCAGGGTATGACCTGAAAACGATCCAGCAACTGGCCAGCCAGCGGTTGGAAAGCGACAATACTTTCAAACTGATAAAAGAAAGTACAGAGTGGTTGTCCAAGCAGAATGACAAACAATATTCACTGCAACTCGAGAAATACCGCCAGGATCAGAAAATGATCCGGACAACGATCAAGCAGCTGGAATCCCTGTTAAAGCTCAGTACGGCGAACCAGATCGATGTTACTGCCTTACCGGCAGAAACGAATCGCTGGGCCGATGATAAGAACAAGCAGGAAAGATTTACCCAATGGCTTAAAAGCTTACGGGAGGATATCTATCTTGACCAGGCGGTTAAAGTGATGAATGATATGATCGGCCAGCAGAACCTCGTAAAAGCAAAGACAGGTGAAGAGCCGGTGAAAAAAGCTTTTTAAAAAAAATATTCTTTTTATATGAGCCTGTCTCCATGGAGACAGGCTTTTTTATTGAAATTTTATCATTCATGGTTTGATGCTATTAAGACGCTGCATTATTTTGCACGAAACCACTGAATCATGAAATGGAAATTTGCTATTACTTTTCTTGCCCTTTATGTTTTAGCCGTCAATCATGCTGATGCGCAAACAAAGGAGATTTACACCAGCCCTCACTTTGATTCTATCGCCCCGCACCACAACCAGCTTGCCATCATTCCCTTTGATGTATCGCTGAACCTGCGGCCGAAGGAGAAAGAAAGATTGAAACCGGGTGAACTGGAAGCTTTACAAAAAAAAGAGGGGGACGCGGTTCAAAGCGCTCTTCACACTTATTTTCTAAAAAAGAAAGAAAAAGAGGATTTCAAGGTCAATTTCCAGGATATCAGCCGGACCAATGCGCTGCTGGCCAAAAGCGGCTGGACCACTGATACCTTGCGCACAAAAACAAAGGAGGAACTATGTTCCCTGCTTGGAGTAGACGGGGTGATCTCTGGAACTTTGTTCACCGATAAACCCATGTCACAGGAAGCTTCGGTTGCGATCGGGATCATTTTTGGTGTATGGACGCCTACCAATTCAGGTAAATGCACGATCAACGTTCATGATGGGAAGGGTGGAGAACTTTTATGGAAATATGAAAAGACACTTTCCCGGAGTCTCGGAAGCGATATCAACACGGTCATCAATACGATGATGCGGAAAGCCTCGAAGAGATTTCCTTACGAGGATATTAAGTAGTTAATAGGTATATAGAGTATATAAAGTATATAGAGTAGGTGAACCATGAGAGTACTTTATATACTCTATATACTTTCTAAGGAGCATTATCCGCAAGCATCACCTTTACAGATAGCGTTCCTTCATCACTCTTACATGATGATTGATATGCCCCACCAAAATAAAGCCGATCGCCAGCACATATACGGATTTACCGCTGGCAATACCGGTTGCATCCAGCTGGCTTTTGTCAAAAGATCCGAAAAGCAGTTCTGTTGACCTGCGGAGAGTTTTGAATTCTTCCAGTAATTCATTCCAATCTCTTTTCGAGGCTTTGGAATTATCGGCATAATCGTTTTCATCAAAGCCGGGAAGAGGCGTGGCATCTTTGCGGGCAAACCGTAATCCCCGGTAGGCAAAGATCCTTTCCGCGTCGATGAGGTGCTGTAACATTTCTTTGATCGTCCATTTACCTTTCGCATAACGGTAATTCCTTTTTTCTACCGGGATTTTCCTGAGGAATTTAAGAAAGGAGACCGTTTGTTCCTGCATAGCCTTCATCAGGTCGTTTCCGGGCACCTGGTTAATGTAAACATGGTACCATTCGGGTATTCTTGAAAGATCAGGACGGGGCATACCATTTTTAATTTTAGAATGATATAATGCTG
>JANMKG010000213.1:0-5177 GCA_031371915.1 Chitinophagaceae bacterium | reverse complement strand
CGGGGCTAAGCCTTACTGGGGCCAGTTTAGTTTTAGCGCAGAGAATCGAGAGCGCAAAGTTCACGCAGAGAACTTTCCGTTACACTGCTTCTCCTTTTCTTTGAGGTTAAATAATCTTTTTTACCCTTCTAAATGAATACTGAAAACGATCATCCTTGACTGTATCTTGTCAAACACGCTGGAGAATTTCAGGTTGTCATCCTTTGCATGGATATTACGCAGCCCGTTGCTGATCTTTATTTCCGGGGAGAAGATGAAACTTTCAAAAAAGAAATTGAACCCGATACCGAATTCAGGACCAAAATCATATTTCTCGATCTTCACCACATCGTCGAGTCTTTTTTTACGGGCATTGGAGGCCATATCGATATCGGCTTTAAAACCAGCGAGTGTATAGACCCTGAAATTGCCGATCCTGTCGCTCTGGAACTTTATCTGCAGCGGAAAAGACATGGTAACGGATTCCACTTTTTTGGTCACCTCTAACATTCCGTCAATATCCGGGAACCGGAGTCTATAATAAAGATTTCGCTCCATGAACATCAGTTGCGGGTTGAAACGTAACTGGAAGCGGTTGGAAAGACGGGTGGTAACGTGGAGACCCAGGTTGAAACCACCGGAGTTCACGGGTTCGGCTACATAAATGCTGTCGTCCTGCAGGAACCGGGGACTGAGTTCAGTTTGAAAACGGGCCGAACTGGCTCCGAGGGTGATACCAAAATAATAAGGTTTGGAATCCTGGTCGGGTTTATTAAGATCCGCTTTCCCATAATACTGGGCCATAGCGACCTGGCAACACAGCAGCCAACCACTGAGCAATACACACCTGTTTTTTATAACGGTTTTCTTCCCGAGTAAATGCAACATATTCCTAAGCTTAGTGGTTTAAATTCCGTGCCGGAATAGCCCACTTTTTTTAAAATGTCAGTAAATAGATCACGATCAGGGAAAGCATTGGCGGATTCATTCAGGTATTGGTATGCCTCTTTATTTTGCTTGAACCAACGGGCAACCTGAGGTGCCACCAGGCCCATATACAAGTTGTAGAAACCTTTTACCGCTTTGCGGCGCGGTTTGGAGAATTCAAGTACGATCAAACGACCGCCGGGTTTTAATACCCGCCACATTTCTGCCAGACCTTTCTCCAGGTTTTCAAAGTTCCGAACTCCAAATGCCACCATCACCGCATCAAACGTATTTTGTGCGTAATTTATTGTTTCTGAATCTCCTGGCTGTAAGTGGATCCTGCCGGCAAGTGCCTCTTTCTCAATCTTTTTCCTGCCTAATTCCAGCATTCCTTCAGAGATATCGATACCCGTAACCCTTGATGCCTGCAGCATTTTACAGGCAAGGATCGCCATATCTGCCGTACCTGTTGCTACATCCAGGATATGTTCGGGCTGGTCTTTTTTCAGGAGACGGAGGGCTTTTTTTCGCCAGCCGATATCTGTACGGGCAGAAAGAAAGCGGTTCATCATATCATATTTCCCAGCGATCTGGTTAAACATCTCGGCCACCTGTTCTTTTTTACCAGTACCGGTGTTTTTAAAAGGGGTGATATGATCGTGGGGTAATGATTGTGACATGGGGCTGCAAAGGTACTACTGGTTTGTGGTTTTTGGTTTCTGGTTTATAGTTTTATACAAGGGACTTTCAAGCTAACTTGCGGGCTTATGGAGATCGTATCAGCCCAATATATTATCAGCAGCCCTACCTATAAGCAGTGCCCGCCGCCTGATAAACCTGAGTATGGGTTTATCGGCAGGAGTAATGTGGGAAAATCTTCCCTCATTAATATGCTGACCAATAAAAAAGGACTGGCCAAAACTTCAGGTACCCCCGGCAAGACTCAACTGATCAATCATTTTGAAGTGGTCTCCTCGGATAAAAAAAAATGGTTTCTCGTCGATCTTCCCGGTTATGGGTATGCGGCCACTGTATCGCAAAAAGCGAGAAATAATTTTGGCAATATGATCGAATCCTACATCCGGAAGCGGGAGAATCTTGTTTGTCTTTTTGTCCTGATCGACAGCCGGCATGAGCCACAGCCTATTGACCTTGAATTCATCAACCAGCTGGGAGAATGGCAAATACCGTTTGTATTGATATTTACTAAAAGCGACAAAAATAAACCAGGAGCTACTGAAAGGAATGTCAAAAATTTCCTGGAAAGACTGGCGCAAACCTGGGAGGAACCGCCTCCTTATTTTATTACTTCAGCAGTTAAAACAGAAGGCAGACCGGGGCTGCTAAAGTATATATCCACTTTAAACGCGGGTTTTTCAACACAAAAAAAATAACCACTTCGTGGTATAAGGGTTTAAGAATATTAGACTAATTTGCAGCAACCTACAGGCCTTTATATGAAGAAGATCTTATCCGAACGAAATTTGGTGGTTGTTTTATTTGTCATGGTACTTATTACTTTCTCGCTTGCCCAGGAAGACAGCAAGAAGATGGAAAGAATGTACAGCGGAGCCAATGCCACGGGCTCCAGGGTCATGCTTGCGCAGCATTTAAAGACTGATGCCGTAAGGAATCCGCTTATTGAATTACCTTAATCCCGGCCTTATTTTTTATTGAGAAACTATAGAAAATGAGGAAGCGGATTTTGTTGATTCTTTTTTGGTCATTCTCACTGACCACTTTTTCTCATTCCCAAAACATTCCGGATTCAACAAGCAGTGCCGGTGATAGTGTTACCCTTTCCCGACAAATGCAGGAAGATTTTTCACGGAATACAGATTATATTATCCGGCTGCAGCACGAAAGAAGAGCCCGGGAAAAAAGAGCCGCCTGGCTTCGGATCGGTTTCGGGGCAGTTTTGCTTGTACTACTTGTCATTGGTTGGAGAAGAAAAGGAAAGCGGCAGGAGTGACGGGTCCGCTTGCGGGAGGAGCTTCCCGCAGTAATAGGGATGCGGGCTGATCAGTTGACCACTTTGTTGGCACAACTACTGCTGGCAAAAGCTTCTGGTTTGGCTTTGAAGGCAAAGCCCATTCCTAAAATATAACCCATCGCTTCTTTCAGCGCATCGTTGCTTTTGAAATGCGGGTTGGTGTTGATGTCCGCATGCACTTCCATATCCACATCGTAAACAGTAAACAGGTTACAGAGTTCGTAAGCGATCTCAATGCTTTTGGCTACTTCCATCAGCATTCTTTCCTTGATGGTGAACTGCTGGCGGGTCTTTTCATTGTGAATGAACATAAATCCGCCATGTCCTTCCCGGAGGAATACGATCACGGTAGCATACTCTGTTTCCTGTCCTTTTACCTGGGAATCCGTGCCGATACAAACTTTCAGACGGAAACCCTTTTCGGTCTCCCGTTTGATGGCCAATTCAACTGCTTCCATAATGGGCATTTCAATCGGGTCGCCATTAAATTTTCTCCAGCGCATAAAAAAGAGGTTTTCCTAAGTTACAGGAAAACCTCTGAATAGCCAAAGTGTACGGATTAATGTTCTGTTACCAGAACCAGAAAAATTTATTGCCGCACCAATTTCTCCATCCACTGCTCGGTCCCGTTAGTAAAACGGACAACGTACATGCCACTGGTCATATTGGAAGGGGTAATGAGATTCGATCCGTTGACGAGTTTACCCTGGGCAAGGGTTTTACCGTTAAAATCATACACGGCATAACTATAAATACCCGGGCTGGTCACCTCAAAAGAATTAGCTGCAACGAGGTTACTGACCAGTTTAGGTCCCGCATTTTTACCCGTATTGCGCAAGGTTACTATATTAGAATAATACTGGTGACCATTATCAAAGGTTACATTCAAACGATAAAGGGCAGGACCAGTAATATTCGGCCTGTAATCATAACCACGGGCACTGGCATCCGATTGCGTGACGGGGTTGAAGGTCCGGCCATCAGTAGAAACCTCCAGTATTTGTTGTACTACTTGTTCATCGGCGTCAATAATCCAGCTGAGCTGGTGCCTGTCACCATTTAACTGTCCATGTAATTTAAGCGTTCTTAAAGGTAAGGTGCTGGAACCCCAGTTACCCTGCAGGGAATAAGATCCAAGACTTGCATAGTTGGGGGCATATAGATTTCCTTTTCCTTCCACCCTTAAATAATAGGTGCCTGGATTAAGGATAGTATCAATCACTGAATTCAGGAGTGTTCCGGGGTTAAAGACATTCAATTGCGTTTGTGCGCCGTTGAAGAGGGTAACCTGCAGGTCAAGATCTGAACCCGAGTTACCGGTACCGACATTGTAAGGAATGGCAGTCAACTGGAAATGTCCCTGCGCTGGCTGTGTAAATTTGATCATATCCTGGTCGGTATTCTTTTCAATGATCCCATTTACGACAAACTGGTTATTTACAAATGGCGCATTCGTTGCCTGGTTAAAAGCGGAGGAGTAATCATCGGTACGATAAGTGAACCCATTATTGGTAGTGATAATAGAAAGATCACTCTGCAAACTGTTGCAACCATAAGAATTGGCGCCGTTATTCCACAAAGTGAAATTCTGGTAATAACCCGCTCCCATGATCGGTGCCCAGCCAATTTCACCGACTCCCTGGCCATAATTATAATCAGACAATTTTGTACAATTGGCATCATAAGAAGACTGGTGATATAAACCCAGTGTGTGCCCTGCTTCATGGGCAGCTGCTTCCGAGATGTATTTTACATTATATCCCAGGAGGGCAGAAAATACAAAACAGGGAGTATCATCACCCCAGGTAAAAGAGTTAACATAAGCTACACCACCGGCTGAACCATACCAGGATGAACTGACGGTAACTATCACTCTCATCCGCCTGTTGGCAGGAGCGGCAAGGTATTTTGTTGAATCTGTAGTAATGTTGACATTGAAAGGCCGGTAGTCTTCCGCGATGCGGTTGAAGGCCTCAATGATCTGGGGATTAGTAAGCCCTGAAGGGGCACAAACTATGGGACCGCTGTAATTCCAGCTGGTGCCTGTTACTGTGTGCCCGTCAAAATCATAGAAGATGACGGCAGTAGCAGAGGGGTTGCTGCTGAGGACTGGTACCTGGGCCCTGCTGGCCAGGCTGCTGGTAAAAAACAGCAGGAGCAGTCCGGTGCGTAATAGGTTTTTCATAACAAGACGGATTTTAAAGGTTTTTCAAATTGGTACTCAAAGGATGATAAGGATATGGATGTAAAAACGGGTCGTTATTAAAATTTAACCCAA
>JANMKG010000192.1:0-7992 GCA_031371915.1 Chitinophagaceae bacterium | reverse complement strand
TTTTTGCCCCTGGCGTAGTGAATGAAACCCAGGCAAAACTCGAAGCCGGAGGTATCCGTTGTTTTGTGCAGGATGGAACTGGGATCACAGGAACGGTTGACCTGATCGTGGCCTCTACCGCTATCGAGGACAATGTAGCCGAGATACAAAAAGCCAGGCAAATGGGTATTCCTATTATCCGTCGTTCTGAGTTACTGGCGCTGATCGCGGAAAGCAAAAAAACAATTGCCGTAGGAGGTACCAGCGGTAAGAGTACGACGAGCGCCATGTTATTTGACATACTGGAATATGCCGGTCTTCAACCCAGTATCATCAGCGGTGCCGGTTTAATAAGTATCATCAAACAGGGAAAGATCGGGAATGCAAAAGTAGGAGCGGGCGAATGGCTGGTGATCGAAGCAGATGAAAGCGATGGCTCAATTGTACAATACAAACCGGAGATCGGGTTGCTGCTGAATATTGATAAGGATCACCAGGAGATCAATGAACTGATGAGGGTCTTTGGTATTTTTAAAGCCAACAGCCTGAATTTTGTTGTCAATCAATCACACCCGCTGGCTAAAACCCTTTCACAGGACATACAACAGGATTTTTCAACTGACGCAGATGTTTATGCGGGTTATACCGCCACTGATTTCAAGCAGCAAGGACTCGCGATTGCTTTCAAGATCGCAGGGATCGGTTTCAGGATGAACCTGGTTGGTAAACACAATATGGAAAACGCCCTGGCTGCGGTTACTATTGCCCATGAGATTGGCGTTCCGCTGGAAACCTGTGCCGCGGCCCTGGAAAAATATGAGGGCATTTATCGCCGTCACCAGGTACTGGGAAATAAGCACGGCGCCTGGCTGATCGATGATTATGCCCACAACCCGGTAAAATGCGCGGCAGCTATCGAAGCCTGCCAGCCTGTGGCACCGAAGGTCATCGCCTGGTTCCAGCCACATGGCTACAAACCCACCAAATTTTTAAGGGAGGATTTTGTAAAAGAGATTGCCCGTGTCCTGCGACCGGAAGATGAAATTTGGATGAGCGAGATTTTCTATGCCGGCGGCACAGCGGTAAAGGATATTTCAGCTAACGATCTTATCAATGATTTGAAAGCGTTAGGAAAGAATGCTTTTTTCGTAGAGAACAGGAACGATTTTCTTCCTGCAATACGTCCTCACCTGACTGATAATTGCGTGATCTTACTGATGGCAGCAAGGGATCCATCCCTGGAGCAATTTGCCAATCATGTTTGGCAGGAATTATAAGCGATCAGGAAACGGCAAATTCTACCACATTCTCTTTGGTTACCGGGAGGAACATATACCAGCACAACGCCATTAACAGGCCGGGGTGTGATGTATCAGAAAGTTTCTTATCTTTTTTAAAATTCACTCCTGCCGTCCCTTCATTTGTAGTCAGGCTACAGCTTACAAATGGTTTGTCTTTTGATTCTTTATAAAGGACGAGTTCGGCCAGCGGGTTATTGTGCGTAGTGTAAAAGAAACGCTCATTGTTCACATCAATAAAATTCTCTTTATTTTCTTGTCCCAGTTCTCCTATTTTAATCCCGTATTCATTGCGGAGAACTGTTTTATGATGACGAAAACCTTCTTTACGAATCAGGAATACTCTTTTTTGCTTTTCACATTCTACCCGGGCGGCATTCGAGAAAGGATTAAGAATGACGCTGAGGATCTTTTTATCCTCTTTATATAAATGATAAACTTCGTTACTGGAGTTCGAGGCAACTGATTCCCATCTCATAGCAAAAGATTTTAGTGAGGTTTAGTCTGTTAAACTACAAAGCTTTTGGAGGGTAACAAGGGGGTAACATAAAATTAATAGTAACTTCATATTGCGCTGATCCGGGTGCATAAGCTGTGGAAAATTGGCGATTAATCCACAATTTTGCGGCAGGATTATTTTCCAAATCATTAAAAATCAACTATGACTACCGAAAGGGATAGAAAATTCCTGGAGAAAGCGATTGAGCTGTCCAGGAAGGGCATGATGGGAGGAGAAGGAGGTCCATTTGGCTGCATCGTGGTGCAGGGGAATGAAATTGTAGGGGAAGGTTGTAACCAGGTCACTTCTTCCAACGACCCGACGGCGCATGCCGAAGTAGTAGCTATCCGCAACGCCTGCGATAAACTGGGCACTTACCAGTTGACCGATTGCGAAATCTTTACCAGTTGCGAACCCTGCCCGATGTGCCTGGGCGCTATTTACTGGGCCCGGCCAATACGTGTTGTCTATGCCAATACAAGGGAAGAAGCGGCTGCCATCGAATTTGATGATGATTTTATTTATAACGAGATCAATGCGAAAATGGCCGACCGCAAGATTCCTTTTATTCACGTTCCTCATCCCCTTGCCAAAGAAGTATTTACTGAATGGAAAGAATGGGAAGGAAAAAAGAGATACTGACCATATTATTTCGGGGTTTTCTTAAAAAAAATCATCCGGCGATAAAGGTCCGCCGCCTTCAATAAAAAAGAAGACCAGCATCCATAAAGCTATCAGTGAAAAAACGTGATGCTTAACCCTTCAGCATCCTGTGAATCACGATATAGCTGATCACGATCAGGAGAATAAGGATGAGCAGGGAGATATATAACCAGGGCTGGTCCTTGTATTTCATTTTTTCCCGCAACTTTTTCTTCTTAGCTGTTTTCTTTTTGAGATCGCGGTTCAGCATTTCCACCATGTATTGTAACTGCTCTTTGTCTTTGAATTCCTGTAGCCCTTCTACCGCATCGTCTTCAAAGTCGTCCTGGAGAATATGTTTTTCCACTTCGTGTTTCTTGTCTTCAGAAAGTTTTCCCTGCAGGTAAAGCAGGAGCGTTTCCTGGTCGATCTCGGTGGACAAATGGGATAATATATCTTTATAATTGGCGGGCATTATTTACGGTCCGTTTCTTCGGCTAATTTTTTTTCGATAAGTATTTTCAGGTTCCTTTTGCCATTCTGGATATAGCTTTTTACCTGTAGCATGCTGTAGCCGGTCTCATCACTTACTTCCTGGTAGCTTTTCTTTTGCAGGTAAAACAAAGTTACACATTGCTGCTGCTCAGGGTTGAGTTCTTTTAGGGCCGTCTCCATCAGGTCAAGTGTATGATCATTTTGGAGGAGTGCGAGCCGGTCAGTTTCTTCTTCCGGTTTCGCGGTTAGCCGGTCATTGATCTCGGCAGTGATCTTTCCCTGTTTCTCCCGGATCCGCATGAGGCAATGATTCTTGGCCACCATATAAAGCCAGGATTTAAAATACTCGACCTTATATTTCTGTAATTCCTGTATCACTTTCAGGAAAATCTGCTGAACGCTATCCTTGGCCTCTTCCTCATTTTTTAAATACTTCATACTAACACCCAGTAATAAGAGGGTATAACGTTGCAGTAATACGCCCAGCCATTCATTATCATGATCGGCATAAAACCGTTGCAGCAGTTCCTGGTCCGTAATATCGTTGAATTGATCAGCCTTCACAAGCGGAAAATAGCTAATTGTTGCCAGTAAGATGCAGGTTTTTGCAATTTCAATAAAAATTTGATTGACTGTATTTCTTACTGGTGCTACGAAGGCGGCCGATCGATAATGCGAAAATGTAAAATGCTTGGCAGGTAAAAAGTTGCTGGAAGCCAGTCGCCGAAGTAGTATTTTCGAAAAAACTTTACCAGATGGAATATGCTGTTGTTACTGTAGCTGCCGCGCCGGTCCGCCGGAAACCTGATCACCGGAAAGAAATGGTCAACCAGTTATTGTTTGGGGAAACGGTGAAAATAGTAAAAACAAAAAATGAACGCTGGTGCAAGATCCGCAGCCTGCATGATGACTATGAAGGCTGGATGACAATGACAATGCTGGAGGAGACCGATGAAAAAACCGCGACCACGATGAGCCGCTTTGCCAGCAGTGATATCTTAAGCGCTGTGCAGGTTGGGGATAAGACGATAAATATTCCTGCGGGTTCTTCGTTGCCATCTTTCCGCGATGGCAAAGGAAAACTGGGAGAACAGGAGTATGTATTCCAAGGATCGTATGTTACCCGGGATCAGCAGGTGCCGGGCGATGAGTTGGTAAAAAAATTAACCGGGACCTGGCTCCACGCACCTTATTTATGGGGTGGGCGCAGCCCTCTTGGAGTTGATTGCAGCGGGTTTGTACAGGTGATCTTCAAACTGATGGGGATCGATCTGCCCCGGGATGCCTGGCAACAGGCGCAGCAGGGAAAGGCGGTTAAAAAATTTAGTGAGGCGCAAACAGGTGACCTGGCTTTTTTTGATAACAAGGAAGATATCGTACATGTTGGTATACTGCTGGGGAATGGACAGATGATTCATTCATCAGGTAAAGTTAGGATCGACAATATCGATAAGAAAGGGATCGTCAATACGACTACCGGGAAGAGAACGCTGCGTTTAAGGGCCATCAGGAGAATGTGGTGAGGGCGCGTAAGTGAGAACGCAGATTATTATGATGGTTAAGATTTATTATGATCATCTGCGTGGCTCATAAAAATCATAAAAATCTTTATCCCGGGTTGAACGCAGATGGTTAAGATCTTTTATGATAATCAGCGTTCCATTTTATCAGAAAATTCCTTTTACCCATTTAATGAACAGGGTATCCCAGCTAAGCATTTTGAAAGCGGTATAGAAAAGGATGACCGCGAATATTTTTTTCAGCAAAGCCTGGTCGATCACCAAAGCGATCTTACTACCAAAAAATCCGCCTACCAGGAAACCTACCCCAATTAGGCCCACTACTTTCAGATCAATTGGGTGGCCGGCTTTCTGGCATTCGTGATAATAATAGAGGGAAGCAATGATGACAACAGGGAGGGTAAGTACGGCGAGTGAAGTGCCCTGCGCCTGGTGTTGGGTATACTTCATAAAGAAGACCAACGCAGGTACCATAACGATACCACCGCCCACGCCTACAAGACCGCTGAGAACACCTGCGGCAAGGCCTATCAGCAGGGCTATGATGATCAGTTGAGTTGTCATGATATGTTTTTGAGGGGTATCCACTAATTATTTTTAAAGGTCTCCTTATAAAGAGTAATGGCTTCATTGATGATACGGTAGGCGATCAGCTGGTCCTGGAAATTATCGATCGCTACTTTTTTATTCTCCAGTACTTTATACTGTTCGAAGAAATTTTTCAGCTCCAGTAAGAAATGATGTGGTAGTTCTTCCATCCGTGTAATATGGTTGACAGAAGGATCTTTCGCCGCCACGGCAATGATCTTGTCATCCACCTGCCCGCTGTCGATCATCTGCATGTTCCCGATCACGTTGGCGTCTACAAGACAAAGTGACTGGATAGGTTGTGAGCAAAGCACTAGTATATCCAGTGGATCACCATCATGTCCCAGCGTTTGCGGGATAAAACCATAATTGACAGGATAATGAAAGGAGGAATAGATTACCCGGTCGAGCCGGAGCAGGCCCGTGGTTTTATCCACTTCGTATTTAGAACGGGAACCCTGTGGTATCTCGATCAGGGCATTGACAGTTGCTGGTGCTTTTTCACCGGTATCAGCGCCATGCCATGGATGTTTTACAGTAAGCATTGTTTTACCTTATTAATTTCATCCCCGCGAAAGTAGCTGCCAGACCTACCAGCACACTGGCTGCTATATACAAAAAGAATAAAGCCATTTTTTGCTCTTTGATCAACCCGATCCCTTCCAGCGTGAAAGCTGAAAAGGTCGTGAATCCCCCGCAAAGCCCGGTCATCAGGAATAGTTTCCAGTTTTCATTGCTATCAAAAGACCGGAAGCTAAGTCCCCAGAAAATACCGATCAGGAGACAGCCAACGATGTTCACCGCGAAAGTACCCCAAGGAAAGGAGCTGAGATAATTAATGCTGACCCATCGCTGGCAACAATAACGGGCCATACTACCCAGTCCACCACCCAATCCGACCAGTAAAATATTTTTGATCATTTCAGCGAATCGTTAATTGCGGGTTGTTTATGTTGAATGCTGTCAGCATCATGTTCGTACAGGTATTTCAGGTCCACCAGCCACTGTCCCTTTATCCGTAATACCCGTAAGGTATCGGGATCATTTTTAAAGGAATTGGCAAAAATGATGATCGTGGTGGAATCATTTACTTCCACCAGGGGACTGTAAATACGGATGGTGGAGGTCCGGTATCCGTCTTTTACTGCCTGGTCGGCCCGCTGGTAGCTGCGTTCAGCCACATCCATATAATTCGTATTCACAGAATCGGCCAGCATATAGGTCCTGGCTTCGTTAAACTTGCCATCCAGGGCAGCCCGTACAAAATTCCGGGCAGCATCAATATTGTTTTCTGATTTGTTAGCGGATTTGCTGTCGTTGCTATTACAGCTGCTACATAAGAAGACCAGGAATAATCCCGTTAGCAGGAATGAAACTTTCATATTGCAAAGTACAAAAATTTAGAGTAGGGGTTGCTTCCTTAAAAGAATGAGGTTGTCTCAAAAAATCAATTGATTGTCATATTGATCCCGCCTCGGGCGGGACGAAATATGACAATCAAATTGATAACCTTCGATAAACTCAGGCTGACAACCTTTTGAGACAGCCTCATCAATAAAATACCATGGCTGGGGTTGTCAATTGGACGTAGTGTCCGTGTCTTTGTTCAAAGTATCATTGTTCATGAGGTCCTTCAGCATTTTATCCACGCCGGAACTGTCAGCTCCTGTATTATTCTCATCCTTCGTTTTACCGGCTTCATCCATACCCATCTTCATAAGGGTGCCCATACTGAAATCGACTTTCCATTCCCCGCCTTCTTTTTTCAGGGGGAACTGGTTGGTAACATCTCCTTTAGCATGGTTGATGACAGCGACCGTAGCATTATCACCATTTATTTTTACTTCCCCGATCTCCATTTTTTTAAATTCTTCTGATGGGTCATCTTTTGAAGCGGTATCTTTTATTCCCATTTTTTCAGCGGCTTCGATCGCTTTTTTCATCATATCAATGGTAGCCTTACTTTCTTTGGTGGCCAGTTTAGCCGCGCCATCCAGGTCCTTTTTCGCCATTCTTTCAAAAAAAGCGGATACGACAGCTTTAGGATCATTCGCCACAGTACTGTCCTTTCCTTTGCACCCGGTGAGGAGGGCCAGGAGCATACCTGTGATCATCAAATAAGCAGTTAGTTTTTTCATTTTTTCAGTTTTGAAAGACAAATGTAAGATTACCGACTAAAATTTCACCGATTGAATTTCTGGAGCATGATCATCCTGCAATGCTCGTTCAGGAAAATATCGTCAGTAGTTACCCCATATGGCAATGTATCCAGGCGTACATATTTACTATAGGCACCGTTTACTGATCTGTCCAGGGATTTAAAAACAAATTCAGAGCAATACATTACGTCATCGGAAAAGTAATTGAAATACATATCGAATCTCAGGCCTGCTTTATAAAAACTGTCCACTATTGTTTTCAGTTTCTTTAGTTGCTTTTGTTCGAGGTCATAACGATAGAGACCGAAGGCATTGTTTTCAGCAGGGTTGCAGAAACTATCGAGGGGGTCTCTCCGCAGTTTTTGCCCCGGATTATAACTGCCACCGAGTGCATGGTAAACAAATACGGAGTCGTGTTCGATAAATAAGAGCCCGCAATGAGAGAAGGAAGTGTCTTTCCTGTTCATACTCCTGGCAGCCTGGCTTACCTCATCTGTACCGTTCCTGAAAATGATATCTCCATTGTGGATAAAGGCTTTGGCGCTGTCGATGGAGTGAAAGGCAGCTATCTGGAGGGATGGCGATAGCGTATTTTTGTTTTTTACGCCGGCGGGCTTGCATTGCCAGGATAAAAAAAGCAGGAATAAAAAGATATGATCAGTTCTTTTCATTCCTGCAAAATAATAAATCTTTATAACCGCTATGTCGCGGGTTTGTCTTTCTTGATGATCGACGGGGTTTGCCGGTTAGCGTATTCCTCGGCTTCTTTTTCACTTTCCTTATTATATGCTTTGATGATGGCTTTTACCAGG
>JANMKG010000167.1:0-9445 GCA_031371915.1 Chitinophagaceae bacterium | reverse complement strand
TAGATCATTACAGCAACATCGGTTTTATCAGTTTCTCCCGGGGATATCTCCCTGGCTCCCGGGGTACCCGTATAAGTAAACTCCAGTATGCTACCCGGGTTAGCGGGAGTAGTCGTAACGCCTCCCGTAGGACCTGAAGTGGAGCCCGTGTTATCCGTAGAGATGTATATTTTTTTGCCATCAGGAGAAATACAGATATCCCTGAACCTTCCCTTGCCCCTGAAATACATGATAGTGTCATTAACGATCGCTGAACCATCCACGTTTAATTTGTAGCGGATCATGGTTCCCGATTTCAAACCCGCGAGTAAGAGGGAACCGCTCCAGCCGGGAATGGCATTGCTGCCATAATAATCTAACCCGCTTGGCGCTACCGATGGCCAGGTGAGATTGCTCGTCGTACTATCAGGAGGATTAGGAACGGTATACAATGTTTTCAACGGCTCTTTTACATTCAGCGCAACACAATTATCTTGTTCACTGCCCACCTGCTGTCCACCGAGGTAGCGGTTATTATAATTTCCGTCGCAGTACCCGCCTACTCTTGGCCATCCATAATTGCGCCCGGCTTCGAGCAGGTTGACCTCATCGTCGGAAAAAGGTCCGTGCTCACAGCTGTATAAACGGGCATTGCCGGCGACATTGGCCCAGACCAATCCCTGTGCATTGCGATGCCCGAAAGTATAGACAGCCGTTTTGTTACCACTGCTGTTAGTAAAAGGATTATCGAGCGGTATCCAGGATCCGGCGATGGGCTCAAGATTGAACCGTAATATCTTTCCTTCATAAATATCCAGGTTTTGCGCATTATTGGGCCGGCTAAGATTATCAAACTGCCCGGCACCCATATCACCAATAGTATAGTAAAGTTTATTATCAGGGCCCACAGCAAGTCTCCCGGAATTATGATCATTACTCCCGGAAAGATTTTCTATAACCGTAACCGGGCTGTTCAATACCGGTTTATTCCGCACAACTGCATAGGTATATCTTTCGATGCGCGTGAGACGGTGGGTGGCATCGATCGAGCGATAGGTATACGCGATATAAACATAGGGCTTGCCGGAAAGGAATTGCGGATGCAGGGCCAATCCCATCAATCCATCCTGGCCGGCCGACTGGACCATATTATTTCCGAGTGTGAGAAGGACCGTCTTGGTACCATTGGAGGGGTTGACCAGGGTTACCCTTCCCCCCGTACGTTCGGTGGTCCAGATATTATTGTCGGGCCCGTATACGATCTCGTAGGGAAAAGAAAATCTATTAGCGAGTATCCGCATAGTAAAAGGTTCATTCTGGGCTGACAGGCTGGAAACAAAAAAAAGGGTGCAAAAGATAAAACCCAGGCGGCGAAGCGATGGTAGCAGTAGCATAACAGTAAGTTTTGGTTCTTTAGGTGGTGACTATAAAGGTATGATTTCATTCATTTATTTTAGCCGCTCTTCTCCTTAGAATATTTTGCCTCCTTCCCGTAACTTTGCCCCGCTTTCGCTAAGGCTCCGCTCCGGCGAAGGTGGGTAAACCCGCTACGAAAAAACATATTACTTACAACTTATCACTTATAACTTCTATGACCCTTTTTGAACAACAATCAAGCGAATTTATTCCCCGTCATATCGGACCCGGTGAACAGGATACAAGAGCCATGTTGAAAAAAATCGGCGCCAAAACCATGAAGGAACTGGTCGGTAACACGGTCCCTCCCGCCATCCGGATGGATCATGTATTGAATATCCCGGCAGCTATGAGTGAGCACGAATACCTGAAGCATATCAGGGAGATCTCTTTAAAGAATAAAGTTTTTGCCAATTATATAGGGCAGGGTTATTATGATACGATCATCCCTTCCGTGATCCTGCGGAATGTTTTTGAAAACCCGGGATGGTATACACAATACACGCCTTACCAGGCCGAGATCTCGCAGGGGCGGTTGGAAAGTCTCCTGAACTTCCAGACACTGGTAAGTGACCTGACTGGTTTACCGATCGCCAATGCCTCTTTACTTGATGAAGCAACTGCCGCGGCGGAAGCCATGGCTATGTTCTTCAACAGCCTGAATAAACAGGATCATATAGAAAGACCGAAGTTTTTTATTGATAAAGAAATATTTCCGCAAACAAAAGATGTACTGTTCACAAGGGCCGTACCCGTCGGTATAGAGATCGTGGAAGGAGATTACAAGAGCAGCGCGATCGATCATACCTATTTCGGCGCGATCGTACAATACCCGAATGATAAAGGAAGCATTGAAGACTACCGTGATTTCATCAACAAGGTACATGCGGCAGGAGCTCATGTAGCAATGGCCACTGACCTGTTGGCGCTGACCTTACTGACTTCCCCGGGAGAACTCGGCGCGGATGTGGCTATCGGTTCTGCCCAGCGTTTTGGTGTGCCCCTTGGTTATGGAGGTCCGCATGCGGCCTTTATGTCAACCAAAGATGAATTTAAAAGAAACATTCCCGGTCGTATCATCGGTATCAGTATTGATGCGCAGGGTAACAGGGCACTGCGGATGGCGCTGCAAACCCGGGAGCAGCATATCAAAAGAGAAAAAGCCACTTCCAATATCTGTACCGCCCAGGCATTACTGGCGAATATGGCTGCCATGTATGCCGTTTATCATGGCCCCGATGGCCTGAAGAATATTGCCAAAAGAGTGGCCCTGCTAACACAAACTGTTGCAGCGGCGATCGAAGAGAGAGGATTTGAACTGGTATCTGCTAATTTCTTTGATACTATAGTCGTAAAAACAAAATCCCTTGCTACGATTAAAGAAAAAGCAGAAAGACAATCTATCAATCTCCGTTATTACAACGATACCCATATCGGTATCTCACTGGATGAAACAACGGAGATCGGCGATCTCTATGACCTGATCAATTGTTTTGAGAATGATAAGGATCCTGTAGCTTTTGATATTGACCAGGACGCTGAGTTGCAGCATATCCCCACCGCCTTAACAAGGACATCTTCTTTTTTAACCCACCCGGTTTTCAATACGCACCACAGCGAGAGCCAGATGATGCGCTATATCAAGCAACTCGAAAACAAAGATCTTTCACTGAACACATCTATGATATCTCTCGGCAGCTGTACGATGAAACTGAATGCCGCCAGCGAAATGATGCCGTTAAGCTGGACACATTGGAGCAGTATCCATCCATTCGCGCCGGTTAGCCAAACAGAAGGCTATAAGTATATCATTGATGAACTGTCCCGTTATCTCTGCGAGATCACGGCTTTTGATGCCTGCAGCCTGCAACCGAACAGCGGTGCACAAGGTGAGTACGCAGGTCTCCTGACCATCAAAGCCTATCATGAGGCCAACGGTGATCATCACCGCAACGTGATGCTGATCCCGATTTCCGCGCATGGCACCAACCCCGCTTCCGCGGTGATGGCAGGGATGAAAGTAGTGGTAGTAAAAGCATTGGAGAATGGTTATATCGATGTAGAAGACCTGAAAGCAAAAGCGACCCAGTACAGTAAGAATCTTTCCGGGATCATGATCACTTACCCAAGTACCTATGGTGTATATGAAGAAACAGTAAAAGAGATCACTGATATTATTCACCAGCATGGTGGCCAGGTGTATATGGACGGCGCCAATATGAATGCACAGGTGGGTCTGACAGCACCGGGTCTTATCGGTGCAGATGTTTGTCACCTGAACCTGCATAAAACATTCGCCATACCACATGGTGGTGGTGGCCCGGGAATGGGACCGATCTGTGTGAAGAAACATTTGAAATCGTATTTACCCGGTCATTCGTCTGACCGTCCCGGTCTGACGAATAGTGAGTCAGACGGAGACCGTCAGACTCGAGACCGTCAGACTCGAGACCGCCAGACAGGAGCAGTCAGCGCGGCTCCATACGGGAGTGCCTCTATCCTTCTCATCAGCTACGGTTATATCAGGATGCTGGGACATGAAGGCGTAAGGGCAGCCACTGAATATGCTATCCTCAATGCGAACTATATGCGCGCAAGACTGGAAGGCGCCTATGATATTCTTTATACCAATCACAATGGTCAATGCGCGCATGAATTTATTGTGGACCTGCGACCTTTTAAAAAATCGGCCGAGATAGAAGCCGAAGATGTAGCCAAAAGACTCATCGACTATGGTTTCCATGCCCCGACAATGAGTTTCCCGGTGCCGGGGACGATCATGATCGAACCCACCGAGAGCGAAGACAAAGCCGAACTTGATCGTTTTTGCGATGCACTGCTCAGCATCCGCGAAGAGATAAAAGCCATTGAAGAAGGTAAGGCGGATAAAAAAGATAACGCGTTGAAGCATGCCCCGCATACGCAATTCGTGGTTACAGCGGATGAATGGAAACATGCTTATTCAAGACAGGAAGCTGCTTTCCCTTTGTATTATGTTACGCTAAATAAATTCTGGCCATCCGTAGCAAGAGTGAATAATACACACGGCGACCGCAACCTGATCTGCACCTGCGAACCGATAGAATCATATATGGAGGCCGAGGCATAATAATCACCCTGAAAGAAAGCGAATGTTTCTCTTGTCATCCTGAGCGCAGCGAAGGATGGAAGCTGAAGCCTGATTGTTACCCGGCCTTGTTCCCGGCTAAGGCTATTGGCTATGGACTATGGGCTATTGGCTACGGGCTATGGGCACTCCTAAGACCCGTGTTGCTGAACCACTTAGCCCTATTACGAAACTTAATAAAGCGATGAAGACAGGAAAACTTATCTTTAATGCTTCTTTAACCATTAACAATAATACAATGAGCGACAAAAATCAAGGAACTGTAAAGTTCTTCAATTCAGAAAAAGGATTTGGCTTCATCAAACATGATGATTCCAATAAAGAAACATTTGTACACAGCAGCGGCCTTATTGACCAGATCAACGAAGGTGATAAAGTTGAATTTGACTTACAGGAAGGCAAAAAAGGTATGAATGCAGTAAATGTAAAAAAAGTAGGTTAAGATATTTGCATCTTGCTTAAAAGAAAGACCCCCGTTGTTACGGGGGTCTTTTTATTTTTCCAGGGCTTTATTAAAATCTTTTACGGCTGTTTCCATTCCCATTCCCTCTCCCGTTATTCCCATCGTTAGTTCCCTGCTGACGGCTGTCATCACGACGTTCCATCTGGCGGGGCTGTTGCTGGGGTTGTTCCTGTCTCCGCTCAACCTGTTGTTGCGGTTGTTGCTGGCGCTGTTCCTGTCTCCGCTCCATTTGTTGTGGCGGCTGGCGATCAAATTGACGAGGCTGTTGTTGAGCCTGCTCATTCTGACGGCGATCAAATTGGCGCTGCGACTCTTGCCTCTGCTGCTCTACCTGGCGGCGGTCTTCCTGGCGTGGCGTCACCTGGGGCTGTTGCTGCGGCTGGTCATTCTGACGACGATCAAACTGGCGGGGCGATGGCTGCTGCTGTTGTTGCGGCTGCTCCTGCCTTCTTTCCATTTGTTGTTGCGGCCTGCGCTGTGACCAGTCATTGTTTCTTGTATCGGGTTGACGACCTGGATTATTACTTGCGTTATTATCCTGCCTGTCAAACCGGCGATCGTTATTATTGGGTTGAACAGGTGTGCCCTGGTCGGGCCTATTCACTCTCCTGTCATCTGTACGATTAGGTTGAGCATCATTACTACGCTGTTGCCTGAAATCGTTATTTCCCCTGTTTCCCTGAACCTGGTTATTATTAACCCTGTCATTGCGGTCGGGCAGGTTATTACCGCGATTAGTTCCATTGTCATTCCGGCGGAAGCCATTATCATTATTTCTTGCCGTGTTCCTGTCATAACGTTCAAACTGGCGGGGAGCAAACTGGCGCTCATTCTCCCGGCGTACCTGGGGGCGATAGATACTTACTTCATTGTTCCGGAATTGTGTTCTGCCGGGCGTATAGCTTTGGCGGAACCTTACCGGGTTGATACGACCCACATATCTTTCTGCTTCATACCGGCTTGGCCCGGAACGGAAACCATAATTGCTGCCATAGCGGAAATTATTGACAATGATATTGGTCTGGTTAATGATCGTTACATTCTGCCGGCGATCCATGCAATAGTCATAGATGCGCGGAGAAGTAATATAACGGCGGGGAGCAAAACACCAGAAATCATTGGGAGGTGAGTAACCACCGATATTGAAGTTGATACTGATATTGATACCCGGCCTGATCGGTGCCCATCCATAATAATCACCGCCATCTCTCCAGGCTACCCAGGCAGGAGACCATTCATAGCCCGGCACCCAATACCATCCATAGTAGGGATCATTATCCCAGCGGCCATAGTGGAAAGGCGCCCAGCCCCAATCATAATCAGATACCCACATCCATTCATAATTGTCTGTCCAAACCCAGTGACCATTGGTACTGTAAGGACGGAAATCATCCCCGGCATCGGGTACCCATACATAACCCACATTCGGGTAATCAACCCATTGACCGTAGGGGCTCAGGTCATCATAAAATGTCTGGTAAGAAACATCACGGTCCTGGCCATAACCCTGTCCATTTCCCTGGTCATAACCTTGGTCATAACCCTGGTCGGGATACTGTGCAGCGGCCGTGTTGCGAAGCGAACTGGCCAGCACCATTACCAGGGCGAGGACAGTGATTTGGAAGATTCGTTTCATGGACTACAAATTTTTAGTAATAAATAATGCATACGGAGATTGTTTACTGTGATCTTTGGTTTTCTTCATTTATTACGCCCACATATGACGCTATTATTATGCCATGATGGTTGCATAAAACCCTGGCAAAACGGGTTTTAGCAAAACATTGTAATGCTGTTAAAGAAAAAGGGCCGTTCAAATGAACGGCCCTGCAATAATTTTATGAAAGTATTCCTTTGGGCTAACCTTAAAATCGGCTTCTGGCGGAAATTCACCCTATGGATGAGGCATATTATTTTTTCACATTGACCATTATAGTAGCAGCAAGCCTGCTTCCATAAGAACGATGAAGGCCATCAGCCATTTGCAGGGTCAGCTTATGTTTACCTGGTGAAAGTTTTAATTCATATTCTGTTTGGCCTTTTCCAAAATGTACGTGTGCAGAATCTTTTGGTACGATCTCACCCGCGGCCAGGGAGTCTTCCGCATCAATAAATAAATGGTGATGACCTGTTCCGGCTACAACGGGACCCGCGGTATCTATCCTGATCACTTCCGTACCCATCTCAAGTTTGAAAGGAGAACTGATGATCGCGTCGTTCTTAAGATTTTTGAAGACCACTTTTGCGCCTTCGGGAACGGCAGGAAGTGCCGGCACATCGCCATTTGCTGGCCCCATATGGTGCATGCTGTCATCCATATTGTTCACGGTTGTTTCTTCTTTCTTTTCTTTACTTGAATTATTGCAGGCAGTGAGCAAAGAGAAACAAATAGCTGAGAAGAATAATTTGCGGTACATAAAGTTGGTTTTATTATTAAATAAAGGTAAGTGTATTAGATCTATTCTGTAAAACGTTAACCAGTTATTAGCTGATACCAGGCGCTGGTCACCGTGATCCCGCAAAAGTGGAATTGAGCATTCCTGTTTGTTCGTAACTTTAATATCCCTTAAATCAATAGTTATGGACCAGCGTATCATTAATCTTTATGATGAGTACACCCACAAACCACTAAGCCGTGGCGAATTTTTGCGTCGTCTCGCCCTGGTAGCGGGTAGCACAGCGGCCGCTATGGCATTGCTTCCCCTGCTTGAGGTCAATTATGCGAATGCGGCAGTTACCAACGGGGAAGACCTTTTTACAGAAAGGATCAGTTACCCCGGAAGCAACGGTGATATGCAGGCCTATGTAGCGAGACCAAAAGAGGAGAAGCCTTACGCGGCCGTCGTGGTGATTCATGAGAACCGCGGGCTCAATGCCCACATTGAAGATGTGGCCCGCAGGGCGGCTAAAGCCGGTTATCTCGCTATTGCGCCCAATGCGCTGTCCTCCCTGGGCGGAACCCCGGATAACGAGGATGAAGCGAGGGCGAAATTCCAGCAACTGAAACCAGAAGATAATCTTCAGAATTTCATTAAAGTTTTTGACTACCTGCCTTCGAGAAAGGATTGCAACGGCAAATTTGGTTGTGTCGGTTTTTGCTGGGGTGGCGCGATGGCCAATAATCTTGCGGTGAATGTCCCTTCGCTGAAAGCAGCCGTGGCTTTTTATGGCCGGCAGCCTGGAGCCGAAGATGTTCCAAAAATAAAAGCTGCCCTCCAGCTGCATTATGGCGCACTTGATGAAGGAGTCAATAAAGGGATCCCTGCTTTTGAAGAAGCATTAAAGAACAACCATATTACGTATGAATTGTACACCTACGAAGGAGCGCAGCATGCTTTTCATAATGATACCGCACCCACCCGTTACAACGAAGCTGCCGCCAAACTGGCCTGGCAACGAACCCTTGATTTTTTTGGAAAATATCTTACATGAGTGCTGAAATTTTCGGTCATTGATTTTTACATGAATTATCTTTCTTTGCTCATGCTCCTGAAGGATTACTATAGCCTGCTGGAATTAAAACCTTCCGCCAGCTTAGCAGAAATAAAAAAAGCCTACCGCAGGCTGGCTCTCCAATACCACCCTGATAAAACCAACAACGATCCTTACAGTGCCGGGAGATTCACTGAAATAAAAGAAGCTTATGAAGTGCTCACAAATCCCGGTAAAAAAGAACAGTACCTGCAACAGCGCTGGTACCAGCAAAGTACAGGGAGTAAAAGAACCGCACCAGTCCTCACGCCAGAGACCTTACTGAAACAATCATTGGAACTGGAACGGTATATTTCGAAACTTGATGTGTTCCGGATGGATAAACAGGGGTTGCATGATTATTTGGCCGGGCTTATAACAGATACAAATATTGAAAAGCTGAATGTGTTCCGGGATATATCTACCAATGATGAGATCGCCCGGATTTTACTGGAATGCCTGCAGCCTCTTCCTTTTAAATTGGTTATTCCGCTGCAGCAGCAGCTAACGAAGATCATGACAAGTTCTTCCACCTGTGAAAAATTAAAATCATATCTCCTGCAACGGCAGAAAATGCAACAACGGGAAAATTACAGGATCTGGATCATCCTGTTACTGGTGATCGCCACCTGCCTGCTGATCTTTCTACTGGGCAATTGACAACGAATCATCCTTCGAAAGTTTATCTTCTATCTTATGAATGTTGGAGCGAAATGCCTTACGCGTTCTTTATCTTTGCACGATGCATTATGTTTCGGTTGAGGGATTGACAAAGAGTTATGGCATCCAGCCCCTTTTTTCGGATATTTCCTTTCATATAGAAGAAGGTGATAAAATTGCGCTGGTTGCCCGGAACGGAACCGGCAAATCCACGTTATTACGGATACTCGCGGGGAAAGAAAACGGAGATGAAGGAAAGGTATGGGTGAACAAGGATGTAGATGTGGTGTTGCTGGAACAGGAACCAACTTTTTTCGAGGAACGTTCGG
>JANMKG010000127.1:0-7999 GCA_031371915.1 Chitinophagaceae bacterium | reverse complement strand
TTTGCTTTTGCTACGGAGGGATGGATGATGTTTATTTTCCTGGTGCCCTATTGTTTGGGGGGTATCGCAGGACCGGCGCTGCAATCTACCATGACGAGCCAGGTACCAAGAAATGAACAGGGAGAATTACAAGGTGCACTGACAAGCCTGATGAGCCTTACTACGATCATTGGTCCTTTAGTAATGAATAACCTCTTTACTTTCTTTACGGGCAATAAAGCGCCTGTCCATTTTCCCGGTGTTTCCTTTTTACTCGGCGCCATCCTGATGCTGGCCAGCCTGTGGGTAGCCTGGTTGTCGCTGCGGAATAAAAAAACGCCTGCCCTAAACACCGCAGTAGCAGACGTGGAAGGGCCGCCGGGAGTTCCTCATTGATATTTATTCACTGCTTGTTTTAATGCAGCCACTGTTTTCTTTTCACTTCCCACAAATATTTTATCCCTGATGATGACGACCGGTCGTTTCAGGAATGTATATTCATCAAGGATGAATTGCCGGTATTCTTTTTCCCCAAGCTTTTTATCTTTTAAGCCGAGCTCTTTGTATTTCATCGCCCGGCGGCTGAAAAGCGACTCATAACTGCCGGTCATTTTTTTCATCTCCTCCAGTTGGGCTGCTGTTATTTTTTCGAACTTAATATCCTGCATATCAAAGCCATCCTTAACCTGCCGGAGGTCACCAATCCCTGTTTCTTTAATGATAGCCTGGCAGGTCGTGCAGTTTCCAAGATGGTAGATCTTTTTCATACAGTTAATGCTTTAAAATGGTAGTGTATCGGATTGATTTTTACCACAGATTACACTGATTATGGCACTGGTAACACTGTGAAATTGGTGAATAATTTAATCTGTGTTATCCGTGGTTCTCCCTTCATTTTCAATTTGGAACACTACTATTAAAATGCCCTTGCCGGGCTAAATCTTAAAATGCTTTACTTTGCACACTCAATTTATTATATGAGCAAAGATGAAGTTTTCCGGGATGAGATTGAAAAGGCCAGTGATTTTAAATTCGGCGAGAATGTGGCCAATGTATTTGATGATATGGTGAACCGTTCGGTTCCCTTCTATGGCGAGATACAGCGGATGATGGCCGAACTCACTGCGGTTCATGCCCAGGAAGGGACAGATGTATATGATCTCGGCTGCTCCACGGGTACGACCCTGATCGGGATGGATACGATGGTGAACCAGGATATCCGTTTTGTTGGTGTGGATGATTCACAGGAGATGCTGGATAAATGCAAATCCAAACTGATGGAGATCGGGTTTTCCCGGGATTATGAATTGCGTTGTGCCGACCTTGGACAGGGTATTAAAATTGAGAACGCCTCGGTGGTCGTTTTATGCCTTACGCTCCAATTTGTCCGCCCTATTTACCGGGAACAGGTACTAAAAAATATCTTTGACGGTTTGACTTCCGGTGGTGTTTTGATACTCGTGGAAAAGATCCTCGCGGAAGAAAGCAATTTCAACCGGGATTTTATCGATTACTATTATAACTACAAACGCCGCAACCAGTACAGCGAAATGGAGATCTCTCAAAAAAGAGAGGCGCTGGAAAATGTATTGGTCCCGTATAAACTGAGTGAGAATATCACCCTGCTCCGTGACAAAGGATTTGCGCACTGCGAAGTATTTTTCAAGTGGTATAATTTTGCCGGTTTGATCGCTGTAAAGAAATAATCATGGTAGCCATCGGCAATTTCTTTTTCAAGTACCGTAACTGGATCTTTATCCTTTTTTATGCCGCCCTGTTCATTCCCTCCCCGCCCATATTCTCTCCAGCTCAATTTGGAAGCTGCTATTATATATGGCCCATCAGTATCGGTTTGTTCGTTACCTGTTTGGGACAACTGATCCGCGGGTTAACGATCGGGCTGGCCTATATCGTTCGTGGTGGTAAAGAAGGAAAGCCCTACGCAGAAGGATTGGTTACAGAAGGGATCTTCAATCATTGCCGCAATCCCCTTTATGTTGGCAATATCCTTATGTTGCTCGGGGTAGGTATCCTTGCCAATTCGCTGGTCTATGTAGCTATCGTTATTCCTGTTTTCTTATTCATCTACCAGGCTATTGTTTTGGCCGAAGAAAATTTCCTGCGCGGGAAATTCGGGCCGGGTTTTGATGAATACTGTAAAAAAGTAAACCGCTGGTTTCCTAACCTGAAAGGAATTGGTAAGACCTTTAAAAGCATGCATTTTAACTGGAAGCGGTGGATCCTGAAAGAACATACGACACAATTTATCTGGTTGATCGGTATCACTCTCTTGCTCTTATTTAATTACCCGGAACTGACGGGGTATAATAAATCATTGCGCAACGTTTTACTAGGCGTTGTCCTCGGGATATTACTGGCTGTTTATCTACTCGTACGCTACCTCAAAAAGACGGGGAAGTTTAAAGAATAGTCCGGAAGACCGAAAGTCCGGAAGTCCGGAGACCATTCCCTCTAAATGTCTCATCTTCCGGACTTTCGGTCTTCCCGACATCCGGACCTGGTCCTTTTTGACTTTCCCTTCTTCGTAAACAATAGCCGCTGTTTATTGTTATTTTTGTTTATCCACCGAAGCAGCATGCAACGTGAAGCTGCGAAGGCAGACAATTTAAACTAGTGAGCTATGATCAAAACAGGTAATCCCGTTATCAGCATTTATACTGAAATGACTCCGAACCCGGAGACTATGAAGTTTGTCGCCAACAAGCTTTTATACCCCGGCAAGAGTCTTGATCTTCCCGATTCAGAATCAGCTAAACCTTCCCCCCTGGCGACAGAGTTGTTTGGCTTCCCTTTTATTAAAGCCGTTTTCATTGCCAGCAATTTTGTTACGCTGACAAAAACAGCCGAAACAGATTGGCAGGATGTGATCCCCTCTGTTCGTCAATTCCTGAAAGAATACCTGGAAGAAGGCAAAGCGATCATCAATGAAGAGGAACTGGCTGCTGTAAAACAAACGAGCAGCAATGAAGTGGGAGTGGACGATGATGATGTGGTAAAAAGGATCAAAGAGTTACTGGATAATTATGTTCGCCCGGCCGTTGAAATGGACGGGGGCGCTATACAGTTTAAAAGCTATGATTCCGGGACCGTGAATCTTACCATGCAGGGAAGCTGCAGCGGTTGTCCTTCTTCGATGATCACGTTAAAAGCGGGGATCGAAGGAATGATGAAAAGAATGATACCGGAAGTAAAGGAAGTGGTGGCGGAAGCGGAGTAAACGACGCCCCTGTCCCCTAAAGGGGAACTTAAATCTGCGAAACCTCTTCTTACTTCGAACTGCCCGCAATAATGGCAGAAGAGTATGATGGCAATTATAATTAGCTGATCAAAGGGTGAGGTTATTTCCTCTAAATCCTAAAATCTCCCCAAATCCAGGTTCAGACAACTATTGTTCAGTCTTTTTCCAATTTACATTTCTCTCCTTAAGATACTGCATCACAAAATCAAAACAAGCTTTGTCTTTCCCTACTAATTCCGGTGGGAATACTCCTTTTTCATTAAATAAGTTCTTAGCAATTAAATTAACTGCGGCGGTGCAGGTGTAGCCGGTGGTTCGCGCCATGGAAGAAGTTTTGGTAGCATGATCGTATTCATCATATAGTGTGTACACGATCGTTTTGTCTTTCCCTTTTACAATTACTTTCATGACCGTGAATTCTTCTTCTTCCGGGTCCAGTTTCCATTGATTCACTAATAATTTCGAAGTAAAATCGAGCGGGGTGATATCGGTATCATTCACCCGTAATAGCGTTGTATCAAAAAAACCAGCCTGTTGCAGGGCGATAATAAGATCGATATGCCCGGGATACCGTAATGTTTTTTCCTTCATAGCGGGAATATGCGGCATGGTATAGACCAGTGACCGGAGTCCATCCGTGTTGAAGGCTTCCAGCTCCCCGGCTTTATCAAAATGCATGATCTCCCTGTCACTCAATGCTGGTTTTGTAACAATAACGCCGTTCTCCATTAACCGCGCAGGTCTTATATATTCCTGTATCACATCCACCGGGGAGAAGGGTGCTTTGTATTGGAAAGGTGGTTTTCTTTCCTTTGGTAATCCACCCACATAACACTCAAAGGAAGTAATAGTCATCTCTTCGTTGCAGCGGCCAATAATAAAATTGCTGACACCCGGCGCCACGCCGCAATCGGTGATGGCGGTCACTCCTTTTTGTTTGGCCAGGTTATCCAGTTGTAACGCATCTTCGGGAAAAAAGGAAATATCAACGACATCCTTGCCGGCGTTGATAACCGCTTCCAGGGTTTTATATCCCATAAATCCCGGTACGGCTGTTACAACAATATCAAAAGGAGAAAACCAGTTCCCGTATTCCGCGAAAAGAGAAAGATCGGCACCCACTGTTTGAACAGACGCATCCCTGCTTTTTATTTCTTCAAGATGCTGGGCATTCAGGTCGAATGATGTGACCTCGTGTTCTTTGACCAGGTCCAGTGCGATCGCACGACCTACCATCCCCGCTCCCAATACTGCGATCTTCATACAGCAACAAATTGTTGGCAAATTTACGAATGAGAATAAGGAATAAGGCACAAAAATAAATATGTAGATACAAGCCATGCCTTGTATCTACATATTTATTCCTTATTGTTTATTTCTTATTTTTTCTGGGTTCTTCTCCCTTTAAGTATCTGGTAAAACGACCGGCTGCGTATCTCTTCGATTGTTAGACCAGTTGCGGTGGCTTCTTCTTCTGTAATAGCGCCGCAGTTCATTGCTTTTAAAAAGAAATTCAGCAAGCCCTGCCCGGTAGCGGCATCATCAAAAATATCACCTGTCAGTGTGGAGATCGCCGCCCGGTCCACAAATGACTTCAGACGGTGTGTGGCATCTTCCATACTGCTTAAGAAGAAATAATAGGTGGCCGCATAGCGCATCGGCAATTGAGCCGGGTTCAGGTCCCAGCCCTGGTAAAACCCATTGATCAGCGAATGCATGGTATGATTGTACCCGGTCCTCCATGCATTGTGTACCGATTGCCGGTTCTCTTTTAGTTGTTTTGCAGACAGGTCGTCCCCGCGATGAGGAGCTACCGGCATTACATTCGTAGCGCCATCCGATAAGAATATCCCGGTTCCGCCAAGAGCCACTTTTGTCATATGATGTGCAAAATCACAAACCGGGTGTGCCATGGTCTGGTATTTCGCCGTGATGCCGCAGGAAGCGGTATAGTCATAGGTACCGAAATGCGCAGCGATCAGTCTTCCTTCTCCCGCCCGCACGATCTTCATCAGCGGGTTGCGCCCTTCTTCATCCATGATGATCTGCGTTGCTTCCACCATGGTCTCCATTTTCAATGACCCGGGAGCAAGATTATTTTTCTTCTCGATGATCTCCAGCAACCGCACCATCGTAGTGACCTGTTCGGGGATTGTTACTTTGGGCAACATCACAATAAAATTGGCCGGTAGTTTACCATTGGTTTTTTCAAGGAGTGTTGTCAGGAAAATATCAAGCGTTCTTACCCCGCGGTTCTTCAGATCTTCGGTAAAGGGTTTGATACGAATGCCGATAAAAGGAGAAATTGTTTTTTCATTCATCCCCATCGCCAGTTCGTTCGCTGCATATATCGCGGTGGCATCTTCCTCCTCATCGGGACGATTGCCAAATCCATCTTCAAAATCGATTCGGAAATCCTCGACGGGTTCTGCGTTTAATTTGGCGATGATCTTATTATAGACCGTATAAGGAAGCCATGCAGGATGTTGTCTGCGGTCAGCGGGATTTATTTTATCCAGTTTATTTACGAGCTTTTCTATTTTCTTTTCCTCCTCCGGCAGGTCTTCATGACCCTCCATCTTCAGCACTTTTGCGAGAGCTACAAAATCGGGTGCATAGGTCTGCAGGCTTTTTAGCGCAATCCCTCCCATTTTTATACAGGTATCAGATTTAAATAAATTGGCGCCTCCATAAACCGTGTGGACGGCCTGCCGGTCGGGTTTGTCGCCCGGGTAGGTTTGCTGGAATTTAAGGTTAGCGGTTTGTAAGGCGTTGAGGAGGATCTCTTTTTCAATATCGGCGACGCTGAAGTTCATATAATGGTTTTATAATTTTTGGGATGGAGCACGAAGGGCACAAAGCTGTACACAAAGGACACAATGTTATTTGTCCCTAAAATCCATTTAGTACTCTTTTAATCCCATTTTTCAACAATACAGTCTTAAAGTTTAATATAAGACCGTGACGCAGCTTTAAGAATCTAAGGTAAGTAAGTAGTTGTGCAATATGTATATCGGCTATAGCTTCAATATTCTTTGTATCAACAATTATCTTCCTTTCTACTACGAGATCAGCCCTGTAGCCACAATCCATTTTTATTCCTTCGAAAAATACAGGGATCGGTTTTTCAGTTTCTATATACAATCCCCTTTGTCTTAGCCTGTGTGCAAGACAGTTCTGGTAAACATGTTCAAGCATCCCCGGGCCAATTGCATTGTGAACATAAAATGCTTCATCAAGTATGATCCTTATAATATCTTCCTCACTCATCTTTCCTCCTCTTTGTGTTCTTTGTGTAGAACTTTGTGCTCTTTGTGCTCCCAAAAACACTACGATCCCCGATAAGTTGAATACCCAAAAGGATTCACCAACAGCGGCACATGGTAATGCTCATTGTCCGTTATGATAAAACTGATCTCGACATAAGGATAAAAAGTCTGCATGCCCTGCTTTTCAAAATAGTCCTTTGTTTCAAACCGCATTTTATAGATCCCAGGCCCGAGCAACGCTTCTTTCTCGAGCAGGTCGGGTATACGCCCATCCTCGTTGGTAGTGCCAATAACGATCTGCCGCCAGCCAAGGGTGACCGGGTCGGAGGGATCCTGCTGGAACAGGACGATCGTCACGCCTGCTGCAGGTTTACCTTTCGTAGTATCTAAGATATGCGTGGTAAGCTGGCTCATTCGACAAGTTTTTCAAGACGGAGTTTGGTGATCTTGTTCTGTTCATCCGCGGCGATCTCTATTTCTTCCTGCGGGCTGTTGCGCAAACGTTCCTGCAACATCCTCAGCATTTCCTCCGCTGAAAGCCCGGTAGCGCAGACAATAAATATATAACCGAATTTCTCTTCGTACAAACGGTTTCCTTCAGCGAGCGCTTCGATCACTTGTTGTGAAGCAGTATTCACGCCGCTTTGTTCGCCGGAAGCCCATGCAGCGGTAGACGCGAATTTCTTTTTCAGCGATTCCACATCGCCGATCTTCGGGTGATGCGTGAACGCTTCTTTCCAGTCATCCTGGCTGCATGCATACCAGACTTCCTCTGCGTCTTCCAGTAGTTCGACAAGGTCGTCGGCCGGGAAATAGGTCATCATCATCTTTACCCAGGAAGCGGAGCCGCAACATTTCATCAGTTCCTCTTTGAGAAGGCGTTGGTCCATGGTATTTAAATCGTGCAATGTCATGAAGGAGAACGCAGATTTTTAAGATCCATAAGATTACTTATGTTTTTTATAGTCCTTTGAGAAAACTTTTCTCTTTACTTCCGCTTTTTTTCCAAAGTTTAGAATAACCCCCACCTCTATGTTAGTAGCACGAAGATAGTTTGTTAGCTGTGCTTCGTGTGCTTCACAAAGAGATTCTGCAGCTTTCACTTCGATAATCACACAATCATTTACAATAATATCTGCAATATAAAACCCAACATTTGTTTCATCATAGAATACCTCTACTGCGTATTGTGGTTTGCATTCTAATTCAAATTTTTTTAATTCAACCAGCAGGGCGTTTTCATAAACTCTTTCAAGAAATCCATAACCTAACTGGTTATAGACGTTATAAAAAGCTTTAATGACCAACCCTGTAATATCCGCATATTTATAATTATCTCTCATACACTTAATCCATCATCACCATCATAAAAATCTGCGTTCTATTTCGTAATCCGTCCCCACAGCCGCATCCTGCTGATCCCCCCATCGGGAAAGATCGTCAACCGCGCATGCGTGAACGGACCTTTATTGACGATCTCGTCTTCAAAATG
>JANMKG010000120.1:0-7304 GCA_031371915.1 Chitinophagaceae bacterium | reverse complement strand
GAAATACCAGAGATAACTACAATGCTGAATGATTGTTTGCAACAAATGCTGGTATTTAATCCTCGCCTCCAAGTCATTTTTACAGTTAGTCCTGTACGGCATATCCGGGATGGGGTAGTAGAGAATAACCGCAGCAAAGCGCGGCTTATTGAGTCGGTCCACCATATCGTCAGCCGGTTTGACCAGGCTTATTATTTCCCTGCTTACGAACTGGTGATCGATGTGTTGAGGGATTACCGGTTCTATGATATCGACCTGGTCCATCCGAATTATCCTGCCACGGAATTTGTATTGGAAAACTTTGCCCAAGCCTGTATTGATGAATCCAGCCGGCAACTCATGCAGGAAGTAAAAAAGATCGTGATCGCAAGAAAACATAAAGCGTTTCAACCTGATACAAAAGCACACCAGCAATTCCTCGCGGCTCATTTTGAAAAGGCAAGGGATTTACAAGAAAAATATCCCTTCCTTGATCTCAAAGAAGAAATTATTTATTTTTCTCAAACCTGACAAGGTACAACACGGAGATACAGAGTAACAGAGCTACACAGAGAGAAACCGGAAGACTCTGTGACCCCCAGTCACTCTGTATCTCTGTGTTGAAAACCAAGACCTCGGATAGTCTAAGCTATTATCTTATAGGTCGTCTTCTGGTGATAGACCTCACCGGGTCTCAAAATAGTATTTGGAAAATGCGGTAAGTTCACCGCATTCGGATGTTTATGCGTTTCTAAACAAAACCCTGATAAAGGCCCGTACACCGTCCCGTTCTTTCCTTTTACAACGGGTGTCCATTTCCCTGAATAAAAATGGAGCACAGGTTCCGTAGAGTAAAGCTGCAGGTGAACACCTGATTGTGCTGATCTTGCTTCGGCCAGTAACAGGGATCTTGTTTTATCCACTACAAAACTTTTGTCATATTCTTCGACCCGGGTCAGGCCTTCACCTACCTGGCGAAATTGCTGGAAATCATAGGCCGTACCTGCCACGGTAACTTCACGACCAGTAGCCAGGAGCGCCGTATCCTGTTCCAGCATATAGGAAGCATGGATCTTTATCTCGTGCTCTTCGATCGTTCCATTGCCATTGTTCAGATTGAAATAACTGTGATGAGAAAGGTTGACAGGCGTTGGCTGATCGGTCGTGGCCTTGTATTCATAACTCAGTTCGTTGTCATCATTCAATTCAAAACGGATGATCGTCTCCAGGTTCCCGGGAAATCCTTCTTCCCCATCCGGGCTCAGGTATTTTAATTCCAGGAAAGGACAGGGATCATCACCCAATCGCAGAAACTGCCAGGTTCTCCGGTCAAAGCCACCTTCGCCACCATGTAACTGGTCCTTCCCCCGGTTCTTTGCCAACTGGTATTTCTTCCCGTCGAGTTCAAATTCTGCATTCCTGATCCGGTTCGCGTAACGTCCCACTGCGCAGCCAAACCAGGGATATTGCTCCAGGTAGCCCTTTTTCCAATACTCTTCCGGTCTTTCAAAACCCAATACTATATCATTCATGGATCCATTGCTATCCTGTATAATAAATGACATGATAATGGCGCCGTAGTTGGTAATGCGCACAGTGGTACCTGCAGCATTGACCAACGTGAACAAATAAATACCTTCACCATCTGAATGGGTGAGGCAGGTTTCTTTTTGAACCGGCATATAATGAAAATAATACAAATTGCAGGATGGCAGATGAATTGATTAAAGAATTCCGCAATCGTTTCCACCGGGAACCTGAAGCGATTTTCTTCTGCCCCGGCCGTGTCAATCTTATTGGTGAGCATATCGATTACAATGGCGGCAGCGTAATGCCCTGCCCTATATCCCGCGGTACCTGGGTGGCAGCAGGAAGGAATATTGATAAAACCCTTCGTTTTCAATCCCTCGGTTTTCCCGGAACAGCCTCCCTTCACCTGCAATCTTCCTATTCTAAAACTGGAAAGGATTGGTTCAATTACCCGCTCGGAGTGATCCATGCCTTACTCCAGGAAGGTCATGTCCTTTCGGGAATAGACCTGCTTTTTGATGGAGATCTTCCCGTGGGCGCGGGTCTTTCTTCTTCTGCATCAATAGAAGTGCTGACAGCTTTTGCTGCCAGTGAGATCTTTGGATTAAACATTTCCAGGAAAGAGATTGCCCTTTTATCGAGAAAGGTGGAAAATGAGTTTATCGGTGTCAGCTGTGGGATCATGGACCAGTTCACCGTAGCGATGGGAGAAAAGAATAGAGCGTTATTGCTGAATTGTGATACCCTGGATTATGAATACCTGCCTTTTGATACGGGTGAGGATGAGCTGGTCATCATCAACAGCAACAGGGAAAGAATGCTGGCGGATTCAAAATACAATGAACGTTTCGCGGAATGTGGTCTTGCGCTGGGTGCTTTAAAAAAGCAATTGCCCATTGAGCAGCTCTGCGATCTTGATATTGCCTCTTTTGAATTGAACCGGGAATTGATACCTGACCCGGTATTGAGAAAGAGGGCCCTCCACGTGGTGAGTGAGAATGCCAGGGTGAGGGATGCCGTAGTCGCCCTGCAAACCAGTGACTGGCTAACTTTCGGTAAACTTTTATATGCATCACACCAGTCGCTGAAGGAACTTTATGAAGTGACGGGCAAGGAGCTTGATACGATCGTTGATTTCTGTAAAGGATACAAAGAATGCCGTGGCGCCAGGATGACAGGAGCGGGGTTTGGTGGCTGCGCGATCGCCCTGGTCAAAAAAATAAGCTTCGACGATTTCGCGTCAAAGCTTAAAGTATTTTATAAAGAACGAACCGGTTATGATGCTGACGTTTTTGCAGCGGGAACCGGCGGGTCCGTTGCAAGGATCTAGTTGGACAGTTTGGTATTGAGTTCATCAATAAAACCATCATACTTTTTCAGGATACGGCCAAAAGGTTTGAACTGTTCATCCGAGCTGAAAGAGGTGCCGGCCCGGCCGGATTCTTCTGACACCAGTTTTATTTTAAATGCGAGGGGCTCTTCCGAAGAAAGTTTGATGATGGCTCTTGTCCGGATCGTATTGTTCGACCGGGCAAATACCACACCTACCCAGGCCGTACGCAGGTAACCTTGTTTCTCATCATTGTTTTCGAGCACATCAAATTTGCTTAATACGGTTTGTACAACTGTTCTCCATGCTTCATCCCGGGATTTTCCTTTTCTTACACTTAGCAGGATCTCGTTGTTGGCCACGTCTGACTGGATAGAAGAAGTATAGGATTCATCGGGCTGCAACTGGACATAATCTGAATTCGGTGGTTTGGTCATACCTTTTTTATCACAATAGGTCCTTACTTCTGTTATATATCCTTCCTGTTTTACTTCCACTCTTACACAATCATTTTTTCCTACCGTTACAACAATACTTCCCGTACCGGTCAGCACGCCGTTGACAAATATCCTTGCCGTTTGTGGATCCGTGGTCACATTCACTTTTTCAGAACCATCAGGATTTGTAGCGATCAGGTTGAACTGCATTCTTATTTTTCCGGGAGCAGAGAAGGAAGTGGTGATGACGAAAAAGGAAAGGCTCAAAACAAAGGTGGTTAACAACTTTTTCATGTGGTGGTAGTTTTGGTAAATTTTCATGAAATATACCATAACTCCGTAAAACAAACAATACCCATTATTTGGCAGGGCCTGCTCCGATAACCCTTTTGAATATTAATAACTTATAAGATGACTGCATAGTGCTGCCGGAGGAAGGTCTCAAGCTGCTGTAACAATGCGATTTGATTTTTTGCCCGGTCAAGATTTTGCCCGGGGTAGTCCGTACGGTAATAGGTATCACCATCCAGGTAATCTGAAAGAAAACGCAAAGCCTGCATATAAATAATAAGGATCCCGGAATGGTGAATATATTTTTTCTCGGTTCCTGTTAAATGATCACTCATTTTATCAAGATAGCTATCCAGGACAGCCCGGTAGAAATCTTCCCGGATATGGATCGTTTCAAAATCGGTACTGTTCTCATCTTCGCTGCAGGCCATAGAGCGGATCATATCGCCGAGATCGGAAAAGAAATAACCCGGCATACAGGTATCCAGGTCGACAGGGCAGACAACATTCCCGGTCTCTTCATCAAAAAGTATATTGGATATCTTCGCATCATGATGCATGACCCTTTGTATAAAAGAATCCGATCCCGTCATCACCTCATAAAAACTGGCATAGTGTTCTCTTTTTTTTAATTCTTCCACCAGCAAAGCGGCAGATAGCAACCGTTCATAATTCTTACTATGGAGGGAAGACTGGAATTGCCGGTATCGTAATGAAAGGTCATGAAAGCCGGGGATAGTGATCGCAAGCGATGATATATCAAAGGATTCAAAGCTGGCCGTAAAACGGGCAAATGTTTCTGCTACTTTCCCGGCCTGGTCCGGGTTGGCTGCAACCGCCAGGGTTTGCGTTCCTTCCATGAACTCCACCATGCGCCAGTATCTTTTATCACTATCACAAAACAAATTACTGCCACCCGGAAAACGAAGCGGCCGGGGAATGATTAACGGAGCGGCTTTCTTATTTTTCCTTTCTTCCAGCCAGGACCAGATCGTCTCGTAATTCAACTGCAATTCTCCGGGCTCCGCGAAAACCGATTCATTGATCTGTTGCAGCAGGAACTTGCTACCATTACTATGCAGGGTCACCTTATAGGTTTGATTGATCAGCCCGCTGCTGAGAGATACGACGGTAGAATCATCCAGGATATTTACGGCTGCAAGCGCTTCGCTATAAGGCGCGGTCTTCATACCCGATGAAATTAATCAAACAACAGGAAGAAAGAATGTACAATCGATTGCGGGAAATGGGAATTGTAGAGACAAGGCATGCCTTGTCTCTACAATTTAATGTATTCTATCCCCGCGTACATCCATTGTTTGCATGATCCCCGATTCATATCCCAGCCATTCGGCCCAGCGGTTCCGTACCTTTTCTTTTTCGATATAGGTTTCGGCAAGTTCGATGAACAATGTATAATGCCCCGCTTCGCTTTCCATGAACCGGCGATAGAACTGCTGCATGTAAACATCATTTAGTCCTTCGCTCAATCGTTTGAAGCGTTCACAACTGCGGGCTTCAATTAACGCCATCGTCAGCATCTGGTCAAGGAAGCGGTCATTGATATGGCCGCCTTTTCGCTGGAAGAGCAGTAAGGCATTTACATATTCGTCTTTTCTCTGCTTACCCAGTTGGAGACCCCGTTTTTGTAATTCGGCAAGTACCAGCCGGAAATGGCCCCATTCTTCCGTAACGATAGGAGAGAGTTCGGCTACCAGTTTCTGTTTATCACTGTATCGCTGGATCAGGGAGATGCAGGTGGTAGCCGCTTTTTGTTCACAATAAGCATGATCCGTGAGGATCTCGCCCAATGATTTTTCGGCCAGGTTCACCCAGCGGGGGTCGGTTGGTAACTGGAGGCCAAGGATATTCCGGGTGTCCTGTGAGAGCTGCATAGGACAAAATTAGAGTTATAGCCTGAAAACCAGTTGAAATGGAGGGAAATGGGGCTAAAAAAAAGGGCTCAAGCCTTTGCTGTTAGCCATATCTGCCTTACCTTTGCCGTCTTAAAAACAAGATGCAAAAAATCGGATGAAATTTAAAAATTAAAAAGATGCCATTAACGAAAGAAAAAAAAGCTTCTGTTGTAACGATGTATGCCGGTGCCGCCACGAATACCGGTTCTACTGAGGGTCAAATCGCCCTGCTGACTGAAAGGATCAGCCAGATCAGCGGCCATTTACAGGAAAACAAAAAAGATTTTTCAACTCACCGGGGACTGATGAAGATGGTAGGTCAACGGAAAAGTTTATTGAACTACCTGCAAAAGCATAATCTTACAGGTTACCGCCAGTTGATCGAGAAACTCGGAATCAGGAAATAACCCTAAATCCCTAAAGGGACCTGGGAAAAGTCTTTTATCGGAAGTTTCTCTCTACGCTTTGTAAAGAATAAATGCCTCATAATTGATTATTCCCAACTTCTACAGACGATGTTGGGAATAAGTGTTTTTGGACTACTTATCTTCCCCGCTTCAATGATTAATTATTTTCAGTGTTTGAGTGATGACTAACGTTAAACCTCAAACTTCAAACGTCAAACTTTTAAAGTATGCTTTCACAACCCTTACAATCAAGATTCACAATAAGAGATGGCCAGGAAGTGATCATCGAGACCGGTCGTTTGGCCCGCCAGGCTGATGGTTCTGTAACCGTTCGCCAGGGCAATTGCATTATCCTTGCAACAGTCGTTGCTAATAGAGAGCCCAAAGAAGGGCAAAGTTTTTTCCCGTTGTCAGTCGACTACCAGGAAAAATTTGCTTCTGCAGGCCGTATCCCGGGCTCTTTCTTCAAAAGAGAAGCCCGGTTGAATGATTACGAGATCCTGACAAGCCGTTTGATCGACAGGGCGCTTCGCCCGTTGTTCCCGGAAGATTACCTGTGTGAAGTACAGGTATTGGTTACGCTTATTTCCAGCGATCCGGAAGTGATGCCTGATGCCATGGCCTGCCTGGCTGCTTCTGCCGCGTTAGCGGTTTCTGATATTCCTATCCAGGAGATCATTTCTGAAGTACGTGTTGCCCGTATTGAAGGCCAATATATAGTCAATCCTTTGCGCAGTGAACTGGCAAAAGCTGATTTTGAATTTATCATCGCTGCTACCAGTAAGAATATCATGATGGTGGAAGGTGAAGCTAATGAATGCCAGGAAGAAGACCTGGTCAAGGCCATCGAAGTAGCGCATGAAGCAATCAAAGTGCAGGTAAAAGCACAGGAAGAACTAAGAGCGTTAAAAGGAATTACTGCCAAAAGAGAATATGCAAAACCTCTTCACAATGAAGAATTGCGCGAGAAAATAAATGCTTTTGCTAAAACAAAAGTATATGATGTTGCTAAGGGTGCTTTAGCCAAACATGACCGTTCCGATAAATTCGCTGCCATCCAGGAAGAACTGATGGAGTACCTGAAAAAAGAATTGGTCAAGGAAGAAGATGGAAGTTTGCCTGACGATGTTAAGAAATGGGCAAAAACTTATTATGCCGACCTGCAGTATTACGTGGTACGGGATATGATCCTGAATGATAAAGTGCGTTTGGATGGCCGTAAACTGGACGAAGTGCGTGCCCTGAACATGGAAGTCGATGTATTGCCTTCGCCGCATGGCGCCGCCCTCTTTACAAGAGGTGAGACCCAGTCACTTACCACGGTTACCTTAGGAACTCCTTTGGACTCCACACTGATCGAAAGCGCTGCTATTTCTGAATATTCGAAATTCTTTTTACACTATAATTTCCCCCC
>JANMKG010000080.1:0-9550 GCA_031371915.1 Chitinophagaceae bacterium | reverse complement strand
CGACAAGATCACCTTCTTTATGGAAGAATGTAAAAGGATGGGATTAAAAGTGCTGGGGCCGGATATCAATGAATCATTGAAAGGCTTCGCGGTGAATGATAAAGGAGAGATCCGTTTTGGACTGGGAGGTTTGAAGGGTGTGGGCGAAGCGGCCGTGGAAAGCATCATTGAAGAAAGAAGAAAGGGTGGTCCTTTCCCCAATATTTTTGATTTCATCAAACGTATCAATCAACGCACTGTAAATAAGAAAACCCTGGAAAGCCTGGCGTATGCAGGAGGCTTCGATTGTTTTACAGAACATCACCGGGCGCAATATTTCAATGTACCAGAGGGTGAGGTAATGAACGGGCTGGAGAAAGTGATCAAGTACGGGCAGGTGTATGCCACGCAAAATGCAACGGCGACGAATACCCTGTTTGGTGATCTGCCGGTCAGCATGGAGATACCGCCACCGCGGATACCTGATTGTGCTCCCTGGCCCCTGGTCGTTCAGCTGGATAAAGAAAAAGAAGTGACCGGCATCTTCCTTAGCGGTCACCCGCTGGATAATTATAAATTTGAAATGAAGCATTACGGCATTACGCCGCTTGCAGATTTCAATGAATTTAAAGATGCCCTCAAACTACAACCGAACCCCGGGCGTCCTTTCCGGATCGTTGGACTGGTAGCAGATGCCCAGCACCGGATCGCCCGTAGCGGGAATAAGTATGGTAATTTCGTGATCGAAGATTATTCAGGCAAAACGGAATTCCCTTTGTTTAGCGAAGATTACTTACGCCTCACACCGATCTTACAACCCGGGAGCACGGTGCTCATCAACGGTTATTTCAAACCGAGATACAATAAGGAAGAATTTGAATTCAAAGTGATGGGTGTAACATTGGCGGAGACGATGAAACGAAATATGACCAAACAGGTAACCATCGAAACACACCCGCAGGATCTTAGCACTGCTATGGTGAATTTTATAGAAAAGAACCTAAAAGAACACCCAGGAAAATCTACATTGAAATTTACTCTCACAGAGCCTAAGAATAAGATGAAAATCAGTCTTGTGACAATGAACAGTGGCTTTGAAATGAACGAAGAAATGATACAGTTCCTGGAAAGAAGCCCTGAACTGGAAGTTCAAGTGTTAACAGTATAATAAAGCCGTCAAAGTCTTGTTTAAAAGTAGACTTTTTAGCAGTCTTGTCATTTAAATACGACAAAAGAAATGACAAGTTTTACACAACTTTGTGCCATCTCCGCATGTTAATTATAACGGACTTAAATTTGCAACCCACTTAAGAGAAAACAAGATTAAAAAAAACAAAACCTATAAAAATGGCAAAAGAGTATAATGATGGTAATTTCCAGACAGATGTGCTGGCTTCCGATAAACTGACCGTAGTGGATTTCTGGGCTGAATGGTGCGGTCCCTGCCGGGCTATCGGTCCCGTGATCGAGGAACTGAGCAAAGAGTATGATGGGAAGATCAACGTGGGAAAAGTGAACGTGGACAATAATCCACAGGTATCCATGAACTATGGCATTACTTCAATCCCCGCGATCCTTTTTATCAAGAATGGCCAGGTAGTGGATAAATTAGTAGGCGCCCAACCTAAAGGTAATTTTGTAAAGAAAATTGAAGCGCATATCTAAGCTTCTCCTATAGAAACTTAAAACCCCGTCCGCCAGCTGGCGGACGGGGTTTTTTATGCTGCATAATTATTCTTTCTTTATGATCTTGTTTGCTGTGTTGCCAGGATGTGCGTAAGAATCTGGCAGGCTGATTCACGTGATTCCGCTGTAATGCTTTCTTCCTTCTTAAATTCCCTGATCTGGTCGGCCAGCCAGCAGACAAGTTGCTCTTTTTTTGTTGCTCCAAATCTTACCGGGACACCGGAAACAGCTACTTCATTCACGACAATGAAATCCTCTTCTTTTATCAATACATCACCCTGTTTCAGGCAGGCTGAAAGGAAAGGTTCACACATAAAAGACTCGGTGTCTTTTTCCAATGAGCCCAGTTTTGAGTTGAATATGAATGCTTGTTTTTCCATTGTGTTCCTGCTAATGTTTGATGACCTCTACGGCTTTCGGATCATGCTTGTGCCGGAAGAAAACAGCAAATAAGATCCCAACCACCAATGCATAGGCCGCAAAACTGAGCCATATATTATGCCAGTCCTTATCGCCCCCATTCACGGTAAAATATTTATCGATGAGATAGCCGCTGACCTTCGCGCCCATAAAAGCTCCAAAACCATTGGTCATCATCATGAAGACCCCTTGTGCACTGGAGCGGATGGACGAATCTGTCGTTGTTTCAACAAACAGCGACCCGGAGATATTGAAGAAATCAAATGCCATTCCATAAACGATACAGGAAAGTATGATCATCCATAATCCGTCAGCGGGATTGCCATAGGCAAACAGTCCAAAACGCAATACCCATGCAAGCATAGAGAACAACATCACATTCTTAATACCAAATCGCTTCAGGAAAAAAGGAATAGTGAGGATAAATACCGTCTCCGATATCTGTGATATGGACATGATGATCGTGGAGTTTTTCACCACAAATGATGCTGGCCCATATTCAGGAATTTTCCTGAAATCATCCAGGAAAGTATCGCCATACATATTGGTCAATTGTAAAGCCGCACCCAGGAACATAGAAAAGATAAAGAACAGGGCCATTTTATATTTTCCAAACAGGGTAAAAGCTTTTAATCCCAGTTGTTCAATAATGGAGGCTTTTTTAGAAATGGATCGTTGGGGCGGGCACTTGGGCAAGGTGAATGAATAAATACCTAACAATATTGCCCCTACAGCACCTATCAGGAATTGGTTTGTATTTGCTTTACTCCCGCTAAGGTTGGTTGTCCACATCGCTGCTATAAACCCAATGGTTCCCCAAACCCTGATGGGTGGAAATACTTTTACAACATCATAGTTCTCCCTTTTCAGAATAGTATAAGAAATAGAATTGGAGAGTGAAATGGTCGGCATATAACAAAGCATCGCTCCAAAGATTACATAATACAATGTACCTGCATCATGTACTTGTGTTGCATAAAATAAAAACCCGCCATAGAGAATATGAAGAACCCCATACAATTTTTCCGCATTGATCCACCTGTCGGCAATAATACCTGTAAGCGCCGGCATAATGATAGAAGCCAGGGCCAGTGTTGAGAAAATGGCTCCAAATTGGGCACCGGTTCCCATATTATTAGAGAAGAAATAGGTGCCTATTGTAATAAGCCAGGCACCCCAGACATAAAATTGCAGAAAGCTAAGAACCGTTAATCTTATTTTGGTATTCATGGGCTTATTTTAATTGGTAAAGCAATCAAAAGGGAAGATAAGGATTTTGGTTTATGAAATTTTGCAGAACGCGTAATTTGGCTAAAGCCATTAATAGTTCTCATTAATTGCCCCGGGTTTAAACCCGGGGCAATTGGAATAATCTCCGGGTGGTTTTAGCCTAAAACATAAGGGTTTTATTAAGATCATATTCCTTTCGCCGGTGTAACTTTGTGCCCGCATTATTGTTATACCCATTATGATAGCTACAAAAGATATCTTCCCTGGCCTGCAGCAAATAGCTGAAAAAGTTAAAGCCGGGCAACGGATAAGTGATGAAGAAGGATTATTGCTGTTTGAAAAAGCCAGCCTGGGTTTCGTGGGAAGTCTTGCGAACGAAATACGGATGAGGAAGAACGGCGATAAGGTCTATTTCAACCGCAATTTCCATATTGAGCCTACCAATGTCTGTGTGTTCAGTTGTAATTTTTGTGCCTACAGCAAACTCTATGCACAACGTGAAGAAGGATGGGAACTGAGCATTGACCAGATGCTTCATATGGTGAAAAAATACGACGGCAAACCCATTACTGAAGTACATATTGTCGGGGGTGTGCATCCCAAAATGAACCTGCAATTCTTTGCCGATCTCCTGAAAGCCATCAAAGCACACCGCCCCGGTCTTCATATCAAAGCATTTACTGCCGTGGAATATGATTATATGTTCCGCAAAGCCAAAGTGAGCGTAGAAGAAGGATTGAAATTCCTGATCGCGGCAGGATTGGACAGTATACCCGGTGGTGGCGCGGAGATCTTTCACCCGGATATCCGGCAAAAGATATGTGCGGATAAAGTAGATGCGGATGGATGGCTGCTGATTCATGAAACAGCCCACCAACTGGGATTACATTCGAATGCCACGATGTTGTTCGGGCATATCGAAAAATATCAACACAGGGTCGATCATATGCGGAGACTACGGGAACTGCAGGATAAGACGGGTGGTTTTAATACGTTCATACCCCTGAAATTCCGGAACAAGGATAATGACATGAGCAATATACCGGAAAGCAGCGTGGTGGAAGATATGAAGACCTTTGCGATCTCCCGGATCTACCTGGATAATTTCCCGCATCTTAAAGCTTACTGGCCCATGCTGGGAAGACAGAATGCCCAACTGTCACTCTCCTTTGGTGTCGATGATATTGACGGTACCATTGACGATACGACAAAGATCTACAGTATGGCCGGCTCTGAAGAACAAAATCCTTCGATGAGCACGGCCGAACTGGTCACCCTGATCAAACAGGCCAAAAGAGAACCTGTAGAAAGAGATACGCTCTATAACGAGGTAAAAAATTATTCCGCGATGGATGAAAAAGATATGGAAAAAGATCCCCTGTTAAACTAGCGCTTACATCATCGCTCCGTTACTCCCGCCTTTTTTATCCTCCGTTTCAGCGATGCCTTCACGGATCGTATCTGCACCACCGTCCCTGTCATCATGAACAGACGCTACGGTCTCCGGCAGAATCGTTTTTTCAACAGTTTGTTCGACGACGGGGGCCGTTACTGGTTTTTCAATTTTTGCTGTGGGTTTTGTTGCAGGAGCTTTTCTTTTAACTGTGATACCAGCAGGGCGGGCTGCTTTTTTCACTGGTTTCCTTACCGCTTTCTTTGGCGCAGTTTTTTTAGAAGCTGCTTTTTTTGCTACTTTTTTCTTTGCTACTTTTTTAGGAGCCTGTTTTTTGCGGGATCCCACTTTTGATGGCTTTGCTTTTACAGTTTTTTTCTTTGCGGCGACCTTCCTACGTACAACTTTCTTTTTGGCAGGACTCTTTTTAGCGACCCTGGCTGGTCTTTTTGCTTTCTTTTTAGTAGCCATAATTCTATGATTTAATTGTTGTGAATAATCAGCTTTGGGGGATGATAAAATTACAACATGCGGTTACTTAAAACAATAAAAGAGTAGAAATAAAAAAGAAAGTAATTAACACTCCGGCAAACTCAGTGGTACATTCACAGCCAAACCACCATCGGCGGTCTCCTTGTATTTGAAGTCCATGTCCCTCGCGGTATCCCACATGGTCTTGATGACCGCATCAAGTGAGACTTTGGCGAAGTCAGGTGTACTTTGTAAAGCCAGCTGGGAAGCTGTTATAGCTTTTATGGCTCCCATGGTGTTTCTTTCAATACAGGGCACTTGTACCAGCCCCCCGATCGGGTCACAGGTCAGTCCCAGGTGATGTTCCATCGCGATCTCAGAAGCCATCATCACCTGTTTCTGGGTACCTCCCATGCATTCCGTCAGCCCGGCTGCTGCCATGGCCGATGACACGCCGATCTCTGCCTGGCATCCACCCATGGCAGCTGATAGCGTAGCACCTTTTTTGAAAATACTTCCGATCTCCGCCGCTGTCAATAAGAACTGGATGATCTTATCCTCCTTATTTCCATCGCAGAAAGCTATATAATATTGTAATACGGCCGGTATCACTCCTGCGGCTCCATTGGTAGGAGCCGTTACCACCCTGCCAAAGGAGGCATTTTCCTCGTTCACAGCAAGGGCAAAGCAACTGACCCAGTCAAGGGTATACTTAAAATCATTCCCGCCGGACCGGATGGCAGCCAGCCAGGAATTATAATCGCTGTATTCTTTTTTACCCAGTAATTTTTTATTCAACGCCGCTCCCCTTCTTGTTACTCCCAACCCTCCGGGCAAAGTCCCTGAAGTATGAACGCCGCGATAGATACATTCTTTCATCACCCGCCAGGTATTTAAAACCCCGTCGCGGGTTTCTTTTTCACCGCGCCAGGCCGTCTCATTTTCCATCACGATCTCGCTGATATGCATACCTGTTTTGATACACCAGTGGAGAAGATCATGGGCATTGTTGACCGGGAAGGGTAATTGTACATCATCTATAGCGGAACCATTCTCTCCTTCTTTTACCACGAAACCACCCCCAACAGAATAAAAGGTTTCAGCAATAGCCTCCCCATTCCTTAAAGTGGCAAGGAAGGTCAGGGCATTCGGATGAAAAGGCAATGATTCTGTCACCAGGAAATCAATATCGTTCCGCGGATCAAAATCTACTTCGTGCAAACCCAGCAACACGATTTTTTTCATGGCCGCAATGTCGCTGATCTTGGCAGCAATCCTGTCGACCGCAAAGGTCACCGGGTCGTCACCGCATAACCCGAGCTGAACTGCGACATCGGTTCCATGGCCCTTACCTGTTTTGGCCAATGAGCCATACAGCAACACTTTTACCTCTTTTACATCAAATAAAATATTCTTTTGTTGCAGGGCGCCTGCAAAACGCTGGGCAGCTCTCCACGGACCCAGGGTATGCGAACTGGAAGGGCCTACGCCTATTTTAAAAATATCAAAAACGGAAATGGCTTCGTGTGACAAGGAGAATTATTTATCTGCAAAAATACAACTTACTTCTTCGCCGAACTACGATCTGCAGCAGTTAACTATTAAAGCTACGAAGTACAAGAAAAACCCCGACTGGAAGCCGGGGTTGAGCAAAGCAGATAGTTTCAGCTACAGAACATCCACCAGTTGAATATCGAAAAAAAGAATCGCACTGCCTGGTATGGGGCTTTTGCCACCACAACCATAAGCTAATGACGAAGGGATGATCAGTTTTATGGAACCTCCTTTATGTATCAGGGGCAGCCCAAGCTGCCATCCATAGATCGCCTGGCCAAGAGGAAAGGTCACGCCAGTACCAATTTGTGAATCAAAGACAGTTCCGTCCAGCAATTTACCCGTGTACCGCACTGTCACGGTTGAGTAGGGAGTTGGACTAACTCCGCTGCCTGCATTGGTTATCTCGTAGTACATCCCACTGCTGTGTGCTGTGGCATTGATACCATTAGCTGTCGCATAAGCCAGGATGCTTGCCTGTTCACTCTGTACAGTTTTATCCTGGCATCCTTTTTCCTTGATACAACTTCCTGCACCGTTCAGTAAAATAGATATCAATAAAATATTAATTGTTCTTTTCATGTTTCGTTTTTAGTAGCTTATTAATAGGTAAGACCCCCGCCTGTGCTATAATGCTGCAAAAGCCCCGCAAATTTAAAAGAAAGTCCGGAGATAGTCGTTTCCCGGCTGGAATCACTCCCAACCTCCTTATTCCTCATTTCTTATTTGTTTGTATGTTGAACCCCTACGGGGTAATATCTTTCAATTCATCAGACTGCTCAACTTTCTTATTCCTTATTTCTCATTTCCTATTTCTTATTTCCTGTCTCTTTTAGCCATCAATTCTTTATACCGTTGCTCATTCATGTCCCATCGGTGCCGGGCTGAAAAGATGACCACAAAGACCACGGTAAGCAATAGCCCGATCATTACGACCAGTACACCAGAGGAATCTACCCTCAATTCCATATCTGCCCGTTGGTACCATCCGGAAAAATAATTCACATAAATACCTGCCGCCAATAAAACACCCAGTGGTAATCCGGCCGCTAGTTGCCACATAAGGCGTTTTTTGCGCAACCGGTTCTCTTCCCAATACCGGATAAACCTGTTTTCTTCTTCGGTAAGCATAAGTACACAAAGTTAAACTACTAAGGCTTTCTCCACTTGTAACAGCCGGGCAAATTATATATATTGTGTACCATAACCAATAAGCCTTGAAATTAGCACCCCTGCTGGCACAATACCTCTACACCAACAAACGGCTTGATCTTCCGGGTATCGGAAGTTTTATTCTTGACCCGTTCGTACAGGTAGCAACAGATATCAACCAGGGCAAGTTGGTCCATCCTGATGGTATTTCATTTGAGAATAACGCAACGATCAGGGAATCGCCTGATCTTATCACTTATATTTCCTCTAAAACGGGTAAGATAAAGGCACTGGCCGCGGCTGACCTGGATTCACATCTTGAACAAGCCAAACAATTTCTGAATATCGGGAAGCCCTTCCTTTTTGAGGGTATTGGCAATCTTGCTAAAATAAGGTCCGGGCAATTTACTTTTTCGGCCGGGGATCTTCTGCCGGAAAGCCAGAAAGAATTGTCAGCGCGGGACAAATCCGCTGCTTCACCCACCGAAGAATCACTCGCTGATTACAAGAGCATCTTTTACCCCCGGAAACAAAAAATGAACTGGAGACGACCAGCAGCGCTTTTATTATTACTTGGCGGGGTAGCCCTTGCTATCTGGGGCGGTTACAGGATGTATAAAAAAACTACCGCTAAGAATGATGAATCCCCCGTGGTGGAGAAAAAAAACGAAGAAGTGAATACTACTGTTCCCATCACTGACACGGTAACCTACCAAAAGGATAGCGTGGTGGAACAACCCCCGGTTGCTGTTGTTGCCGGGAATTATAAATTTGTACTGGAAGTTTCTCCTGCCAAGAGAGCGTTTGACCGCTTTAGCCGCTTAAAAACTTTTCAATGGGATGTGAAGATGGAAACCAACGATTCGCTTTCCTATAAATTATTTATGCTGTTGCCCGCCACTGCAGCGGATACCAGCAAGATCGCGGATTCGCTGAGCCTTTTATATGGGAAAAAAGTTTTGGTTGAGCAATAAATTAGTTCAGCGAACAGGCATCGTCATACTACCCTTTCTTCCGGCAAATAAATATGAAAAGTAGATCCTGTGTGCCCGTCGCTTTCTGCGCGGATAAAACCCTGGTGAAGCTGCACGATTTTTTTGCAGATAGCAAGTCCAATACCCGTACCCTGGTATTTTTCTTTATTATGAAGCCTCGTGAAAAGATCAAATAAACGGTCAGCAAACTGCGGGTCGAAACCAATTCCATTATCCGCAAAACTTAATTTAAGATAATTACCACTGAGTACACCGGGTTGCGGGCCTATCTCCTGGTGTGTCACGATCACTGACCCGATCCAAATTTCCGGCTGGGTCTCGGGCTTGCGGTATTTAATGGCATTACTGAGCAGGTTGATAAAGACCTGGAGAAACTGGAAAGAAACTACCCTTACTACCGGCAGTTTTGTATACGTGATATGAGCCTTTGTTTCTTCGATCAGGTGTGCCAGCATATTTCTTGCTTCCGTCATTAATAAAGCGAAATCAACAGGCTCCGATGATTCATTGGGAGTCGTAGTTTGAGAAAACAGGAGCAGGTCATTGATCAGGCTCTGCATCCGGGCAGAGGAAGAAATGATCTTATCAAGATATCCTTTTAATTTAGGCGGCATCCCGGGTTCTTCTTCTTCCCGTACCCGGTTGTCAAATATATGGATCTTACGGAGGG
>JANMKG010000074.1:0-3156 GCA_031371915.1 Chitinophagaceae bacterium | reverse complement strand
CCTGCATTTATTATAGCTGCCGGAATATGCTTTGCCAGGAAATGCGGCGCACCACTGGCGCTATGCCGCATCACCACCATATCCACTTTCATGGACAGGATATTGTTGACCGTATCCAGGAGGGTTTCCCCTTTGGCTGCAGAGGAAGTAGAAGCCGCGAAGTTGATCGTATCAGCACTTAATCTTTTTTCAGCCAGTTCAAAAGAGAAGCGGGTCCGGGTAGAGTTCTCGTAAAAAAGATTGACGATGGTTACATCTCTTAATGAAGGAACTTTCTTAACGGGTCGCTGTAAAACTTCTTTGAATTGGCCGGCGGTCGAAAGAATTAAGGAAATATCCTGTGGAGTAAGGTTTTTAATGCCCAGCAGGTGTCGAGTGGATAGTTGCATTAAAAAACAAAATTAAGGTATTTGAGCGCAGATAAACAGAAAAAATCACGGATTGCACTGATTGACACAGATGAGCATGAATTAACACAGATTAATTCATAAAGCCTGGGCACTTATCAGGACCACCTCGTTATTGACCAGTTTTACTTTATCTGTCTTCGCTGTAACGACCGTTTTACCTACATAATCCGCCTGGATAGGGAATTGCCGGTGTTCTTTCCTGTCGATCAATACACATAGTTCTACTTTAGCCGGGCGGCCATAATCCAATAATACATCGAGGGCTGCTTTGATGGTCCGGCCGGTGAATAATACATCATCGATCAGTACCACGGTTTTGTTCTCAATAGCAAAGGGCAGGTTCATCATATCGGGTGCCAGGATCTCATTGCGGATATCGTCCCGGTAAAATGTAATATCAAGCTGGCCATACTGAACCTTCCCCGAAGGTGCTAATTTTTGCAAAGAAGCGGTGATACTATTTGCCAGCACCACCCCGCCCTGCTGGATGCCAACAAAAATAACATCATCATGATCGGGATGATTCTTATTCAATTGCGCCGCCAGTGTATCGATCGTAGCATTTAGTTGCGCGGGGGAAAGTAAAACCTGCATCAGCCTATTTTACCGTGAAGGTAGAGAATGGCACTGAAATCATTCCCGATTTTCATCGTGCAAAGGATATCAAAGGGTATTGTTTATGCCCTTCCTAATGCGTACTTTAGTATGTCCGCCAAATAGTCACTACATGAAATTCTTCGGCACTTTGCTGATGTTCGTGACACTGCCAGCCCTGCTTTACTCCCAGGAGCCAAAAGGGCTTGTAGTTAAAGAGACAGCGGGCACTAACACTGGTATCACCAGGGCCCTGGTGGTCGGTATCTCCCGGTATGAGTATATTGATAAGCTGAAATATGCCGATAAGGATGCCGAGGTTTTTGCTGATTACCTTGCCCATAATAGTTACTGGAATATGGCTAAAGGAGATATCGTTTTACTTACCAATGAAAACGCAAAACGCGGCGATATCATCGCGGAACTGCAGCGGCTTGCTCTTCTTTCCAAACCCGGTGATAACCTGATCTTTTATTTCTCGGGTCATGGCGATACGGAAAGCTTCACCATTTTTAATAAAGGATACCTGCTGACAGAAGATACTTATTCCAATAACTATATGGCAGGGGCTTTATCTGTGAATGATCTTAAAGATATTTTCGTAACCCTCTCAACAAATAATGTAGGTGTTATCGTCATCACCGATGCCTGCCGGGCAGGCAAACTTGCGGGTGGTGCGAAAGGAATGGAATACACCGGGCTGGCGCTAAAAACAATGTGGCACAACGAGATCAAGATATTAAGCTCACAACCCAACCAACCATCACAGGAAGGGTCGCAATGGGGAAATGGAAGAGGGGTCTTCTCCTATTATCTTGTAAAGGGACTGAATGGAGCCGCTGACAGTGATAAGGATTCCCTGGTGACACTGGATGAACTACGGCAATATTTTGGACAAACCATCGTAAAAGAAACAGTGCCAAAACAACAACCCCTTGTCGAGGGTCCCAATGAATATTCTACCGTGATCGCCAACCTCAAAAAATTTCCCAATAAAACCAGGAACAATATCCCGGGCAACCATGCTGTTTCTTTTCCGCGTTTCCGGGTAACAGAAGACAGTTGTACTTTTTATTACCGGCAAATGAATACTGCTATAGCGGAAAAAAAATTCGATCCCAAAGACCCTGTTTCCGCATCTGCCAGTTACAGGAATTTAAGGTCCTGCAGCAAGGATACAAGTTTTATCCTTAGCGCCAACTCCCACCTGCTTTCCGCCCTGATGAATACAGCCCAGGCAATCGTTAATAATTCCTTTATCGGTAAGAATTTTGTGAAAGAATACGAATACGATTACGCGATCGGTCTTTTTGACCAGGTATTAGCCTACAACGATCTTCACCTGCCCTACCAGCAACAGCTCACCAACCTCAAAAGATACCTGAAAGTAGTAGGTACTGTATTGTTTAACTGGAGATCAGATACAAAGGAACTGTCGCTGATCCTTGACTCGGCCATGAAACAGGAACCCGAAGCGGCCTACCTCTTCACTGCAAAAGGCGCCCTTGAATTAAGACAAATGAATTATACCAACGCTATACAGGTCCTTGAAAAGGCAACACAAATGAGCCCGGGCTGGCTGATTCCCAAATATTACCTGGGCATTGCCTATGGTTATAAAAAAGATTATAAAAAAGCTCTGAGCTATTATAATGAAGTACTGGAGAAGGACACCGCTTACCGCACATTTGAATGCGCCCACTGTATCCAGGAAAGAATGGCTGAATATGAAAAAAGGCTGAAGCATATTCGCTATGATAAATACAGTGATGATGTGGAAGGAAGAACGGCGCTCGATTCAGAAAGAAATTCTTTGTCGGATAATATCGACTCCGCCAATTTCTATTTCCAAATGGCGAATCGTTTTGATAAAAAAAACCATCCCTACCAGGACTCGGTTTATTATTTCTATACCCAGGCCGTCATCCTGGATCCTCATGAAGCTGAATATATGTACGGGCTTTTTTATTACCTGCGGAAGAAATCGTATGGCGAAGAAGAGATCAGGGAATGGCTTAAAAGAACAGATGATTACGATGACCAGGATAAAAAAAACTTCCAGGAAGAATTGATCTACTCCTACCTCTATTCCAAAGAAACAGGCAAGGCCTTCGAGGTAGCGGCCAGCATGTATGAATACGGCTTCTATGGT